>JBBDNJ010000332.1:0-51401 GCA_040877705.1 Binatia bacterium | reverse complement strand
TGCCGTGGCTGCAGTCCACCATGAGGGCCTCGGGAAGCTCGGCGGCGCGAAGCAGTCGAACCGCGCTTTCGATGGAGGCAGCATCGAAGTTGGGTCCGGTCTCACTACCTCCACGAAGCACGAGATGCGCGTAGGGATTGCCGGTGGTTTCCAGGATGGCCGGTGCGCCTTCCTTGGTGAGAGACGGGAACAGGTGTCGGCTGCGCGCGGCCTGTATCGCGTCCACGGCCACTTGGACATTACCGTCTGTGCGGTTCTTGATGCCGACCGGCATCGACAAACCCGACGCCAGCTCTCGGTGTATTTGGCTCTCCGCGGTGCGAGCTCCGATCGCACCCCAGCTGATGAGGTCGGTATAGAACTGGCCAAAGGTCGTATCGAGAAACTCGGTCCCAGCGGGAACCCCCAGCTCCAGAACATCGGCGAGCAATTGCCGAGCCAGGCGTAAGCCCTTGTTAATGTGGTAGGACTCATCCAGGTCTGGATCGTTGATGAGTCCCTTCCAGCCCACGACCGTTCGCGGCTTTTCAAAGTAGACGCGCATGACAACGACAAGCGCATCGGATAGCGCGTCCGCGATCGGCTTGAGTTTGGTTGCGTACTCGAGCGCGGCCTTGGTGTCGTGTACGGAGCAAGGCCCGACTACCACGAGGAGACGCGCATCTTTGCCGTCGAGAATCGCCTCGATCGCTCGGCGCGCCTCGTATACTCTTGTTGACGCGGTGTCGGTGAGGGGGATCTCCTCGGCGAGGATGGCCGGCGAGAGCAGTGGCCGGGTTTTGACGATCCGTATATCGTCAGTCTTCATAGCCCGGTTCGCAGCCAGAAAAAACTCAAGAATTTTTGAAACAGCTGTGTGTCACCGCCCCTTCGAAAACCAAAGAGGCTGCCGGAGGGATAAATGGGACAACTATCTCGCATGTTGAATAGAGCGTACCCGAGTACGGGAAATTATGTCAACCAGCGCCAGGACCCGTAGGGTCTGTACCCCCAGCCTGTTCCTCCAGCAAGGCGGACCTTTAAAGCGAAAGACCGGTGTCAGACTTGCCCAAGTTGACTAACTTCGCGGCTTCTGGACTGCCCGGGTGGTGTTAGACGCCAAAGTTGTGAGGATCAGATCTTGCGGTGCAACAATGCGGTAAGCTCACAGCGGCTCCGCTGCAACGATACTCGATCGAAGGAGTGCAGGATAAACCGATGTTATCCTGCACTCATCTCACAGAGGCCGGCTCATTTGATAACAAGTGAAACCCCTTTGTTCTCTTTCTTGGCCCTTTTTGCGGCCCTTTTCTCCATCAACGTTTTGAGTGGTTTCTTTTTGTTCTGGGTTTTACTGTCTTTGCCTTTACTCATGTTCGCCGCTCCTTATGTCTGGTTTTGATAGGCTGCGCGGAAAACAACGCATTCGCCTATCGATCGTTGCCGCCTCAAGCGCCTACACCGCCTCGTTAATGACCACAGCAGTTTTTAGACTTCCTCCCGCTTCCACACGGGCAGGTTTCATTACGGCCGATTTTCTTCTCGGCTATCGTTGGCTTTAGGGGATTCAATAATCGAGTTAGATCGCTAACGTCCTCTGGTTTTTCTGGTTCCAATGCAATCCGACATTTCCAACCATGCGCTTCAAATATCGATGTCACTTCTTTGAGTCGGGCTTCGGATTGCACGCTAACAACCGCAGGGTTCTTTTGGGTAGCTAATCTGGCGGTCTTTTTAGTACCGAACGTTTTTATCCTGTTACCCGCATCAACATTGCTTTTCATGCTTCCAATATCAGAGATTCTGTTTCCCATGGTTTCACTATTTCACTTATTGTCGGACTTAGCTATGGAAATGGTTATCTGGCGCGCGCCGTAGTCGTTACCCACGCCTGGGAATGCCGAAGGAATCAAGTCTTTGGTTGTTAGATAGTGCGTTGCATGCCTTTGCCAGCAACTCGTGACCTTAACTTGGAAACGGTCATTTAGAAAAACCAGCCACGAGTTCCCGAAGCGGATCCTTGGCTGATCGTATAATCGGATCTCCGTCGCCAACCAGAAGAGTATCGAAATCGAGCGCGAGTAGCCCACGCACGCTTTCGCGCAGGAGCGCGGGATCGTCCACAACCTTGTCCGGCAAAAGCTTGCACCGCCCCGAAGGGTGGCCCACGACCGCATCTCCGACGAGCAAAAGTTTCCGTTCCGGCCAGTGCAGGACGACTTCTCCCGGTGATTTACCCGGCGCGCCAACCACAACGAATGGGCCGACCCTAGCGCCCAACTCCAATTCGTCATCCAGCACCGTTCCCTCTGTGCGCGCATGGGGCGCATCGGCTGCATGGATCGCCGCCCGCGCGCCGGTGCGCGCGCGGATCGCATTGGCGGCACGCCCGTGGTTGCGATTGGTGATCACAATAGAAGCGACGCCTTGCCGCTCAAGCTCCGCCAGATCCTCTTCACTCGGCGTCACAGGATCGATGCACAGATTGCCGTCAGAGTGGCGAATGAAGTGGCCATTAAAGTTGTAACCGTGCGGTTCGGAAAACCAGGGCCAGGTAAAGATATTTGTTAGGACCTCGCGCATTCTTTCTCCTTATCACACAATCATATGCCCAGATCAGACTTGGCCACCGCCTTGGATGCTCCGGGGAACAGGCCGTACTTGGTGAGAAATTCGATCATAAAGCGATCAAAAAGCCAAGGCTGCTCCATCTGGCAAGCATGGCCGGCTCCCGGCAAAACCTTCAATTCGCAATTAGGGATATGCGCCTTAAGCGCGAAGGCGCTCTGATGTGCGCTGTCCTCGCTCCCGGTCAGGATTATTGTCGGACAGGCGATGCGCTCATGATGGCCATCCGGATAGGGCTGCTGGAGTGCTTTGAACTGGTGGATGATCGTCTGCACATCGGCCTGCTCGTTGCGTTCGGTAAAGAGGTTGGCGAAGAAATGCGCCAGCGGCGTGGCGCGAAACGCCGGGCTCAGATCCTCGAACGTGTAGGCCCAGCGATAGTCGATGCCATTGGCCGTGTAGTTATCGATCCGCCGCTTGGTAAATTCTTTGGTGGGGTTGTAACCGGTGCCCGACAGCACGATTGCCGCCGTCTTGTCCGGTCGTTGGTGGTACATGTAGGGAACGAGCGCCGATCCGACCGAACAGCCGACCAGGATCGCGGTCTCGCCGGGGAGCGCATCGTCGATCGCTTCCCAACAGCCATCGGCCATGTCGGTCATTGTCAGATCGGCGCCGGCCTTGGGCGAGCGGCCATATCCCGGGATGTCGATGGCGATGCACCGGTACCAGGTTGACAGGTGCGCCATCTGAAAAATCCAGCACGACTGGTCCATCGGGTTGGGATGGATAAAGGCGATCACCGGCCCGGTGCGTCCCATTCGTTCGTAGTAAAGCGGTCCGTGAATGTGCTGCGCCATGATACTCCTCCTTCTTAGCGCTTTCACAGTCTTCGTCCGTCGAACGCAGCTATCCGTACCACGCCAAGGCGTTCACTCGTCCGACGCTGAACGAACTAAACTACCTCTTACCGGGTACGATAAGAAGGACTGCTCCAACGACTATCGCTCCCACACCAGCCCAAACGGGAACATTGACCGTCTCCTTATCTTTGACCGACAATTCGAGTGGGCCGATCTTGGCTTCGTGAGTCTCTTTGGTGAAACTGAAACTGCCATACACCAGCCCGAGAATACCGGCCACGATCAGAACCACTCCCACGATCTTAAGTGCGTTCATATTTCTCATCTCCTCCTGCAAAATCTCCTGCATCGTTTGGTAGCGACCGCTGCGGTTCCTCTCTAGTCCAATCTCCGGAGACTTGTCAATCTTATCGCCGAAGCATGTTCAGGCGCTGGTATCTCGTCAAACAAGGCGCGGCGCCGAGCCCTTAAATGACGCGGGCCACGCGCTTGCCTTGCATGACTTCCGTATCATGGTTAGGAAAAGCGAGATCAGGTCGCGCGGCGGTAGACAGAGCACGCTCGAGCGCTACGACGGTGTCTCCCAGGTGATAGTACCAGCCGACAGGGATATGATCGCGAATATTTTTGTAAGTATATGCTATGTCGCCGCAAAGGACGGCCTTGCCGGCTGCCGTTTGGAGCGCCACCATCTGCGATCCCGGCGTGTGGCCCCCGGCCTTGATAAACTCCAGCCCCGGGTAAAGCTCGAAATCTCCGTCGATCAGTTCGATCCGCCCCTCCTGCCTTAGTCTTTCCAGCGCCGGGCGCACTCTTGGGCGAATTTGCCTGTCTAATATCTCATGGCGCATGAGCGGTCCTGTCCAGAAGTCCAATTCGGTACGCTGCATGACGAATCTGGCGTTGGGAAAATAATCGAAGCCGGTGAAATGGTCTTGATGAAAATGCGTGACGATGACGGTCTTTACGTCATCCGCTTTGACCCCTAAATCCCAGAGCAGAGTCGGTGGCTCGATAAAATTCTTCCCTTGAGCCCACTGCGGTGCGACATAATCGGGATGGTATCCGGTATCGACGACCACGGGTCCCTGGGGTCCCTCGACGAGCCACATGATATAGGCAACCGGTTTGTCGCGTTCCAAATCGCTGCGCAGGCAAGGCATGATGCCCGCGCGCCACCAGTTTTCACTCATCCCAACCATCAGCGCGTGAATTGAATGGTTTAAAGCCATCGTCGACTCCTTTGGCGCACGGGAGCGCGTGTCGAACTTGCCAGGCACTCGGGGTTGGAGTTTTTCAGTAAAATCCTTTCGAGACCCTCGACGCTCTCCTCTCTACCCCGCGTCAATTAAGGCTATAAAATTTTCGCGGATTTATCTCGAGGATTTTGCTGACCACCGAGGGTGCGATCCGCTTGTCGTTACGCAGCAGATGAATGGCATTGAGTTCGGTTGAAGGATCATGGTGACCGTAGTCGGTCCCGATCATCAGACAATCCTCACCCGCATGGCTTAAAACGTAGGGCAGATCATCGGTGTTCTCGCAGGCCACCCACATGTTGTTGGCGGCGAGCGCGTCCGCCGGAAACGACTTGCCCTGGCGCCGATAGCGATCGGCCAGATCGTTCAGAACGTAAGGCACCCACTGCGCGCCGACCTCAACGAAGCCCCAACGGACTTTCGGAAATTTTTTTGGGATCTCCTTTTCAAGAAGCGTATGAAACGCGCCGACGACAGCCAGCTTGAACTTGGTAAAACTCGTGTCTTCGGCAAAGAAGTCATGATGGAAAAAGCTGCCGTTGGCCGAATGGATGCAAACGGGTAGATCCAGATCCCCCGACATCTCCCAGAGCCGGTAGAAATAGGGTGAGCCGAGCGCCCGCTCGCATTCCAACCCGCGCATGAAGATCCCGCAAGCGCCGTTGTTCTTAGCCCACTCGAGTTCATCGCTTACCGCGGCCGGCGTTTTTTCAAGGAGGCGCAGAGGCGGCTTGGCCACCCAACCCAACCGGCCCTTGCCCTGGCGCCAAAGATCGGCCATCCAGCGGTTATAGGACTTGCACAGGGCGCTCTCGCGCTCAACGTCCTGTACAATCGGCCGGAGAAACAGCGTCGGATAAAGCACCTGGGTCTCGATGCCGAGCTCGTCCATGTGAGCCAGTCGCGCCTGGACGCTTAGCATCTCGCGCGATTCCTTTGATGTATCGGTGCCGACGTTGCGGTCTTTGCCGAACGCTCGGCTCTCGATCACCCAAAATTCCGGTACGGCGATTCCTTCATTACTAAGAAGTTTCTCGCCGAAGGTCTGCGTCATCAATTGCGGCGTGAAACGTCGCTCATCATCTTGCAGATAGCTCCAAGTCTGCACCGTCTCGATCACATGAGCATCAGCGTCAATCGCTCCCATCGAATCCTCCTTCGGGGTAACGTCGGCCAAGCCAACTTGGAGTCGCTCGCTTGCTACGGTCAGTCCGCGCCAAACGGTTTCACGAATTCTCACCTTGTAAGCATGCCACCCGCCATGCTCCGTTCGCGAGTTGCCCTATTTCTTAACATGACCGGATAAAGGCGATCAATTCAATAGAGCGGTTTCTTTCACCAAACGTGCTTGTGCAATTTCTTAAATCCGTCTTCCGCCGTTGTTTATTTTTTAATCTCTCAAGGCTGCCTGTGATTCATCTGGAAAAGTGTTTCAAACGGTCCGTCTCCCTTTTCAGGTCTTCGGACATGGTTTGCTGCTACTTAGCGCAGACGGCCAAGAGTGTTAAGGTCAAGAAAGAACTACAAATTTCGCCTGCGCAGGAAAGTTGAATGGGATGAGCCGATCTTTACGACGGCGATCGAGATGATGGGGCAGGCCAATAGCTGGGTGAAACCAGCTTTGCAGGAAGGAGAAGATGAATGAAAATAGCAGTACTCGTTGTGGCGCTGCTTCTGGCGGGCTGCGTTAACACGCGCCCATCTCCACCGAGCGACAGGGGTAGCACAACCTCCGGCGCAGCTAGCTATAGTCGTGACACCACCGACTGCGAACGCGAGGCAGCCCTGGCCGGCGCCGGCGACAAAGCGCAAGCTTTTGCTAAGTGTATGAGAGCGAGAGACCACGCGCCGAAGCGCTAGTGCCGCTCGTCACAACTGATCCGCGGCGTGATGAATTGATTCAGCCTCATCCTAACTTGAATAATCACGGTAGCTTCGCTATAGAAGGGTGGAATTGCGAAAGTTCAGCGGCCTAGGTTGCGTTGTCGCGCGGGGCGCCGATTTTGCGCGGCTATCGGGTTTAGCCGACTCGGCAGCGTGGCACTGGGTTACCGATAAATCATTTCGGATTCGAACTACGCAACTGAGACCGCGGCAGTAGGAGGAACCATGAAAAGGGAAGTGGCGGCGGAAATCGTCGATTCTCTTAAAGAGGCCGGAGTTGATTTCGTCGCGACCTTGACGGAAGCGAATCTGCATGACTTGGTGATGGCGATAGGTGAAGATACGGCCATTCACCACGTGCCCGTCACTCGTGAGGAAGAAGGAATCGGCATCTGCGCCGGCGCCTACCTGGGCGGTAAAAAACCGGCGATGGTGATGATGAACGCCGGCTTCCTCCTGTCAGCCAACGCGTTAGCGACAGTCTGTATTCACCCGGGTATACCGGTCTTAATGTTGATCGGTCACAGTGGCGGCGTCGGCGAAGAAAACGCCGGGCATGCCACCGTCGGTGCTCTGACCGAGCCGGTGTTGCAAGCCATGCATATTGTCTACGAGAAAGTCGGCCGCTTTGAGGATATTCGTCCTACGATACGCGATAGTCAGATGCTGGCGCGTTCCTCGCGCCGGCCCACGGCCATCGTCCTTAACAAACAAGCCCTGAGGTAGTTTGATGAAAAGATACGACTGTCTGCGCGCGGTCGCGCCGCGCTTCGGCGATGAACTGGTGGTCACCAACCTCGGCGCCGTGCGCCACGAATGGCAAGCTCTGAGGCCTCACCCGGGTAATTACCATCTGCAGAACCTTGGACTTACTTCTTCCATGGCCCTCGGTTTGGCTTTGGCGCTGCCGCACCGAAAGGTTGTGGCGTTCGACGGCGACGGATCTTTGCTGCTCAATCTCGGCAGCCTGGCAACCATGGCGAATCAGCATCCGGCGAACCTTATTCATATCGTCTTCGATAACGAATGCTACGAATCCTCCCGCGGCGCGCCCACGGCAACCGCTGGGCAGGCCGACCTGGCGGCGGTTGCGCGCGGCTGCGGTTTTACCCATGTCGTGACCGCAAAAACACTGGCTGAATTTGAAGAAGGGTTCCAACGCGCTTTAAAAAGCAACGATCTCTACTTCATCCTAGCCAAGGTCGAGGCGGGAGCGGGCGATGTTCCGGCGGCTGCTTTAGACTCGCAAGAAAACAAATACCGGTTCGTGCGCTACATCGAGGAAAGCGAGCATCTGAAGATCCTCACCTCAACACTATCGCGCGCCAGCGACCCGCACGCGAAATAATAGCGGAAGCCCCAAAAGCACCCGACGTTAAATATCTTGCTTATACAAACGCCCGCTCCAGTTGACGCAAGATCCCATCGGGTTGGCGCAGTGCGAGCGCGACAATTTGATCGGCGCGCAATTGCGAATCGCCGTTAGCATAAAGCCGCAACTGCGGCGCGTTGCCCGAAGGCCGGACATGGGCGACGTCGCCGTTGTGAAAATAGATGCGCACGCCGTCGAGCACATTGATGCGCGCGATGCCGGCGAAGCCCAACGCGGGCGTGAAGAAACGGCTTAACACCGCCTTGATTCGCTGCCAATCTTGGGTTGCCGCTTCCGGGAGCGGCGTAGGCGGGACGCCGGCACGACTGCGATCGAGCACGCGTCCCGCGCCATCGAACTCCACCTCACTTAAATCGCCGGGCGGAATCAGTTGCGCGAGGATGGCCCGGCTCGCCGCCATCGGGAAGTCGTCGAGTAAACCGGCGCATCCGAAGCGCGCCGGCAACCGGTCCCATAAAGCGGCCAAAGCGATCTTCTGCTCTGCCGCAGCGAACAGATTTGCCAGGATTGGCAAGACCGAATCGCGCGTCGGCAGCGCGGCCAGGGTGCCGGCACTTAAAACGATATCGCTGCCGGTCAAAAATCCGCCATTGGCTTCCCAGCCGACGATGCGTTGGCGATTCCCAGCGCCGGCTAACTGGTCCAGGGCGGCGACGACGTATGGCGATCCAATCTTAGTCATTTCGAGCAAAACCCCACGCTCGCTCATACGCCGCTCGACCGCATCGTTGGCGCTGATGGGAACGGCGGCGGCATCCGCGCGCAGGTATTCGGCAACCACGATCCCCAGAAGGTCACCGGGCAAGAAACGCACGCGTCTTTGGCCAGGATAAAGTTCGCTAACAGGCAGCACGGCCGTTACCAGCGGCCGATCGGAATCTCCGTCACTGGAAACGATGGCATGAAGCGGGCCGCTGGTTTCGCCGGCGACGGCGAACTCCTCCAGACGATCCAACTGTTCGGCGGTGACATTCTCGGTGTCGATGGGAATGAAGGTGTCGCTGCGTCCTGCGGTGATCACCTCGGCGCCCAATTCGTTCAGAATGCGCGCCAAAATATCGCGGCCTACCGCCGAATGCTGATACACGAGAACGCGCAAGCCGGACAGACCGCCGCTGGTAAAGCTGCTCAGATAGCGGCCGACGTACGCTTCTTCGGCGGCCCGCTCGAGTGGTGGCAATTCCGGCGAGCGCTTGAGCATTCCCGCACCCTCAAACGCCGATGCGGTGGCGGACCGGCGATACTCTTCGGCGCGTACCTTCTCGACTTCGCGGATGATGCCCGGTTCGTCCGCTTTCAATACTTCGCCAACGCTCTTGTTGAGCTTGATGCCGTTACGATCGAATGGAATATGGCTGCCGCTCACCATCACGCCGGCACGTTTGGTTGATAGGGCATGTGCGACTAACGCGGGAGTCGGAATCTTGCCGGCATTCTCTACCACGCAATCCGTGTCGACGACTGCTTGCACGCAAGCTTTCATGATGCGGTCAGTACTCGGCCGCAGGTCGCCTGCCAGGACAACTGCGCTGCCCGCACGGATATCGCCGATGCTAAAAAAATATCGCAGCGCCCCCTTGACATTGATGTATGCCTCGAGGTCGGTGATGTCTTTGACCAGGCCGCGCAGCCCACTGGTGCCAAAAGTTAGCGGCACTGGCGCGTAATTGAGAAACGTAGCCACAGGGCCTTTCTTGTTTCGGGATTCATAGGATTGGCGCCCTCTTTGACGCAGGCTCTCCTGTTTTCGGGTCAACATCCAAAAAGAATAATGATATGACTTTAATATAAACGAATTTCAAAGAAAACGCGGATCTGATCTCGATGATCTCTTAAACGCTAGATCCAATGAACTGAGAGTGGTTTTACTGCGAAGAATATCGAATTCAAATCTCCTTGCCCTGTCAACGGAGTGTGTCAACGAAAGATGCGTCTTTGTCACAATCTCGACAGGTTTTTGTCATCTGCTTTGGCTCACAACGACTAAAATTATCCGTTGTTTCTCCGGATCATGCCGAGAAATCGCTTATTCCATTCACCCCGACCGCTTCTATTAGGCTCTTTTGAGCTGGGGCGATAGGAGATTGTGAGATAGACCGCAATGAGCGCCAAAAATAAAAACTCGTACATAAGACACCCGCCTCTTTCGTTTCGTTCTCGTAAATCGTAGTTGCTTCTCGTAACTCTATCACTCCAATCCTAACGCAACCCATGTGCCAACAACGATTGTACCGGAGGCGGTGCAGATCTACGGCGTAAACCCAGACGATTTTTTCTCTCGGAGCAACTCGCACAGAGAAGCAGGCCCGAGCTGTAGTAAAAAGTATCCAGCCCCTGCACGTTAATGTTCGGCTGGAATGAAGAATAAAGATCAAGCTAAAACCCGTATCGGGACATTGGTCGTACAGGACCGGCTTACAATGGCGGACTTTGATGCCGGATCAGGAGCACGGGACCTGCGCAACTGAAAATTCTTCAGTCGTAACTCCATGCCGGCTTTGCTACGATGTGGCCTATGAAAATTTGCAAAGTATTGACGATTGCCGGTTCGGACTCCGGCGCCGGCGCGGGTATCCAAGCCGATCTGAAGACATTCGCGGCGCTGGGCGTTTATGGAACATCGGCAATCACGGCAATTACAGCGCAAAACACGGTCGGGGTAACCGAGGTTTTCGAACTGCCGCCCAAGCTGGTGGCGTCACAAATCGAAGCCGTCGTGGTCGATATCGGCGCCCATGCCGTGAAAACGGGCATGCTGGCCAATGCGCCGATTGTCAAAGCCGTGGCTGAAAAAATCCACCAACATCATCTGGGAAACATCGTTGTCGATCCGGTGATGGTAGCGGCCTCGGGAGACTTGCTGATCAATAAAAATGCCATCGCTGCGCTGCGCGCGCATCTCATTCCACTGGCGACTCTGGTCACACCCAATATCCCCGAGGCAAACGAATTAACCGGCTTGACAATTGCCAACGCCAGAGACATTCGCCGGGCGGCGCAGCGAATCGTCGACATGGGAGCGCAGAGCGTGATGATAAAGGGCGGTCACCGGCGCGGGCCGGCTACGGATTTATTTTTCGACGGCAAAAAGTTCCGCGAGCTGCGCGCTCAACGCATCCGCACTGTCCATACCCACGGCACCGGCTGCACGCTGTCGGCCGCCATCGCTGCATATCTGGCCAAGGGCGAGAAGTTAGAGAGCGCGGTGATGCACGCCAAGACTTACGTTACGGCGGCGATCCGCAAAGGTTTTGCCGTTGGCAGCGGCCACGGCCCGGTGCATCATTTCTTTCGTCAATGGGGCAAATAGGCAAAATAGAGGCGACGAACACGCAGTCGCGGTCAAAAGCTTGCCGCTAAATCGTTGCGTCACTCGGAACTGCTCATCAGAGCTAGAACGATGCCGAAGGCAAAATAGCTTTTTCTGCCGCGGGATTCATCTCGGCGATCATTGCCCGGGCGGCGGCAACCGGATCTTTGGCCTCGACAATGGGACGTCCGACGACGATGTAATCGATGCCGGCTTTAACCGCCTCGGCCGGAGTCATAACGCGCTGCTGATCGTTGCGCGGGGCAGCTAGCGGGCGAATTCCGGGAGTGACGATGACGAAACGCCGGCCGCAATGTTCGCGAATGTCAGCCACTTCATGAGGCGAAGCGACGACACCGTCCATCCCCGCTTCTTTGGTCAATAGCGCTAGGCGCACGACTTGGGCGGCCACTCGCCCGTCGACGCCGACCCGCTTGAGGTCATCTTGATTCAAGCTCGTCAACACGGTGACCGCCAGCATGATCGGCTTGCGCCGTTTCTCTTGCCGGCATACCCGCCGCACTTCTTTGACCGTAGTACGCATCATCTCGAGACTCCCCGAGGCATGCACGTTGAACATCTTGACACCCATGCGAGTGGCTTCAACGGCTGCTTTGGCAACGGTGTTGGGAATGTCGTGGAATTTGAGGTCGAGAAAGATTTCGCCGCCGACCTCTTGGATCAAACGCACCGCCTGCGGCCCTGCATGGGTGAACAACTGCTTGCCGATCTTGAACATTCCCACTTCACCGGCGAGGCGTTGAACTAATTCTTTCGCATGATTCAGATCATCGACGTCGAGAGCGACGATCAGGCGCTCGCGCATGGAATGCCGGGTGCGAAGCAGTTCCAATTTAGAGGTCATAGTTTACGCCTGCGCCAGGTGACTGTGGATCGTCTGCGCGGCGCCGGCCAGCGCTATCTCCACGGTCTTGCCGTCGCGCCGCCAGCGCAGCTCGAGACAACTCTTTGCCAATCCCTTGGCGCCGACGGTTATACGCAGAGGGATACCGATCAGATCGCCGTCTTTGAATTTCACTCCCGGGCGTTCATCCCGATCGTCAAATAAGACTTCAACGCCGCGCCGCCGCAATTCGTCATAAAGCCGATCGGCCGCCTCGCGAGTTGCTTTGTCATTGTAATTGATCGGCAACAGCAATACCTGAAACGGCGCAATCGATAACGGCCAGATAATTCCGTTGGCATCGTGATTCTGCTCCACTGCGGCCGCAACCAAGCGGCTGATACCAATACCGTAGCAGCCCATTTCCATGGGCCGCTCCCTGCCTTCGGCATCGAGATAAGTTGCGCCCAGTGCTTCACTATATTTTTTGCCAAGATAAAACACCTGGCCCACTTCGATGCCGCGGTGAGCTTCGAGCAAGCCATGATCGCATCGAGGACAATGATCTCCGGCCATCGCCAGCCTGAGATCGGCGAAGGCCGACAGCGTAAAATCACGCTCCTGATCGACTTCAATATAATGGGCGTTGGCTTCGTTGGCGCCGGTAACCGCGCCGCGCATGGACTGGACCGAGAGATCGGCAATCGTGCGCAAGTTCAACCCGATGGGTCCAAGGTATCCCGGCGTCACCCCGGTGGTAGCGGCGACCGCTGCTTCATCGGCGAGCGCTACTTCCCGGCAACCCAGAGCGGTTTGCAGTTTGACCTCGTTGATCTCGTGATCGCCGCGCACCAGCGCCGCTACAAGCTCGCCGTTGTCGATCCTGTAAACCAATGTTTTGACAAATTTTTCCGGCGGTAGTTTAAGATATTCGGCAACCTCGGCGACGCTCCTTTTGCCGGGGGTCGAGACTTTTTCCAGTTGGGGTGACTCTTCTGTCAAGTCCCGCGCCGCCGGCCGGCTGGCTTTGACTTCGGCCTTTTCCACGTTGGCCGCATAATCGCAAAGGTTACAACTGACGATGGCATCTTCGCCGGATTCGGCGAGAACTTGGAACTCATGCGACAGACTGCCGCCGATTGCCCCGGTATCGGCCTCCACCGGCCGGTATTGCAGACCATAGCGAGTAAAGATTCTTTTGTACGTCTCGTACATGTTATCGTACTCACGGCGGCAATCTTCCACATCGGTGTGAAAGCTGTAGGCGTCCTTCATAATGAACTCTCGTCCCCGCATGAGGCCGAAGCGTGGCCGCACTTCATCCCGAAATTTGGTTTGAATCTGGTAAAGATTAAAGGGCAGCTCCCGGTAGGAGCGCACGGCGCTGCGCACCAGGTCGGTGACGATCTCTTCATGGGTCGGGCCCAAGCAAAAGTCTCTAGCGTGACGGTCTTTGAACCTGACTAATTCCTTGCCGTAAACCTCCCAGCGGCCGCTCTCTTGCCATAGTTCGGCGGGAGAAGCGATGGGGAGGAGGAGTTCTTGCGCGCCGGCCCGATCCATTTCTTCTCGGACGATGCTTTCGATCTTGCGTATGACCTTTAGAGCCAACGGAAAATAGTCGTAGATGCCGCGGCTGATTTGTCGGATAAAGCCGGCGCGCACGAGTAGCTTGTGACTCACCACCTCGGCGTCGGCCGGGTCTTCCTTGAGTGTGGGGATAAGTGTTTTACTCCAGCGCATGATCTTCCCCTGGACAAAAAATGAGGTTGTTGGATGGACCGGCTAGTCGTTCGCGGCAGGAGCCGGCTCTGTCTTCTGCTCTTGGGCAAGCTTGTGCACTTCTTCCATGAGAGCGTCGACGATCTGAGCTTCCGGCACCTTGCGGATGACTTCGCCCTTTTTAAAAATCAAACCGATGCCCTTACCGCCGGCCACACCAAGATCGGCAGCCCGCGCTTCTCCCGGTCCATTGACCTCGCAGCCCATGACCGCGACATGGATGTTCAAGTTGTTGTAGGGGATCATCCGTTCTTCGACCGCTTTGGCAAGACTCACCAGATCAACGTCAGCTCGTCCACAGGACGGACAAGCGACGAAGGTCAGGCCTTCCTTTCTGATACCCAGTGATTTCAGGATCTCGGTGCCTACGCGCACTTCCTCAACCGGATCGGCGGCCAATGAAACGCGAATGGTGTCACCGATGCCTTCAGCGAGTAAAGTCCCCAGCCCCACCGCGGATTTGATCGTGCCGACGTTCGGCGTACCGGCTTCGGTCACGCCCAAGTGAAATGGATATTCGACTTTATCGGCGAGCATCCGGTAAGCTTCGATCATCATCAGGGGGTCGGAAGCCTTAAGAGAAATTTTGATCTCGGGATAATTCAAATCCTCCAAGATACGGATGTGGCGCAGGCCGCTCTCGACCATGCCGTCAACCGTGGGTGCACCGTACTTTTGCAGCAAATCCTTTTCCAAAGAGCCGGCATTGACGCCGATGCGAATCGGAATCCTGCGCTCGGCGGCTGCCTTGACGACCTCCTCGACATACCGGCGCGCGCCGATATTACCCGGATTGAGGCGCAAACCGTCAACCCCCTGCGCCAAAGCAATCAGCGCTAACTTGTAATTGAAATGAATGTCGGCAACCAGCGGTATACGAATTTTCTTTTTAATTTCGCCGAGCTGTTCGGCCGCTTCACGCACCGGCACGGCAACGCGCACAATCTCGCACCCCGCCGCCTCCAATGCCCATATCTGATTGACGGTGGCGCGGACATCACGGGTATCGGTCTTGGTCATGGATTGGACGGTAATCGGCGCATCTCCGCCTACCAGCACCTTACCTATCTGGATCTGTCTTGTTTTGCGTCGTTTGATCATGGTTACAGCATAAGAAACTGATCTGAAACGGTCAACCAAAGGTCACGGAGCCGGAGTAAAGGTGAGGCTCAAAGTTGATTTCAGCCGTCGTTCCGAGACGCTCGCGCAGGGCTGGGCCTGGCACCCTTGTCTTGAGACTTTGATTCCTGTTGGTCCAGTAAAGCGGCTTTGGCTTCCTCTTTCCCCTTCCTATCGCCTTCCGGAATGATCAGAAGTCGCCGATAAGATCCTTGCCCGAGACTCCTGGTTGTGATCCACGGATCGTCCTGAAGCGCAGCGTGAACAATGCGGCGATCGGCGGCGCTCAGCGCATCCACCGTCACCGTTTTTCTCTGCCGCTTGGCCTTTTCCCCCAAACGCAAGGCCATGTCCTCGAGTGATTTTTGCCGTCGATCCCGGTAGTTTTCGATGTCAACGACGATGTGCGGCCCTTCGCTTCCCTGGCGCTCGCCGACGATCCGGGTCACCAGGTACTGTAACGCCTCCAAAGTCTGGCCCTTACGGCCAATCAGCAGGCCGCCGTTATCGGAGCTGACTTCGAGTACGACCTCGTCAGTTTTGTTCCCCGCTTTTGCTTGCACAGACGCTTTAACACCCATCAATTTCAAAATTTCATCGAGCACGCCCTTGGCCTTCTCTCCCGCCGCAGTTGTTTCCGCATCGGTTATAGGTTTCGGAGCAGCAGCGATGACCACGGTCATTTCGGGCGCCGGTTCAGGAGTCGTTAATTCAATAACAGGTTTTCTGAGCGCAGCGCGGATGCGCGCTTTCTGCGCGCCGAAACCGAGAATTCCTCGTTTTCCCTCCGAAAGTATATCGACGGTAATCTTGTCGCGCACGACTCCGAGACGTACCAGCGCGGTTTCGATAGCTTGGTCAATAGTATCGCCTTCGGTTTCCACGTAATCCATACACACACCTCGCTCACAACATAGACCTACTTCACTCTGCGGTTAATCCAATACTGTTGCGCGATCGAAAGAACATTGTTAACCAGCCAATAGATGGTGAGGCCAGCCGGAAACGTGACAAACATAAAAGTAAATATGAGCGGCATCATCAGCATCAATTTTCGCTGATTGGGATCGCCAGCGGTAGGGGTCATCCACTGCTGAAGGAACATGCTAGCGCCCATAAGTATCGTAAGCACGGGAACGCCCAGATGCCAACCGGCCAAAGTAAACGGCAGCGACTCCCAATCGGGCCGAGAAAGATCTTGGATCCAGAGAAACGACGCATGGCGCAACTCGATGGGGATGTAGAGCGCGTTGTACAGACCGATAAAAACAGGGAACTGCACCACCATGGGAAGACACCCGCCAAGGGGGTTGACGCCGTTGCGTCGGTACATCTCCATGATCTCTTTGTTCAGTTTTTCCCGATCATCCTTATACTTCTCTTTGAGCTTTTCCATCTGCGGCTGAAGCTTTTGCATCTGCTTCATTGACACATAACTCTTGTGCGTGAGCGGCGCCGTCAGAAGCTTGAGGACCACTGTCAGGAGAATAATGTCGATGCCATAGCTGCCCGTAAAGCGATGAAAAAAATGAAGGACGTATAGGAAGGGTATCGAGATGAATCCAAAGTAGCCAAAGTCGATGGCGCGCTCCATCCCTTTACCGACAGATTCCAGAACACTCAATTCTTTCGGACCGGCGAAGAGGGTATAGCGCCCACGGGTCTCGGACTTGCCCGATGGTTCAGCGACGGTCAAGATCAGCGCTGGACCGAACTCTTGTAGAGTCAATTTATAACCCGCGCCATCGGCCGGAACGAGCCCCATGAAAAAATAGGTATAGCCGAATCCGGCCCAGGAAAGATCACCGGTAAATTCTTTACCTTGCTTGAGCTCGTCGCTGACGTGTTCTCGCTTAATCTTATTGTCGACCACGGCGATGAGCCCTTCGAATGGCGCATCGGGGCTGGGATTCTGATGATTGCTCGGAGCGGTGAGCATAAGCGCAGGGGCTAAGGCGCTGCCATCTGCCGCCTTCGCAGTAACCTGCAGATCGATGGGATAACGCGCGCCGGAGAAGGTCAACTTTTTTGTGATGGTCGCCCCACCCTGAGCGATTCCTTGGAAGATCAAAGTTCCCTGGGTGTCGCCGCTGAGCTTAAGATCCTCCGCGTCGACACGGTAAACGATGTCCGAATCATCCACCGAGGCGGCGTTATTCCACTTCACTCCCAGGGGATACGGTACTCCCGGCACAGTCGGAATCATCTCAAACGGCGGACTCTTGGGATCTCCGGTGGCGCGATAGTGTTTAAACTTAAAGCTTTTGAGACGCGCGCCCTGGCTAGTCAACACCGCGACATAGTTGTCAGTCTCGATGCGAATATCTTTGGCCGGTTGTCCAGCCGGTGTTTGCACAGGCTTGATCTCCGCCGCAGCCGACGGAGACGATACCGATGGCGGTACCGATTCAGCAGTTTGAGGTTTGCCTGGTTCTGTTTTCTCCACTTGCTGCGGTGGAGGCGGAGTCGTCCCGTATTGTCGTGTGATCCACTCCTGGTAAAGCACCAACACCAATAAAGAGAGAGCTATGGCTAAAAATGCGCGTTTTTCCATTATGTAACTAACAATCTAATTTTCTAAATAACAGGGTCGTAGCCGCCGGGGTGCCATGGATGACAGCGACCGAGCCGCTTTAACCCCAACAATGCTCCCTTACACAGTCCGTATTTGTGAATCGCTTTCGAAGTATAAATAGAGCAACTCGGGAAAAAACGACATGCCCTTGGCAAGAGCGGGGAAAGAAATTGATGGTAAGCGCCCAGGACGCCGGTGACGATCTGTCGAAGAAACCTTTCCATTATTTTTTGCGACCCCGGCTGTGGGTCAGGCATTCTCGGATCTCGCTCGCCAGCTTTGGAAGCGATAGGCTAGCCGCTCCCTTTCTGGCAATGATGAGTACGTCCTGTGCCGGGACAATCTCATGCCTCAACTGGCGAAAGCATTCGCGGAGAAACCGCTTAACCTGGTTACGCACCACCGCGTTGCCGACCTTCGAACTAACGGTAATTCCCAAACGGGCCTCACGTTGATCGGTCTCTTTCGTGATGACCACAAAATGGGTTGTGTGTAGCTTTTTGCCCGAGCGCGAGAGATTGACAAACTCCGGTCGTTTTCTTAGACGAGCCTTCTTTGGAAAGCCGGCTCCGACCGCTGTCGCCATCCTTCCTAGGTTCTGGCCCGTTTCGGCGGCACGATAACCGTAAGTTTCTTCCGTCCTTTAGCCCGCCGGCGTCGGATCACGTTGCGCCCCCCTGGGGTTTCCATTCGGGTGAGAAATCCGTGCGTCCGTTTTCGTCTCACGTTGCTGGGTTGATAGGTTCTTTTCATGGTGATTTTGCTCCATTGGCCATACATCCGGCCAAATTAAGATGACCCTCTGGCTTTGATGCGTCAAAGAGATCCCGGATGCGAGGCGCGCGAAAGATCGACGGGCGGATACATACATGCGCGAGACATTAGCAACACACCATCGGGCGCTACGAACCAGAGTGGGCTTTTTTCGCAGTCTGACTATTTGAATCATAGAGTCCCGGTATTGTCAATTTAAGTACGCTCGGCTTTGAGCGAGCGCTGCATCAGATCCCGTACCCCTTCGGAAGGCCTTCGGCCTTCGTGAATGATCCGATACATCTGTTCGACAATGGGCATCTCGATGCCAAGCCGTTGAGCCAACAAATAGACTGAACGGGCATTGCGAATGCCTTCCGCGACCATCCGCGAACCTTGGATGATCTCTGCGACGCTCTTGCCGCCGGCGATCTGCATTCCGACCTGCCGGTTGCGACTCAAACCTCCCGTGCAAGTCAGGATCAAATCGCCAACTCCTGGCAAGCCGGCGAGCGTTAACGGATCGGCTCCCATTTGGACCGCTAATCGAGTCAGTTCCGCTAGCCCGCGCGTAATCAATGCCGCGCGAGCGTTTTGTCCCAAACCGAGCCCATCGCTGATACCGGCGGCTATGGCGATGACGTTTTTGATGACGCCACCCATCTGCACCCCGATGACATCTTTCGAGGTGTAAGCTCTAAGGCTTTGCGTGCTCAACACTGCTTGAATGTCTCGCGCAATGCTTTCGGAGTATGCAGCCACAGTCACCGCAGCGGGAAATCCCTGGGCTACCTCCAGAGCAAACGTTGGCCCGGACAGGAAAGCCTGCCTTTCGCGGTTCTGGGCGCCGAAAATCTCCACCAACACCTCTCCCATGGTTTTCAAAGTCTCTTCTTCCAAGCCCTTGGTGCCGCAAACGACGACAGTCGATGGGGCTACTCCAGGTGCCGCGCGAGTCATGACTTGCCGCACCGTGTGCGACGGCACAACACACAAGACAAGTGGCTTTTCCGCTACCGTCTTCTCCAGCGAGCGGGTCACTTCGACCGTGTCGGGTAGAACGATGCCGGGCAAGTAGCTGCGGTTTTCTCTGGTTTGTTGCAATTCCTCATAACTCTGGGCGCCGTGGCACCAAAGAGTTACCGCTAAACCCTTTTGCCCGAGCACGCTGGCGAGCGCGGTCCCCCAACCACCGGCTCCAATAATTCCGATTGGTTCTGCCATCATCGGTCACTAATGGGAATTACAGGCAGACGGCCAAGCGGTGAGAAGCGAGATGGAAGTTTCGCCATGATCCGTGGAGTCCTATTCCGTCTCGTCCTCGTCTTCCTTTTCGGCCAGCCGGGCCAGCGAGACTACCCGTTCGCCATCTTCAAGATCGATCAGACGTACCCCTTGCGTGTTTCGGCCAATAACGCGAATATCTTTCATGCGCAGACGAATAATTTTGCCGTTAGTGGTGACCAGCATCAGCTGATCGTCGTCGGTCACTTGCTGGCCGCCCACGACGCGACCTGTTTTGTCCGTGGCCTTCATCGTAATAATGCCCTTGCCGCCGCGAAATTGGAGACGATACTCTTCCATTTCGGTGCGCTTGCCGTAACCGTTTTCCGAGACGGTCAAGATACTGGCGCCACGGTTGAGCATTTCCATACTGACCACGGCATCCGCTTTATCGAGCCGCATCGCCACCACGCCATAGGTTCCCCGTCCGGTGGGCCTGACCTGCTCTTCCTTGAAACGAATGGACTGGCCCTCCAGGGTCGACAGAATCAGCTCCTGTTGGCCATCGGTAAGCCGCACACCAATCACCTCATCGCCATCTTCGAGGCCGATGGCCCGTATCCCCGAGGGACGCGGATTGGAATACAACATCAAGTCGGTTTTTTTGATCAGTCCTTTCCTGGTAGCGAAAATAACAAACCGTCCGTCGACGAATTCGCGAACGGAAAGAAACGCCGAAACTCGCTCGCCGGGCTCCAAGTTGAGCAGATTGACAATGGGCTTCCCTTTCGCCGCCCGGCTGGCCTGCGGAAGTTCGTGAACCTTAATCCAATAGACCTTACCGATGGTCGTAAAAAACAGGATGTAGGAGTGCATCGACGCAATGAAGAGATACTCGACAAAATCTTCTTCTCTCGTCGTCGTGCCGATCTTCCCCTTGCCGCCGCGCCGCTGCGCCCGGTACAGAGTGACCGGGTTACGTTTGATGTAACCCTCGTGCGAAATCGTCACGGCCATGTCCTCATCGACGATCATGTCCTCAATGGAGATCTCCTCGGAGCGGGCAACGATTTGCGTCCGCCGTTGGTCGCCGAACTTCTCCTTGATCTCATTGAGTTCTGTGACGATTATCTTATAGATTTCCTTTTCATCTGCCAAAATAGCGCGCAATCGGGCGATGAGCTCCACCGTCTCCTTGTGCTCTTGCAGGATCTTGTCGCGCTCAAGGCCGGTCAGTCTCTGCAAGCGCATGTCCAAAATCGCCTGCGCCTGAATTTCCGAGAGTCCGAAGGTCGCCGTCAAGCCGTCTTTGGCGGCCTTCGGATCCTTGGCATTGCGAATCAGGGTAATAACCGCATCAAGGTTGTCCAGAGCGATCCGTAAACCTGCCAAAATATGCAGGCGTTCTTCGGCCTTGCGAAGATCGTAGGCGGTGCGCCGGGTAACGACCTCTTTGCGGTGATCCAAAAACGCCCTGAGCGCGTCTCTTAGATTGAGCAGCCTTGGCCGGCCCTCGACAATGGCCAGCATGTTGATGCCGAAAGATTCTTGCAGAGAAGTGTGTTTATAGAGCTGGTTGATAATGATCTCGGCCACCGCGTCGCGCTTGAGCTCGATAACGATGCGCATGCCGTCGCGGTCCGATTCGTCGCGCAAATCGGAGATGCCTTCGACTTTTTTCTCCTGGACCAAGGCGGCAATCTGTTCGATGAGCCGCACTTTGTTCACCAGGAAAGGTATTTCATTGATGACGATCTGTTCTTTTCCCGTGCGTTTGACCGTCTCCGTAAAAGCCTTACCACGCACCTGAATGATGCCTTTACCTTCGTTGTAGGCCTGGACGATGGGTTCCTTGCCATGAATAAACCCGGCGGTGGGAAAATCCGGCCCGGGGATATGCTTCATCAGCTCTTTGACCGTGATATCCGGGTTGGCCACCATGGCGACCAGTCCATCCATGACCTCTCCCAGATTGTGCGGCGGAATGTTGGTCGCCATTCCGACGGCGATTCCCGAGGAGCCGTTGACGAGGAGATTGGGAATGCGCGACGGCAGAACCGCCGGTTCCTTTAAAGAATCATCATAATTGGGGACAAAATCGACGGTCTCTTTCTCAAGGTCGGCAAGAATCTCTTCGGCCAGACGAGCCATGCGGATTTCGGTGTAGCGCATGGCGGCCGGAGAGTCGCCGTCGACGGATCCGAAGTTGCCTTGCCCGTCGATAAACGGATAGCGCATGACGAAATTCTGAGCCATGCGCACGATGGTATCATAAACGGCGGTGTCGCCATGAGGATGATACTTACCGATGATATCTCCGACCAGACGGGCGGACTTCTTGTAGGGGTTATCCCAGGTATTGCCCATGTCATACATGGCGTACAACACTCGCCGATGCACCGGCTTGAGTCCGTCACGCACATCGGGCAGGGCGCGACCGACGATGACACTCATGGCGTAGTCCATATAGGACTGACGCATCTCGTCTTCGATATAGACAGGTACTTTCTGCGACTTTAATGTTGCTTCCATAACTTAACCGAGAGATTCACTGCTGAACTCGTTGCGATCCGTTCGAGCCGATTTTGAACTGATTGAACGTTTGAACGCATTGACTACTTAAACGTCCAGGTTTTTAACCGTGAGTGCGTGTTCTTCTATGAATTTGCGCCGAGGTTCAACTTCGTCGCCCATTAGAGTGGAGAAGATGTCGTTGGCTTCTACGGCATCCTCGATTCTTACCTGCAAGAGGATCCGGGTCTCGGGATTCATCGTGGTTTCCCAAAGCTGGTCCGGATTCATCTCTCCCAGGCCTTTATAACGCTGAATGTATTGGCCTTTCTTGCCGCCCTCCATGATGTATTGGAGCACTTCGGTAAGAGAGCGAAGCTGCGCCTTGTGATCGCCGTTTTCAACTGAATAAGGGGGCAAGCCGATGCTAATGAGTTCAGCGAAGATTTTTTTTATCTCTTTAAACTCGGGACTGGCCAGGAACTCGCGATCGACCACCGTCTGAAATCCTGTCCCGTTGGCTCGGGTTGTGCCGATAAGCTTAAAACAGTTGTGTTCCGGATCTTCTATCAAGGCACAGGACAACGGCGCTTGCTCCGGCGCCATCAAATTCACATAGGAGGCCAAGCGCATCTCGATGCTCCGTAGCGCCTTCTCATCTTTTAAGGTCTCTTCGGTGAACCCCTCTTCTAATAAAAGCCCTTCGATGACGACCCGATTCTTTCTTTTGCGAACTATCAGAGCCATCAGCTTTTCCCAACGGGCGACCTTCTTGACGAAATTCTGCAGCGGCTGACCGGCCAGACCATTGCCATCGTTGGTTGCTCTAACCCGAATATTTTCGGTGCCGAGTTCAATCAAATAGTCTTCCAGAGTCGCCTCGTCTTTTAGATAACGTTCCTGCTTGCCGCGCTTCACCTTGTACAGCGGCGGCTGGGCGATAAAAAGGTAGCCCTTTTCGACCAGGTCCGGCATTTGGCGATAGAAAAATGTCAGCAGCAGAGTACGGATGTGCGAACCGTCGACATCGGCATCGGTCATGATAATGATCGAGTGGTAGCGAAGCTTTGCCGCGTCATAATCTTCTTTCACTCCCGTCCCCAGTGCGGTGATCATCAATCGGATCTCCTGGGACGAGAGCATCTTATCGAAGCGTGCCTTCTCGACATTGAGAATTTTCCCTTTGAGCGGAAGAATAGCCTGGTTGCGACGGTCCCTGCCCTGCTTCGCCGAGCCACCGGCGGAATCTCCCTCAACAAGATAAATTTCGCTTAGCGCCGGGTCTCTCTCCTGGCAATCGGCGAGCTTGCCGGGCAGCGAACCTGAGTCCAATGCGCCCTTGCGCCGGGCCAAATCTTTCGCTTTGCGCGTCGCTTCGCGGACGCGGGCCGCTTCGACGCCCTTAGCGACGATCTTTTTTGCATCGGCCGGGTGCTCGCCCAGGTAGCTGGCGAATTTTTCGTTGACCAGAGCTTCGACAATGCCTTTGACCTCACTGTTACCGAGCTTTGTTTTGGTTTGTCCTTCAAACTGCGGTTCGGGGACTTTCACGCTGACTACCGCGGTTAATCCCTCGCGAACATCTTCTCCCTGAAGATTCTGGTCGTCTTTTTTCAGCTGTCCGCTGTCAATGGCGTAGCTGTTAACAGTGCGGGTCAACGCCGATTTAAAACCGATCAGATGCGTGCCACCCTCGATGGTATTGATGTTATTGGCAAACGAAAAAACATTTTCTGAATAGCCATCGTTCCACTGCATGGCGATTTCGACTTCAACTCCGTCCTTTTCGCCTTCAAAATAGACAACCTTAGAGTGGATAACGGATTTGGCGCGGTTGAGATGCTCAACGAAAGACAGGAGACCGCCCTTATAGAAAAACTCATGCTTTTTCTGGCTCCTCTCATCTTCAATGGTGATTTTTACACCACGATTTAAGAAAGCGAGCTCACGAAGCCTTTGCGACAGAATGTCGAAACTGAATTCAAGGGTTTCAAAAATTTGATTGTCAGGCGTGAACGTGACCCGCGTTCCGCGTTCTTTCGATTTGCCGACCTCGTTAAGTCTTCCCTGCGGGTCGCCTCGCTTATAACTCTGTTGGTACACTTTGCCGTCTCGTTTGATCTCGATTTCCAAGCTTTCCGATAAAGCATTCACAACTGAAATCCCAACACCATGAAGGCCGCCGGAAACCTTGTAAGAGGATTTATCGAACTTTCCACCGGCATGGAGCTTCGTGAGCACGACTTCAGCGGCGGAGACTTTTTCCGTCGGGTGAATGTCGACGGGAATGCCGCGACCGTTGTCGACGACTGTGACGCTGTTATCGATGTGGATAGTGACTTCGATCCTGTCGCAGTGCCCTGCCAGGGTCTCGTCTATGGAATTATCGACCACCTCGTAGACCAAGTGATGAAGGCCGCGCTCGCTGGTGTCACCGATGTACATTCCTGGGCGTTTTCTGACCGCTTCGAGCCCTTCAAGGACTTTGATATTGTCTGCGTTATATTCAGTTTGCTGGGGAGATTTTGATTCAGCCATTTGCACCTAACGTCGAGCGGAATATTGCTTGAAAAGTTATGAGGTTAGAACGGATTACAACTGCCAGGAGAGTAGCAAAAATCCGCTTAAAAGTAAAGCATCAAAGCGTCGATAAATGACTGATTTTTAAGAAAATATTTTATTTTTCCTCGGAACCCGCGGAGATCCAACCGAGTGACCGACAAAAGCCGCTATCCGATTGACAGATTAAGGTGTCTAAGCGAGAAAAGAGAAGCCATGAAAAGCATCGCCGCCGCTTTCAAATTTTTAACCATTTGGAACCGATACACGCGTTCTCAACCCGATTCGGGTTTGGTGGGAACGTCCGTTCCCTATTTTCCTTTAGTGGGATTATTCCTCGGCCTAATGTTGGCGCTGCTACCTCGGGCATTGGGAAACTATTTGGACACGGAAATTCTAAGCATTGTTCTGACTGCACTCTTGGTCTTCGTAACCGGCGGGCTTCACCTCGAAGCATTGCAAAAAACTTTCGATGCCGTCCCGGCGGGCCGAATACCAACGACAACCGGGCAATCGAGCGGCGCCATGGGCATCATTGCGATTCTCTTAGTGCTGCTCTTTAAGATAAAATCGATAGATATTCTTGAAGTGAAACTCACGCCGGGATTGTTGCTGACACCCGTTTTGGCGCGTTGGGCGCTGATTGTTTTCATTTATGGCTCACAGCGGCACGCTGAGGGAGAGGCGAGGCTCATTGCTCAAAACGTCAGTTTCTGGCATCTCTTGTTGACCACCTTTGGGACACTTGCTCTTACCACCTATCTGCTAGGCCGCACTGGCCTATGGATCGGCCTTTGTCTTTCCGTCTTTGCTTTGGTTTGGCGCATTCTGTTGCAAAAACGAAACGGCGTGCTGACCCGCGACAACTTCGGTGCGATGATCGAACTCAGCGAAGCCTTAAGTTTCACTCTACTCGCTTCACTCTGAAATTGACTTCATCTATTACCGCACGATGGAACTATTCGAACCACTTTCTCCCGTCGTTCCGGTTTTTTTACTCATTGCCACCGGATTTGTCTTTGCCCGTTGGAAAAAGATCAGTCTCGTGCCAGTGACGGAACTGATCGTCTACTTGGGAACTCCGTCGCTGGTGTTTACTTCCCTCGCGAGAAAGCCCCTGTCCGCCGCGGATATCGCGGTCTTGTTAAGCGGCGTGCTGTTGATCTTCGCCGGGGTTGGTTTGCTGGTCCGAATCTACTTCTCCGCGTTTCGCTTCAGTTCGCGCGGGTTTGCGCTCCCTGCGTTATTCATGAACGCCGGAAACATGGGAATCCCATTGGCGCTGTTTGCTTTCGGCGAAGCCGGCTTACAACGCGCAACCTTGATGTTTGTGATGATTACCTTTCTCCAGTATTCGCTTGGCCTTTACCTGTTGAACGGGCGAGGAAACTGGGCCGAAAGTTTTCGCCTGCCGTTGATCTATGCAACCCTTGCCGGTCTGACGTTCAGTTTAAATCGGATTAGCATTCCGGAGTTGCTCTTCCAGCCCATTTCCATGCTCGGCCAGTCGACCATTCCAATCATGCTCGTCAGCCTCGGCTACCGGCTCCATGATTTTCAGTCGTTCCAATGGCGCCATGCCGTCGGCGGCGCCCTGGTGCGAATTTTTGGCGGATTTTTGGTCGCATCGATTGTGGTGAATCTGATCGGCGCCGAAGGCGTCAATCGCCAGGTCTTGCTTCTCTACGGCGCGCTCCCCGCCGCGGTGATTAATTTCGTCCTCACGGAGAAATATCGCCAAGATCCAGAACTCGCCGCCTCAATTGTGGTCTTGAGTACTTTTATCTCAGTGCTGACTATTCCCTTCGTGTTCTGGTTGATTTTGTGACCAAGGCACAAGTTCCTCACGATATGACTTCTAAATCAACGGCAGGGGCCTCTTCTCAGTGCAGGGTTTGCGATTCGTCGCCATCCAAGTGCCACCAACTAAAGGCACGAGATTCAAAGAGGCAGCTAACTATCTGATCAGCAAGAGCTGCGGTTCTCCACTGCCTCCTGAGCGTAGGGTTGAGGTTATTGTCGTACTCAAACCGGTGATACACATCAAATACTTCCTGGAGATCGCCGACGGGTTTCATCGATCGTTCTGCTGGGTCCAGCTCCATGCTGTAGTAGACTGGTTTACCTTGGCCCGGTGCTTCCAAAGGTAAAGGAGAGACGACGATCGTCAGAATGAAGACTCCTGGTTCAGAGTACTCGATCCGTTCTATTCTTGCCTCGAACTGTTCCATTTCGTTCTCCTCCAAAGTGTTTACGACAGAAACCCACAAATTATGGATCCGCGCTCAGCCTGTTTCCAACATGACAAACACATTCCGGTAAATGATTCTCTTATCTTTCAGAGCAGCAGGGGCTTCTCTCTCCTGCGGTAGAAGTTCGTAGTCCGTGTATTCCAGCAAATTATTTTTCCAGATCCGCGGCCAGATCGAATCAACATAAGAGGAAAAAAACGCCACTTGGTTGCAGTGATCAACATGAATAACAGTGCCGCGCCGTTTCTTTGTTTGCGCTGGGAGAGGAAAAAGCCGATAGGCAGTCTGGTTCGGACCATCCCATAAAGCCAGTGGCCTTATATTTGAGAGTGCAGTGTCCGTTCCCGTGCCGTTATCTGTGAGATTCTTTAGCAGCTTATAACAGCGTCCAGAGTTTCGATTGGCCGAACAAGCACATAGGTTTCGATGACGCCTTGCAGCAGCCGATAATAAACGAATACGGATCTCCGCTCGCTTCCTTCGGCAAACCCACTCAACTGTTTAAGTCCGAGCCACGTAGCCCAAGGTACACCCTCTTGGGCTGCTTTTTTGCTAAATTTTTGCGGGTTAAGAGGGACCGTGTTAGCTTTGGAGAGAATCGCATTGCCGTCCTCCCGGCTGTCTTGATCACCGAACTTTGATAAGTACAACTTCAAAATAGGTAAAGAGTATTTCATGCCAAACAACCTCCTTTCGCTGTTCGACGGGTAAGCTAAGGGCACACCGCTCGGTAGTTTATCGCGACACACTGTTTATTGTCGTCGCGTTGAAAATTTTTGGTTAAAAAACGAATTTAGCTAAAAAGTAAAGACTTAGCCTCGAAAGGTTTTGGGAATTGGAAGAAACAAAATCGGAATTATCAGTTTAACAAGGATGATAAAATCCCAATCAACCACCCTAATTGTCAGGGTGTTGAAAGTTTCCCCGGGAAAGCAGCGCTCAACGCACTACGGATGGCCTTGATCTGATCAGTTCAAATTTAAGGTGCCCATTATCTATAGAAACTTGAAAGTGTTTCACGCATGGTGGCGTGTTAGACCCAGTCGCGCAGAGCTTAAATACATAGGAACCCTGAGCCATAACGTCTGGCGCTGGAAGATGTAATCGGATCTTGGTTGAGTAATCTTGCCCGTCCCGTTTTGATACGATCTCTATTAGCCTTTCGTCTTGAGGCGCAAGATTAAAGCTGCAAAACTCTTTTGGGAGCCTTAGATGACTGAATGTCATATCTTCCATCTCCAAACTGTGAAATCTTTCATGATCGGGTGATATTTCCGTTAATTGAAGCGTGGCGTCTATGCTAATCATGCTGCGGTTTTTTACGCCTATTCTAAAAGTTCTGTGAGAAATCCCATTCAATGGATTCATATCGACAATGACGTATTTGGGCTGATCTTCGAATAAAATGTCGAGTTTTGGGGCAATAAGGGCTTGCAACTCATCAACCGCGTTTTGTAGACGGTAGATCTCTTCTTTTGCTTGAGCGATCTCTTTTGAATGATCGTCCTCCGCCTTTTTATGCAAAAGAGATGAAGTGCGAAAAAGATTGATTAAACATACCATGACTAAAAGGACGAGGACGGGTGCAATGACAAACCAAAACCAACTTATGGCCTCGCTCCTCCCAGCCGAAAACCAACGGAGGCCAAAGCCAATAACAGCCAAGGAGATCGTAACCCACAATTTCGACTTCGGCGTAAACCAAGGTTTTGTTTCCTGCCAAAACCGATAGATGAAAGCTTTACGATATTGTTCCATGCCGCGCCTATACCACGGGGTACTGCTTTGTTAAACTGATAATTCCGAACAAAAAAATTCGTCCGCTATCGTATTTCATCGATAGTACTAACGATCTTGAGTCAACGTCTAGGGGCATCTTTGAAATGCTTTTGGCCGCATATAGTCTTTCAGGTTTCGTTGGGGCGAAGTTTTTTTAGTTGCAGAAGCTCCTTTGCCTCGCGAACCAGGTAGAGGAAAGGTTTGCCCCTAGGCTCGCCGTGAACTTGATCGGCGCCGAAGACGTCAACCGTCAGGTGCTGCTTCTCTACGGCGCGCTGCCGACTGCGGTCATCAATTTCATCCTGACCGGAAACTACCGCCAAGATCCCGGCCTGGCCGCGTCCATCGTCGTGCTCAATACTTTTATTTCCATTTTTAAGATCCCGCTGGTTTTTTGGCTGATCATGTGAACGAGATGGAAGTTATTCACGCGCTAATCTCACCGCGTTACGGTGGAGAGTTCTTCTGTCTCCAACGAACATGAGATCTTTGTCCTAATCGAAATTATCGGTCATCGGATCTCTCGGGGCTTGTAAGATCGAGGCACTCACCAAGCACGTTCCATCGTTGCTTGCGATTCTTGCTCTGAAATATTCTCGGTCTGACTTAAAAGCGCGTCGGCAAACTTTTCATCAAGCTCGTTTTGCAGTTCCCTTTTCCAAATCCGCTCGGTTCAAGCTTATATTCAAATCGGAGAGCGGAGCCATTCCAGTATTAGAAGAATAAAAAATCATATCAGCTTCTCCAGACTGCACAATTTGCAAGTCCCTCTCGTCCCCTGCGTAAAGCGCTCCGGGATCTTTGACACCACCGTCGGTTTCGTTCTTCGCCGGGGCATACGGACGTCTTTGCGGATTTATTCCGGTAGCGTCGGATAGTCTCAAAGGTTACGGACCGGGGAGATCGGATGGGTTCTCTACGCGGCCTGACGGTCAGGGTTACACGTTGGGTGTTATGTCTCAACGAATTATTGTCAGGGCGTTGAAAATTCCGGAGAGCGATGGCCAAACGTGGAGACAATCCGATCCTAGTTCGTTTTCAATTTCTCTTGACGTTATTTCAAGAGAATCATAATAAGGCAGAATCATAACGCTTTTAGTGCAGGGTCGGCGTCATTTCTGCAGTCTTTGCCGAAATTTTTTTTAAAATATGGCCACATGTAAAACTTGCGGACGCGCTGGATGGTTTCTGCGGGTTTCGATCCAGGGTCTCTGCCGCGAATGTGATCCCGTGATATCAAAGGACATCGCGGAGCGAACTCAAACAGTTGACGAGTCGAAGAAGAATCTCGAAGCTAATACGAGTCTCAATAATAAAATTTCAGCATGTCACGCGATCATTAAGGTGGCAGAGGCGCTACTCAAATACGAAAAAAATGAGATTCCAACCGGTAAGCCGTTGCCCAGTGCACTATTGCTCGAATACAGCGCGAAGAAGAATGGGTTTGAGGATCAAAAGAAGAAAGATAACTTGATTTTAGAATCACTAAAGTCAAAAGCGAAGGAGGCACGGTCCAAAGCTGGTTTCGCTAGCAATTACAAAGAAAAGTTTGTCCTAATTTCTGCGGCGCTCGCGGAAGTGAGAACCTACAAGAATCAGGTTAGCGGGTCGGAAGTCCTTACGGACCTTGAAAGAGAACTTGAGAACTTCATTCGTGAATTGTCCACTTTTTCAGCGCTGCTAACATACGCAGAGCTGAAACATCCTATACAGGATCTGCAGAGACTGATCGCGGCAGCAAAGGGTAAAAACGAGCCACTGCCTCATCTGCTGCTTTGCGGTTCATTCGAACCTGGGACAGCTTCGTTGGCACGCGAGATCTCTAGGGAGATGGGAGTTAACATCCGGTATACCAGCGCTGCCGTTATAGAGGGGTCTGGCGATTTAGCGGCCTTACTTACTAATCTTGACGAGGGACACATAATCCTCATTGAGCAGATCGAGTTGATGAATAAAGTGGTTTTGCAGGGTCTGCTTTCTGCGCTTGCAGATTTTCAGATCGATATCATGATTGGACAGGGACCTGCTGCGCGGAGCATACAACTTCCCGTTAAACTGTTCACTTTAATTGGAACAACCAGAAATTCCGCACGCGTGGACAGGAGCCTTCGCAGGTTGATGGCCGTCTATAACTTTACTGACGCCAAACCTGTCCTTGGATGTCTTCTTGACTATGTGGGCCAAGAAGCAATTAAGAAAGATCTAAGGGCACGGATCGACACGGCTAGACGAAACTCGCAGCGCTTGCCTCACCTGCTACTCTGCGGACCACGCGAGATCGGAAAAGCCACCTTAGCGGGCGCCATCGCGAATGAAATGCAAACAAGCATTCAATCCAGCGATGCAGCTTCACTCGACAGGCCTGAAGATCTCGAAGACTTGCTGATATCATTGCAAGCGGGCGGTTTGTCTATTGTTGAGCGAATCGACCTGCTCAAAGAACCGATCGTCGAGGCTTTGGTCCAAGTGCTTGAGAATCCTTCCGTTGCCATTACGATGGGAGAGGGTTCAAGTGTCCGCAACGTCGGTCCGAATGTAGAACTGAAATATTTCACCCTAATTGGTACAACATCCAGGCCCTCACAAGTAAACAAACGGCTACGCCGCTGGATGATTGTGTATGATTTCGCGCCATACAGCGTGCATGAGATTGGACAAATGCTGCAGTTAATAGCGAAACAGGAAAACATCTCTGTTGAACCCGAGGCTGCCGACTTGCTGGCCAAGTACTGCGAAGGATCTCCGGGGAACGCCAGAGTTCTGATGAAGAGGTTGCTGGAATATACTCGTACCAATGAGACAGAACGCGTAAGCCTTAATCTTACAAGAGAAGCACTCGTTTCATTTGGCTACCTCGCTACATCAGCAACGTCGTTAGACCTCGCTAACAAGCTCTGCGCCATGAGCCGCTTAGACTTCGAAGAGTTTGTTGCACGGGCCTTTCGCGAGATGGGCTACTCGGTTGAGATCACGCCGATAAGTGGGGATCACGGAATAGACTTGTTGATGCGTAAAGATCATCAGCTTGTTGTTGTTCAATGCAAACGTTGGAATGCTTCAATCGGAGAACCTGTAATTCGAGAGTTTTACGGTTCACTTATGGGCGCGGGAGCACAATCTGGCTACATAATTACGACGGGCGCGTTCACTTCTCAAGCGTACTCCTTCGTGCAAGATAAGCCGATTCAACTCGTTGATTTAGACGCACTGATAAATCTAGTGAATTCTAAACGTTAGGAAGCGACACAATGGCAGAAGAGTTAAATAGGATAGTTGAGCATATACATGATTATCAGAACTATCTGATATCTACTGTGGGGTTGCAACAAGATTTCCTAGGCCGGGACTGGCTCAAAGAACAAGCTGATGCGGTTAAGAATCGAAAGGACGATAAAGTGTCTTACCTGTTCACTCGGTTGTTTTGGCAGGGCTTCGTTACCTCTAAGATCTTGCCCGCTAATTTTGGTCAAGGTGTCAACAAAATCTATCAAATGCTACGGAACCAATACAAAAATTTAACATTCGACCATGATGTCAATAAGCGGTTCTTTTGGAAAAGACAGGATGATTTTGAAGGACTGTGGAGCGAACTTATTTTGCTAGATTACTTTACTTCTCAGGGAATCACATCTGAGCCAAATCTAGGAAAGCGGCGATTTGATATAGTTGTAACGCAAGGTGATACACAGTACCGAATTGAAGTAAAAGCGATCATTCATGGTAATGACGGCGAATTCTTAAACTCTCGATTTGAATCATTTCTCCTTGATGACAAACCTGCGCTAAGATTACGCCGAGCTTTTAGATCAAAGGCTAAACAATTGGGAAAAACGCGGCAGGCTGCTATAGCAATTGATATTTCACTCTACTACGACCCAGTTATTAAGATTCTTGCAGGTATGGTAACCAACTCTCTTGGCAAAGGATTCAATTCCCAAATCCGATCATTGAAGTACAGAGCCGACCTTCCTGTCATCCTGTTTCTCCGCGATCCTTACACCGGGCTTGCGGCTGGTTGCCTGGTACTTTGATTCTCGAATCAGCAAACCAACGGCTAACAGGAGGCGTTTCCCCGTGGGAAAGCGTCAAAAAAATACTTTGCGCACGAGATTTTGACAGAGTCTAAGCCTGAGTTTTATCCCGAGCCATGCTGACCGCCTCTTTGGCATGATCCAGCATGTGCCGCAGAGGAACGGTCGTGTCACGGCGAGACATATTGAACCTCGGCCTCGGCCACGACTTGATCGCGAAAGTAACGACTCAGGAAGTTTGGGGTATTCAGATCCACCTTGCGGCCCAAGATTTCTGAAAGCTCCGCTTCCATAGCGAAGAATGTCAATCCAGGCACGTGCCCCGGTTCAAACTCAACGAGTACATCCACATCGCTGTCGGGGCGAAAATCATCTCGAAGGACCGAGCCAAAGAAGGCGAGCTTGCTGATATGGTGCTTCCGGCAAAACCCGGCGATCTCTTCTTGATCAATAGCAATGCGGCTCATCTGACGTTCTCTGCCTGGTCAATATAATTCGATCGTCTTTGACCGATACTATGATGCTGCTGGAACCAACGTCGCTCGGCTAGGGGTCTGAAGAAGCCGGATCGCGTCGCGTTTTCCGGCCCAATTAAACGAGTATCGCTCCGGCCGGTCGTCGACTTCATCGCCCAAGGTCGCGCGCAGCTTCTCGTAATCGACCTTGCCCTCTATAACAGCTTCCGGGAAAGACTCTTTCAGTTTCGCAACCTGCTCGGCAACAAATGCGGCCGATTGTCGCTCGACTCGTTCGATACTTGCCTTTTGCTTTTTCATGGTCAGCTCTTGTTGAACATCCTGTTTACCTCAGAAGTGGAGCCCGCGACAAGATCACCGAGGAACTCCCAACGTTTTGGCGAAGAATTTTGATGCTATCTAGTCCAGGGATACGTAATTATACCGCAGTCCAGCGGTTTTTCTTGCTAAGCTTCCTCATTTTCGGTGTACGATGGAAGGTTTGCTTGACAAGTTTTTTCCCCCGTTGTACGTTCCGCGACATCAGCTCGGTGCTCTTCGGTGCTCTAAGGTCAAAGGGAAGACCGGTGCAAATCCGGCGCGGTCCCGCCACTGTGATCGGGTAAGATCTTTCACTAGTCAGCCACTGTCAGCCTCAGGCCGATGGGAAGGCGGTGAAAGGCAGGAGGAAAGCCTCCCTACTCGTAAGCCAGGAGACCTCCTTAGAGCCATAGACCGACCTCTCCGGAGGAGAGAGAAAGGTTTCCAGTGTCGTCGATTCCTAATTCTCATGTAGCTTGGGAGCAGAGCGGATGAATCTGTTCTCGTTTTTCATTGCCTCCCTGGCGTTGCACGGGGCGCTCATTGCGTTGCCGATCCGCTCCTCGTTCGACGCGGAAGAAGAGGTCCGGCCGGTCACGCTTCAGCTCGCAAGTGATGAAATTAGGACCGTCATTGAAACTGAACCGATAGCTCATCGCCCGGCGATCAAACCGACCAGAACAACGCCGGCTTCGAAAATTCTAAAGCCGACCCGTCGAGAACGGACCCCTAAATTTGATAATACCAAGCATCCATTCAATCCAACCGATTCTAATCAGCGGCCGGCCAGCCAAACCACACCCCGTAAAGATAGCGATATTCGACAAGCCGATGAAGCTGTCCCATCACCCACTGCACCGGCCCCCCCGGTTGAGACTGCTATCGAACCAGTCCCGAGCGCGCCAAAACCTACCGATGGTCTTTTAAGAATATTGACGGCACCCTTAACTGCACCCACTACGTCGAGTAGCGTTTCTCCTGCTAGTAAAGCCACCGTGCCGGCATCGGACACCGGCGCATCCTCAGCGAGTGAAGCCCCCTCTAAAGCGCGGTACGCATACAATCCCGCACCCGAATACCCCGAACGAGCAAAGAGAGAGGGGTGGGAAGGAACCGTGCTGCTGCAAGTCAGGATCGATTCTTACGGAACGCCTGACAATGTTGACATCAATCGTAGTTCCGGCTTTGTCATACTGGATCAAGCAGCAAGGGAAAGTGTGAAAAAGTGGCGCTTTCATCCAGCTCACGCTGGCGATCGCCAGATCCCCAGCACAGTCCAGATCCCCATAGTGTTCAGGCTGGTCGACGCTAAAAACTAGTCGGCTTAAGGAGGGCAATAAAAATAATCGATTAACCGCAGTCGGATTACGGGAAAGAGGTGAAAAATCCTCTGCTGCCCCGCAACTGTAAGAGCTACGAACGCCGCACGCACTAGCCACTGTCCTGAACCGTGTCCAAGGATGGGAAGGCGCGGCAAGTAGGTTTGAAGCTCAAGCCAGGAGACCGATCCGTTCTGCCCCAACAACTCCCCTTTCGCGGGAAAAGGAGATTTATATGTATAGGTTTATTCTCTCATTGATCGGTATCCTTTTTGTTCTGCCAGAACTTGGCCTCGCCCAGAGCTCGGCGGAACCTACTCTGCCCGGTGTTGTCGTGACGGCGACACGGACGGAAATTTCACCCGAGCAATTGACGACTTCCCTAACCGTCATCACCGCGGAAGACATCAAAAACCGGCAAGCAGAAACGGTTCTGGAACTACTGCGTGAAGTGCCAAGTGTGGACGTCGTTCAATCGGGCTCACGGGGCAATACGACTTCGGTATTCATTCGCGGCTCCGAATCGGATCACGTGCTCGTCCTGATCGACGGTATAGAGGCCAACAGCACAACCACCGGAGCGTTTAACTTCGCTCATCTCACGACGGAAAATGTCGAGCGCATTGAAATTCTCCGCGGTTCCGGAGGCACGCTCTACGGATCTCAAGCCATCGGGGGAGTGATCCAGATCATCACAAAAGCCGGAAAGGGAAAACCCGAGGGTACTCTCTCGGTGGAAGGCGGCAACGGCTACACCCATCGCCAAGTCTTTTCTTTGAATGGGGGAATAGAAAAGCTGGGATACTCCTTTTCTTTGTCCCGCTTCGAAACCGACGGCTTTCGTAGCGTCAACGATGACTATCGGAACCTGGCGACATCGAGCCGCCTGGACTTCCGGCCGACGGACAATACTTTGCTACGAGGAATTTTTCACTTCCGAAAAACGGAAGTGGGTTTATTCAACAGTAATAATTTTTTCCCGGTGCCCGTGCCTGATCCCAATGCCCGTGATAACGTCACCGACTACCTGGCCAAGCTCGAATGGCAGCAGAAGTTAACTCAAGCCTGGGAATATCGGCTTGCAGGCTCGCTCTTCAAGGAACACGAGAAGTTCAGTGACGACCCCGACCCGGACCCATCCAATCTTTGTGCTGGACCGAACTTGTTCTTCTGTGATTTTAGAACCCGGAACCGCTTTCGCCCGAAGATCTGGACCGGAGAGTTTCAAACCAACTATCGCTGGCAAGAGTGGAGCACGACCACGTTCGGCCTGGAATACAAAACCAGGCAAGCGCGTACGGACAGTTTTACTAAAGAACAGGACAGCATGGCCTCTTACCTTCAGGAACAATTACGGTTCTTCGGCGACCGGCTGGTTCTCGTCGGCGGAGTACGACTAGATGACAATAAAGTTTTCGGCACCGAATGGAGCCCTTCGGCTTCCGGCGCCTATTCGATCCCGGAGACTGGAACCAAATTCAAGGTAAGTTACGCTGAAGGATTTAGAGCACCGATGTTGAATGAACTTTTCTTCCCGGGTTTTAGCAACCCCAATCTCGGACCGGAGACAAGTTGGGAGATCAACGCCGGCGTCGAACAAAAGTTCATGCAGAGACTGCTTGTCGGACTCACCTATTTTCACCGGGAAGTGAAAGATCTCATAGAATTCACCCCTCCTACTTTTCAGCCAATAAATATCGGCAAAGTCATACTCGATGGTATCGAGGTCTTTGGCGACCTGGATCTAAGCCGCGGCTTTACCCTACGAGCCGGTTACACTTTTCTGGAAAGCGAGACTTCCACAGGCGTCCTAGCGCGCCGCCCTCGGCATCGCGGCAATGTTCAACTCAACTACCGGCAAGAAGCTTTTCACGCCAATCTCAACGCCAACATCGTTGGCAGAAGAGACGACTTCGACGTTCAAACTGGCGCCAACATCAAAGATCCGGCTTACGTTAGGGTTGATCTTGCCTCTTCCTATACGCTGCCGTGGCAAACACCGGGAGTAAAGAACGTAGCGTTATTTGGCAAGATCGAAAATTTATTCAATAAGAAATATGAGGAAGCGGACGGCTTTCGCGCACGACCGCTAAATTTCCTACTCGGTATCCGTGCGACTTTTGGAAGTAAATAGCGTTCGTTCAGGATAAACATGAAAGCATAAGTCTAGAGCCTGATGATTATGTTAAATCAATCAGCCCTAAGCGCTATTGTTCGTCGCCTTCAGACATTGAGAAAACGATGGAAGTAACAGTCACAGTCGATTTTGGATCAGCGGGCAAGCCAACAATTGAGAAAACGCTTGTGGTCACGGACAAAAACACCGTATTTGAAGCCCTAAGTCTCACCGTTCCTGTGGTCACCTCGCATAAGTTCGGCATGGATCATTTTGTCGAGGAGATAGACGGACTCAGAAATGACTTTGCGAGCGACCGTGGCTGGCACTTCGAGGTCAACGGCTATCGCTCCAATGTTGCTGCGGAACGATATCTCGTAAAAAACGGAGATTGGATAAAGTGGCTGTATCTTGCCGCGCCCTGAGCGACCGTTGATGGCGCTGGGCAAGGTAGCGCAAGGATAAAGCGATGAACGACAACACACTTCCACAGACTTCCGAACTCGCCGCGCCGCCAAAGCGGATTATCTGTTTGACCGATGAAACCGTAGAGGTGCTATATCTCCTGGGTGAAGAGGATCGGGTGGTGGGGGTCTCGGGGTTCGCCTGCCGGCCGAAGGAGGTGCGCAATAAGCCGCGGGTTTCGGCTTTCACCTCCGCCAAGATCGACAAGATCCTTGATCTCAAACCCGACCTCGTCATCGGCTTTTCAAACCTGCAGGCCGATATCGCGCGCGATCTGATCCGTGCCGGCGTCAACACGCTGGTGTTCAATCAGCGGTCAGTGCCAGAGATTTTTCAAATGATTCTCACTCTCGCGCGCATCGTCGGTGCGGAAAAGGCGGGCCTGGATCTCACGCAACAGCTGCGAAACGGATTGGAGCGGGTCGCCGAATCGGCGCGCCGTTGTCCGCGCCGTCCGCGCGTGTTTTTCGAAGAGTGGATGGAGCCGCTCATCGCCGGCATCCGCTGGGTGGAAGAACTTATCGAGATAGCCGGAGGCGAGCCCATCTTCCCGCAATTGCGGTACGAGCACGACGCCGCGCGGCGCATCGTCGATCCGCGCGAGGTGGCGACGGCGGAGCCGGATGTCATCATCGCTTCCTGGTGCGGCAGAAAAGTAAACAAAGCGTTGATTCGCGCGCGTGCGGGCTGGGAGACGATCCCCGCCGTGCGCAACGGTCACATCTATGAAGTGAAGTCCACTTATATTTTGCAGCCGGGTCCCGCCGCGTTGACGGAAGGCGTGCTTCAACTGCACGCCATACTGGCGCACGTGGCAGGTGATGAACCGGTGGAGGGCTTGCGCCCCAGCGAGCGCATGGATCCGGATCTTTCATTCAGTAAGAAACTGCGATGAAAAAGTGCAGGCGCCGCTGAAGTTGTTTTCCGGTATTCCGCCGCGCTGACAAAATCGCTAGGAGAAGGCACATGAGTATAAGTACAAAACGCGGTGATAATGGTAAGACAAGCCTGCCTGGAGGACTCCGCGTCTCTAAAACTCATCCACGCGTCGAGTGTTACGGCACTATCGACGAGTTGATTTCGCAAATGGGCTTCGCCCGCTCCGTTTGCACGGACGCGGAAGTACGGGAGCAAATCAAAACCCTGCAACGTGAGCTCTATAAGGTAGGGTCTGCCATCGGGACACCACCCCATAGCAGGAAGCCGGGTCCAGAAATCACGTCAGACATGGTGGATGCCTTAGAGGCGGAAGTACACCGGATCGAGAGCCTGCCTGGAGTTCTCGCCGATTGGTCGTTGCCTGGGGAGCTTCCGGATGCCGCGGCCCTCGATGTCGCGCGCACCGTATGCCGCCGCGCTGAACGACTAACCGCAGGCCTCATGGATGAAGGTCAGATCATCAACCCCGCGATTCTGGCGTATCTGAACCGTCTGTCTGATTTGTTGTGGCTCTTGGGTCGATTGCTGGAGACGCGCCATGGCATCGATTCTTCACTTCGCACCCCTGACACTGCGGGTCCGCGGTGGTCCAGGGCGTGGTAACGCATCGATGCCGAACTGGAAGACCTGATGAGAAAAAGTGCGTTGATGATTTTGGGGACGGCTTCGCACGTGGGGAAATCGATTCTCACGGCGGGCTTAGGGCGCATCTTCGCCGACGATGGTTATCGCGTCGCGCCTTTCAAGGCGCAGAATATGTCGCTTAATTCCGCGGCGACGCCGGACGGCGGCGAGATCGGCCGTGCCCAGGCGCTGCAAGCCGAAGCCTGCCGCGTCCCAGCATGCGTCGAAATGAATCCTGTTCTGCTCAAACCATGCACGGACACCGGCGCACAGGTAGTCTTATTGGGAAAGATTTGGGGCCAAGTCACCGCGTCCGACTATCATACTAAGCGAGTCGAGCAGCTTTTCCCAGAGGTGCTGGACGCGTATAAACGTCTGTCGGCGCGTCATGATGTCATGCTGCTCGAAGGCGCCGGCTCGCCGGCTGAGATCAATCTCAGGGAACACGACATCGTCAACATGCGCATGGCGCACGCGGCCGATGCCGCCTGCCTGCTGGTCGGTGACATCGACCGCGGCGGAGTTTTCGCCGCGCTGTTGGGCACCCTCGAGCTGCTTGAACCTGAAGATCGTGCGCGCATTCACGGCTTCGTCATCAATAAGTTTCGCGGCGACGAATCGCTGTTGCGTCCAGGCGTCGCGATGATCGAGCGCCGCCTTGGTTTGCCGTGCGCTGGCGTCGTGCCCTATCTTCGGGATCTCGGCCTCGACGAAGAAGATGGCGTGGCTTTGGAAGATCGTCCTTCAGCGGCGCGTCAGTGGAAACAGCTGGAAACGGAAACGTCGCGACCGTTACGAGTTGGCGTCATCGCTTTGCCGCACATGGCCAATTTTACCGACTTCGACCCGTTGGCTCCGGAGCCCGCGGTGTCGTTAGTTTATTTGGAGAGACCCGAAGAAATGGCCGCGGCCGATTTACTCATCTTGCCCGGCAGCAAGCAGACGCTCGACGATCTGCAGTGGCTCGAGCATCGAGGTTTTGCCGGTGAGCTTCGCCGGCTCTGCGGAAGCGGCGTTCCTATCCTCGGCATCTGCGGCGGCTTTCAGATGCTTGGCATTTCCCTTGAAGATCCCGAAGGCATCGAGAATCAAGGCAAGCGAGCGAGCCGAACAGGACTGGGTCTTCTGCCGGTGCGAACCATACTCGCTGCGGAAAAAACCGTGCGGCGCGTTCAAGGTTGCCTCCGCTCCGGTCTTTTCGGCCGGGATCTCTGTCCGGAAACTCATTTTGACGGTTACGAGATCCATGTGGGTGAAACTTTGTATGAAAACAGAGCACTCCCTCTAGCCGACATCGCGCGACAGGGACTGGAGGGATCGTTTGAGGACGGCGCCATCAGTGAATCAGGCCGCGTGTTCGGCACCTACGTGCATGGCTTTTTCGACAACGATGATTTCCGGCATTCATTTATTAAAGACGCACGCAAAGCAGTCGATCTCTCTCCAGCGGACAAGTGGACGCATGTCGGCGCTGAACGCGAAGCGCGTATCGATCGCCTGGCGTGCCATCTCAGGAAATCATTGGACATGAATCTCATCAAGAGTTGGCTCGTCGCTCCGCCGGGACAATAGAAAGGCTCGATCAGAGACAACAACCGTCATGCGATCTATACCTACATTCGTCATCGCCGGCACCCATAGCGGTGTCGGCAAGACCACCGTCTCCCTCGGTATCATGGCGGCATTGCAGCACCGCGGTATGAAAGTGCAGCCGTTCAAGATCGGGCCGGATTTTATTGATCCCGGGTTGCACGCGAAAATTTGCCGGGTGCCGTCATACAACCTTGACAGTTGGATGTTGACCGGAGACTACAATCGCCGCTCCTTTCAGAAAAACGTGCAAAACAAAGACGTCGCCGTCGTCGAGGGTATGATGGGACTCTACGACGGCCGGAGCGGTGCGACCGAAGAAGGGAGCACGGCGGAAATGGCAAAGCAGCTCGGCCTGCCGGTAATTCTGGTCGTTGACGCCGCGGCGATGGCCCGCAGCGCGGCCGCCATGATTCTGGGTTATTGCCGATTCGATCCGAAAATTCGTCTAATTGGAGTCATCTTCAACCGCGTTGCTGGACAAGGCCATCTCCAATATCTCAAAGAGGCTCTCCGATCATTGCCGGGTCTCAAGTGTTTCGGCGGCATCCCGATTGACGATCGCGTAACGATCCCGGAGCGCCATCTCGGCTTGACCGTCGCCAAGGAAGGTTTGCTCAACCAGCGCTTCGTCGAGCGCCTTGCCCGGCTGATCGAAACGCATGTCGAGTTGAATCGTTTACTTGCGAGCGCGCGAACCAAAATTGCCGCGCCAGCCGAAGCTCCGCTGAAAAAACTGCCGGATGACGACGTGCCGATTGCGGTCGCAAACGATCGAGCGTTTTGTTTTTATTATCCGGATAACCTGGAGCTTCTGAGAAGCGCTGGTGCGAAAATCAAAAACTTCAGTCCGATCCGTGATCGCGGCCTTCCTGAGGGAGTGAAAGGCATTTACTTGGGTGGCGGTTATCCGGAGCTTTACGCCAAGGAACTCTCGCGCAACCGGCCGATGCGCGCGGCGATCAAAGATTTCATCGAAACAGGGGGTCCCGTCTACGCGGAGTGCGGCGGCCTCATGTATCTCACCGAGGCGTTGACGGATTGCGGGAAGCGGCAATATCCGATGGTCGGCGTCTATCCATTTCAGACGAGAATGCTGCCGCGGTTAAAAGCCCTGGGTTATCGTGAAGTCGTGGCCGCAAAGAAAACATTTGTTGCACAGGGAGCAAAGATCAGAGGCCACGAGTTTCACTATTCCGAGATATACCGCTCCCAAGGCACAAAGGCGATTGAAACCGCTTATTTAATTGAAGGGCCGGGTAAAACAAAACTACGCGAGGGCTATCGCTATAAGAAGTGCCTCGGCAGTTACGTGCATTTGCATTTCGGATCGAATCCCGAGTTTGCCCGAAGTTTCGTCGCCGCCTGTCGCGGTCCTAAATAATGATAACGCAGCTATGGACGCGTCAACTATGATTTCAACGTTTGTCGTTCGCGCGGAGCAGGATGCCTTGATCATAAGTTTTCCCGCGCCGGCGCGCGCCTTGAGTTGGGCGGTTGTTAACGGCGGCTTTTGTCACGCTCATCACGTCATCAATCACCGCGTAAGGGGCAACGATCCATGGTTCTGCGCCCAACCTGGCCGATGGCTGGAGCGAGCGGCTTTAGAATTGGGACTTGAGGGAAAAGTCGTCGCCATGGCGACTGCCGTCGAGATGAAAAACCTGGTCCGAGTGTCAATGTCCAGCGGCGGCGCCGAAGTAATATGCTTTGCGACCGTTGGCTGCGGCAACGCTCTTTCGGTCGGAGATCCGGCGTCCGTGGCGATGGCGGAGCCAGCGCCGGCGCCTCTTCACACGATCAATATGATACTGGCTGTTCAACCGGGTCTCACCGACGAAGCGATGGTGGAAGCGATGCAGATCGCGACGGAAGGGCGTGTGCGCGCGCTTTACGAAGCGGGAATTTCGAGCTCGGTATCGAGTCTTGTCGCCACCGGCACGGGCACCGATTGTATTGCCGTTGTTTCTCTCGGCGGCAATCGCTCGCCCTATTGCGGCAAGCACACTCAGCTCGGCGAGCTGATCGGCCGGACGGCATACACCGCGGTGAAAAACGGACTGGCGCAAGGTGCAACAACAAACGGAGCCGCGCCGGGAGAAAATTCTCATGACGCATGAAAAATTGTCCGCGGAAGCAACGTTTACGCCCTCTGAGCGTGAAGCGGTTTACAAGGCTATCTTCGCGCGCCGGGACGTCCGGCGCTTTCTTTCTTCGCCGATTCCAGCCGAAGCTGTCGAGCGTATCTTGCTTGCCGCGCATCACGCGCCGTCCGTGGGCTTCATGCAGCCTTGGAATTTTATCGTGATCCGCGAGCCGGACACGAAAAAACTGATCAAAGAAGCGTTTCTCCTGGCGCGCAGTCAGGAAGCGGAGCGGTTTTCCGGGGAAAGGAAAAAACTTTATCTGAGCCTAAAGCTCGAAGGGATCGAAGAAGCGCCGCTGAATATCTGTGTGACCTGCGACTCGACGCGCCACGGTCCGGCGGTTCTGGGCCGGAGCCTCATCCCCCAAACCGATCTCTATTCGACGTGCTGCGCGATTCAGAATCTCTGGCTGGCGGCGAGAGCCGAAGGGTTGGGCGTCGGATGGGTGAGCATTCTTTCGGAGAAACACGTGAAAGAGATCTTGCGCATCCCTTCGCACGTCACCGTGGTCGGCTACCTGTGCATGGGTTACCCGGAGCGCTTCGAACCCAAGCCGGAACTCGAAACCGTCGGCTGGCTCGACCGCCTGCCGCTCCGCGACGTGGTCTTCGACGAAGTGTGGGACGGCAACGTTGGTGAGGATTAAACATCTCCATGGATTGGCAATTTTTCTTAAACTCCTCGGCGGCGCTCTTGATCGGCGCCTTCCTTTTGGATCTCGCCGTCGGCGATCCGCCCTGGCTGCTTCATCCGGTGGTCTTGATGGGCAAAGTTATCTCGCATGGCGAACGATCGTTGCGAAGCGGCAACGCGCGCCGCGACTTTCTCGCCGGTATGGCGTTATCACTTCTACTGATCGCGCTCTCTGCCGGAGCGGGGTGGGCGTTGGTTGCTCTTTTTCACTCGCTCCCTCACTGGCTCTCATTCATCGCCACCGCGGCCTTGGCCTCCACGACTCTGGCGACTCGCGGATTGCTCGACTCCGTAAAACTCATCGAAGCGCCGCTGCGCGCCGGGAACCTCGCAGTGGCGCGAGAAAAGCTTGGCCATATCGTCGGCCGCGAGACAGCCGATTTGAACCAGGACAAAATGCTGCGCGCCAGCCTGGAATCTTTGTCTGAGAGCACCTGCGACGGTATCGTGGCGCCGCTTTTTTATCTTTCCCTCGGCGGCGTCCCGTTGGCCATGGCATACAAAGCAGTCAGTACACTGGATTCCATGATCGGCTACCGCACCGAACGGTATTTTTATTTTGGTAAATTCGCCGCGCGCCTGGACGACGTGTTTAATTTCCTTCCGGCGCGCATGACCGCTTTCTTTATCGTCATCGCGTCACTGGCGGTGCGTCTGAATCCAGTGCGCGCATTGCGCATCGTATGGCGCGACCATGCCAATCATCTGAGTCCCAACGCGGGCTATCCCGAAGCGGCGCTGGCGGGCGCCTTCGGCGTCCGTCTCGGCGGTCCGAGCATTTACTTCGGCAAAGAAATCCACAAGCCTTATATAGGCGACGACTTGACGCCGGTCAGAATCAAAATGTTAAAGGAGGGACGTGTCTTATGTCTGGTCACGGCTATTCTCTCGCTCGCGACGTTCGCGCTGGTGTTGGCAACGCGCGGCTAGAGCGGCCGCTCGACAGGAAACACGGCGGCGATATCGATGCGTGGGCGCGTAGCGCAGGCATCGAAGCGGACGATATTCTGGATTTCAGCGCCAGCATCAACCCGTTGGGACCGCCGCCTTCAGCGCGCAAAGCTTTCTCCAAAAGCTATGGCGAAATCTCGCGCTATCCCGATTCCTATGGAGAAAAACTCAAGGAAGCTTTGGCTAATCACCATGGGATGAAACCCACGGAAGTGCTGGTCGGCAACGGCTCGACCCAGCTTATTTATCTCTTGTGCGCCGCACTGCGGCCGCGCAAGGCACTAATTGTCTGCCCAGCATTTTCCGAGTACGCCAATGCTCTCGCGCTCGACGGCGCGGACTGCCGCACGCTGCCGCTGCTCGCCGACGACCGCTTCCAGTTCTCAACGGCGCGGCTGATGGAGACATGGGACAAAGATTGCGACATCGCCTTTATCGCCACGCCCAACAGCGTGACTGGACAATTGATTCCCAGGACTGAAATAGAAAAAATCGCGCACGTGGCTTCGACGAGAAAGAGCTTTGTCGTCGTCGATGAAGCTTTCATTGACTTTGTCGAAGCAGAATCGGTTAAGACTCTCGTGCGGCAAAATCCCTATGTGATCGTGTTACGCTCGCTGACCAAGTACTACGCTTTGCCGGGACTTCGACTCGGCTATCTTCTGGCCGAAGCCTCCAGAGTCGCACAGCTCGCTACTTATCAGGAACCCTGGTCCGTCAACGCTCCGGCCCTTAACGTGGCTCTGGCTTGTCTCAAGGACGCGAGCTTCACCACCAAGACGGAGCGCTGGTTACAGGAGGAGAGAAAATTTTTATCAGAGCGCCTGACAGCAATCGAAGGACTTCATCCGTTTCCATCGCGAGCCAACTTTTTGCTGGTCAAAATTGAAAAGCACGTTGGCCACGCGCTTCAGCTCCGCTCTTTTCTTTTGGGCAGGAAAATACTCATCCGCGCCTGCGATTCCTTCGCGGGACTCAGCGGCGATTATTTCCGTATCGCCGTGAAACGAAGAAAAGATAACCTGCAACTACTTGCATCGCTCAAAGAATGGACGGCGCCTTCGATTGGGTAGCTTATGGCCAAACAAATTATTTTGATTACCGGCGGCGCACGGTCGGGAAAGAGCAAATACGCCGAACAACGCGCCGGAGAGTTGGGGCCTCGACGACTCTACATCGCCACCGCCGAACCAAAAGACGAAGAAATGGCGCAACGCATCGCCGCGCATCAGAAACAGCGCGGCAACGAGTGGAACACAATTGAAGAGCCGGTGGAATTGGTGCAGGCGCTTTTGGCGCGGCGCGGCGCCATAGACTGCGCCCTGGTGGATTGCCTGACCCTTTGGCTGAGCAATCTTTTGCTCCGGCGCGATGGCCAATACGCCGAGGAGAAGGTCGAAAAATTAGTAAAAATAATGCCGCGCTTGGATTTCCACGTCGTTTTCGTCACCAACGAGGTCGGCTGGGGCATCGTTCCCGACAACCAACTGGCGCGGCAATTTCGCGATCTCGCGGGTTGGGCCAACCAGCGCATGGCCGCGACGGCAAACGAAGTCGTTCTCACCGTGGCCGGTATTCCAATGATCGTGAAGAAGGGAACGGTATGCCGCTAGACGAGACGCTTGAAAAGATCCGCCCTCTGAATCGCGCCGTCGAGGTTGAAGCGCAGAAGCGCCTCGATTCCCTGACCAAGCCGCATGGAAGCCTGGGAAAATTGGAAGAGATGGCGCGCCGCATCGCCGTCATCCAGGGAAAAGTCCCGCCGCGGCTCGGGCGCAAGCTTCTGTTTGTCTTTGCGGCGGACCACGGGATTACCGAGGAAGACGTGAGCGCATACCCCAAAGACGTCACGGCGCAGATGACTTACAATTTCCTGCGCGGCGGCGCCGCCATCAACGTTTTAGCGCGCCATCACGGCGTCGATACCGAAGTCGTCGATGTCGGCGTCGACCACGAATTCGCCGCCCCGCGCGGTTTGCGCAACTGCAAGGTGCGTCGCGGCACGGCAAATTTCGCCCGCGGACCGGCGATGACGCGTGATGAGGCCATGCGCTCCGTGGAGTTGGGTATTCAGCTCGCCCGAGAAGCCGCTGCTGAAAACGTCTTTCTTCTCGCCGCCGGCGACATGGGCATAGGCAACACCAGCAGCGCGGCGGCCATTCTCTGCGCTTTGACAGGCGCCGCGCCCGACGCCGCTGTCGGCCGGGGCACGGGCATCGACGACGCGGCGCTGAGAAGAAAAATCGCGGCCATCGAAAAAGGTCTCGCTCTCAACCGGCCCGACGCCGGTGAGCCCGTCGACGTTCTTAGCAAAGTTGGCGGCTTGGAAATCGGCGCCATGACGGGGGTGATTTTAGGCGCGGCGGAGTTTCGCTTGCCGATGGTGCTCGACGGCTTCATATCCGGTGTTGCTGCGCTGCTCGCCCAAAGACTTTGTCCTCATGTGCGAGATGTTCTCTTCGCCTCGCACCTTTCCACCGAAAGAGGCCATGGCTTGATGCTCGATGAGCTCAAGCTCGCGCCTGTTTTGGATTTGCAGATGCGGCTTGGCGAGGGAACCGGTGCCTGTCTGCTCATGGGCTTGATCGAAGCGGCGGCAAGAATAATGGGCGAGATGGCGACTTTTGAATCGGCAGGCGTGAAAGAGAAACTTCCGTGAGCTCTTTTTTCGCGGCGCTCCAGTTCTTGACGCTTTTTCCCTGGCCCAAGCGCGCGGAATATTCGGCTGATGAAGTGGGACGGTCTGCGATTTTCTTTCCGGTCATCGGCTTTTTACTAGGATTGATCCTAGTGCTGGTGAACGGCGTGTTGGAACCGTTGGCGACCGCAGGATTGTCGAGCGTGGTGCTCGTGACCATCCTGGCCCTGCTGACGCGCGGCCTGCACCTGGACGGCCTTGGCGATACATTCGACGGCTTGGGCGCCGGCGGCGATCGCGAGCGCATTCTCCGCGTCATGGATGACAGCCACACCGGCGCTTTTGGTCTGATCGCGATTGTCTTGTTGCTGTTTTTTAAAATTCACGCCATCGAGAGCATCGACAGCGACCGCTGGCGTGCATTGCTGGCCGCCCCAATCCTCGGCCGTTGGGCGATGGTGCTGCTCGGCTATCGGTCCAAAGCGGCAAAGCCAGGACTGGGTTCGAATTTAATCGATCACATGGAAACCAAGCATGTTGTTTTCGCCACGTTCATCACACTACTTTTGGTTGCAGGGATATTGCACGGCCGCGGCATCGCTTTGATGATCTGGATCGCCGTCTTCAGCCTGGCGAGCAAGAAATATTTTCACCGCCGCTTGGATGGCGTGACCGGCGATACTTTCGGCGCTGTTGGAGAATTGAGCGAGGCCTCGGTGCTGGTTTTCTTGACTCTGGGAGCGCGATGAATTCTTCACGGCGGATAATTACGGTTTATTTATTTATTGCAACCCTGATCCTCTTGTGCAGGCCCGCTGCCTTCGCTCAGGGACCTCCCGCACCGCGGCCGCAAAGAATCGTTTCCCTTGCGCCTAGCGTAACCGAGACCCTATTTGCTCTCGGTTTCGGTGATCGCTTGGTCGGCGTTACGACCTATTGCGACTACCCTGCCGAAGCGCGGAGGCTTCCCAAGATCGGCGACTTTCTGAGTCCCAGTCTTGAAGCGATTATCGCCAAACGGCCGGACCTCGTTATCGGCGTCAACGGCGCCACCGATCCGGTGAAGGCGAGGGAGCTGGAACGCCTCGGTCTCAAAGTGACTTTGATTTCGGTGGCGAGCCTCAACGACATCTTGAATTCGATCAAGTCCATCGCCCGCTTGTTGGGAAGCCCAGAAGCAGGGGAAAGGCTGGTAACTAAGATCGGCGCTCAGGTTCAAGATGTAAAGCACGGAATTGCGGCGGCGCCGCGTCGCCCGGTGCTGTTGGTGGTCGGCATTCGTCCCTTAGTTGCAGTGGGTGGAAAGAATTTTATCGACGAGATGATTACTCTCGCGGGAGGCAAAAACATCGCCGGCAACGCTGCTCAACCTTGGCTCAATTTGCCCACGGAGTACGTGGTGGCCAAGGCGCCTCAAGTCATTATCGAAGCCGGCATGGGATCGGAGCGGGAACAATCCGGCAAGCGCTGGGAAGATCTCAAGTCCATTCCCGCGGTGAAAGAGCGGCGCATCTATTACTATCGATCCGACAAAATTTTACGGCCGGGTCCCCGGTTCGGCGAGGCTATAGCGGAATTGGCCCGTCTCATTCATCCGGAGTGTTTCGCGAATTTTTTGAGCGGCAAACGCAACGTGGAGAGTCGCTGTGAAAGTCCTTAATCGTAAAAAGATGATCCAGGTTAATGGAGTCCTGTGCCTTTTTCTAATCGTTTCCATGATCGTCTGCTCTTTGCTGGGGCCGGTTCCCATCGATCTTTCGCGGGCCCTCGAGAATATCTTTTCAGCGGACCCGAACGCGGAGATTTTGTTCCGCACGCGCCTACCCCGCGTACTCCTGGGCATCGCCATCGGCGGCGGCATGGCAACCTGCGGCGTCGTGCTTCAGGCTTTACTCGGCAATCCGCTTGCCTGCCCGCAGATGCTAGGAGTGTCTGGGGGCGCTTCTTTAGGCGGCATCTTGGGACTGATCTTTTTTCCCTACTGGCTGGTGCCCGTCGCCGGCGGGCTTTTCGGTGAAATCTCCTGGGTGCCGCTGGCGGCGTTTGCCGGCGCGCTCTTGAGCATGATGTTGGTCTATCGATTTTCATTGTTTCACGGGCGGCTTCATCCCTATCATCTGCTGCTCTCCGGCGTGATTTTCAATTCTTTCATCGCCGCGGTGATCATGTTTCTGAATTCCATCGTCGATTTTTATCAGGCGCAGGGGCTGCTCTTCTGGCTCATGGGCAGCTTGTCGAGCCGGGCTTACGTCACAGTCGCTTTCATCTGGGGTTACATCCTTATCGGTTTTTTCTGGCTATGGGCAAAAGGCCTTTCATTGAATTTAATCACTCTGGGAGAAGAGGCAGCCATGCAATTGGGCGTCGAAACCGGAGCCCTCCAACGGCAGGTTTTTATCGCTTCCTCGTTGATGATCGGCGCCATGGTTTCGGTAAGCGGCATGATCGGCTTCATCGGACTGATGATTCCCCACGTCATGCGACTGCTCGTCGGCAGCGATCACCGGCTTTTGCTGCCGGCTTCCTTTCTCGCCGGTGGGATTTTCTTATGCTGGGCAGACACGCTGGCTCGCATTCTACTCGCCCCAGCGGAGCTGCCGGTGGGTATCATCACAGCCTTCTTCGGCGGACCGTTTTTCCTGTTTCTTCTTTACCGCGAGGGCGGAAAGAAAATGGCCTTATGAATCCGGCAATCCAGACTCGCGATCTTTCATTCGCCTACAAAGATCGAGCCGTGCTTCATGATGTCTCGATCGCGGTCGGGAGAGGCGAGATGCTGGGCATTCTCGGTCCCAACGGCTCGGGAAAAACCACTCTCCTTAAAGTTCTTTCGGGAATCTTACGCGGACGCGGCGAGGTCAAGCTAAACGGTAAGGGGATCGAAGCCTATGACAGGCGGGAGCTGAGCAGGCTTTTTGCCGTCGTGCCGCAAGAAAGCCGCGTCAATTTTCCCTACACCGTGGCCGAAATCGTCTTGATGGGCAGAGCCAGTTATCACAGCGCGTTTGCCCTGGAGGGGGAAAAAGACCTCGAAGTCGCCCGCGCGAGTTTGGCGCTTACCGACTCCCTATCGCTGTCAAATCGCTATCTCCACGAGTTGAGCGGCGGAGAAAAACAACGCGTGATGATGGCGCGCGCGTTGGCGCAGGAACCGGAAATTCTTCTGCTCGACGAGCCCTCCGCCTTTCTCGATCTCAGACATCAGGTCCAAGTCTTCGAGCTGTTGCGCCAGCTAAATCGCGAGCGGGGTTTGACCATCGTTGCCGCACTGCACGATCTCAATTTCGCGGCTTTGTTCTTCCCGCGCCTGGTGATGTTGCGCGAAGGGAAAATCTACCGCGACGGATCGCCCGCGGAAGTGCTGACCGAGAAGACCATCGATGAGGTGTACGGTATTCGCGTTCGCGTCGAACAAGATCCGTCCGGCGAGAAGCCGCAACTGTTCCTTTGCCCTTCTTTGTAAACCGAGGCAACTACCTATTCGCCTTCCGATACCCAGCCGCGCCCTGGGAGTGGATAAGCCTCCAGCGTTCATGTTGCAAAGTTCGTCTAATTTTCCTAGGCTTACTGCATGCTTGACCGTATCAAAGTCGACCCTAAAGTGTGCGAAGGAAAACCGACTATTCGCGGGCTCCGCATCACGGTGGATTTTGTCCTCAAACTTCTCGGTGATGGGTACACGGCTGACGATATTATTCGCGAATATCCCGAACTGGAAAAAGATGACGTGTATCAGGCTGCCAAGTATGGCGCGTGGCTTGCGAGCGAGAGAACTTCGACGGTTGGATGAGACTTCTAGCCGACTTGCACATCTCGCCTCGAACAGTTCAATTTCTAAACTCCTTGGGGCATGACGTAGTCCGATCCAGTCAAATCCTTCCTCTAACCGCCGACGACGAAACTATTGTTGTACGGGCAGCCGATGAGCAGCGAGTTGTTCTTACCCAAGACTTGGATTTTTCGACCATTGTGGCTCTGGCCGGAAGCAAAACACCGTCGCTGATTACTTTGCGTCTTTCCTCGTCCCGTGTCGAATACGTGAATACAGTCCTGCAGAATGTGCTCCCGACCCTTGAAGCAGATGTGCTGTTAGGGATGATCGTCACGATCGAAGACAACCGGATTCGACGCCGTTCATTGCCGATTTCTTAGATCGTTTTCCTCGGCAGTTTCACGCTGGCGTCGAGCCCTCGACGATCTGATAGGACTTCGCGTCGCTTTCAAGTCTACGGGCTGGTAAAAGGAATCAAGATTTGGGTAATTCCCATGTCATGGCTTCCGACCTGACTCTAGGTCTTCCAGTTCGGCGGTGCCCTGAAGTCCCGTTTCCAAATCCTCCTCTTCGAGCTTCGAAACGAACTCTTCGTACACGGTATCGGTTGGTCCCTGCGACGGCCGTGCGCTAATGCTTTGCTTGTACTTCTCTCGGAGGCGAGCAACGGTTTTTCTCGCTTCGTC
>JBBDNJ010000331.1:0-10628 GCA_040877705.1 Binatia bacterium | reverse complement strand
AATCGTCCTTGCTGCAGCGCTTTAGCTTTAACGATCTTCTGGAACGAAGGCGAAAGTGGCAGGAAACCCAAGCGAAACACTGGGAATTGTACCGCACGGCTCAGGTTCCGGTCCACGTTCTTATGGACGCAGAAGCACAACCTTTGGGTCTTGAATGGTTTATGCGCTTTCGATCGAACAGGTCGGTGAACAGCTGGGATCAGAAATATCCAGTATTCGTAAAGCACGGTGGAAAGTATGCTTTCAAATCAGATGTCGAATCAGAAGGTGTAATCGCTGATTACACTGCTCTTTTGATTGGGCACGAGTTAGATCTGATTCCGGCAATCGAGAAAACTTTCTCCCGTATCGTCATTCCGCCCTCTTTATTGGTCGTTCTTCAGGCTGATGTTCACAAAGCACGCCACTTTCAGCCGAGTAGACTTCAGAGTCTACAACACGTCAAGGCCGCAATGGATGCGGAAAAAATTAGCGTTTCACCAGATCTGATAAATGACGATCTACTCTCTCCTTTCCAAGTCGAGGAAATCGGCATAAGCGGAGCCCGTCTTTTTTACTTGGCAGAAAAATCAGGAGGAATGGTGCTGGCCAAGCACCTGGGAAGAAGTCCCGAGACCGATAGCCTGCTGGATAAAAGGCTCACAACGAAACGAGTATTTCCTCGAGAAGTCCTTACGGCACTTTGGCGGTTGGGAGCCGTTGCGCAAGCTGAACTACAAACGGCGGTTGACACTCACCTTGACGAGTCATGCCGCGATAACATGGTTGACATTCTCTTGCTACGACCGCCATTGATAACCGATCACCTAACCTTGGAATATCTAGCGCTTCTTGGCGTGCTCGACAGGGTTAGCGGGATGTTCAGTATTTTAGTACCTAAGACCGAAGCCGAATACTTTAGGCAGAGTCTGCACGTGTACGATTTACGACAATCCATCGCCGAGCGGCTGGATGAACTTCGGCGCCACATTAGTGAGAGACTGGGTAAGAATTACCATTTCCCATCGTTCTCAATGGAGATCGATGAAAAAGAATTGAAAGGGCCGAACGTCTTGCTCCTGGAAGAAGTCTGCCGGATCGCTCAAGTTGAGAAACTACCGGTTTGGATAGATGATCGCTTTATACATCAATACGAGCGTATGGAGCAGTCGCCGCTACTCAGCACAATGGATCTTTTAGCATTGCTGAAACAGCGGCGCACTATTCCTGACGAGGAGTACTTCCAATATGTAAATCGTCTTTTGGAATTAAAGCCGCAGTTCTATCCGTTGGATGGAGAAGCGGTGCGATATTTTCTCAGCAATGCTCAAAGGAGCGACAGTGGATCCATTCGGGAAAGCTATGAGCTTAAGGTGATCCGGAGATATTTCGCGGGCAATTTTCTGCAAGACACTGCATTGTGTAGGTCGTCGCCCGACGCTCGCAAGTTGCCCGAATTGGCCCTTTACTATCAGAACTACCAGGCTTCGTGCCGTGCTCTTCTAGCAGACATCTGGTGTTCTGACGCTGTTGTAGAGGACAAGGAGGCCTATTCTCGTTGGATTGTGGGACGGTTATGGAAGGGAATAGAAGAAATTCGCCACCTTCTGCCTAAGCCACCGTCGCTTCTAGATTCAGTCGCAGTTTCGGAATTCACCCTCCTGGGAATTGCTTTTGAAATCCTACTACGAGAGATGCCAAAAACTGAAATATCTTCTTTGTACTTACATTGGCTATATGACCACTTCCTCGCAGCGCATTGGATGAACAATCCAAGTGTGAAGGAGCTGGTGATTAAACGTGCCGCGGCGTTCTTGAAAGATATGATCGAAAGGAGGGAAGAACAATTGAGAGGACCTCTAACAGCGCTGTATGCTTCTGCATTGGGAAAAGGTCCTTTTGAGATTTCCGAAGCTCTTATTACAAGAGAATCCTTGCGCGAGATCTTCAAAGATTACGTACAACAGACGGTTCAAATTTCGGACGAGCTGCGGATATCCGTTGACACCTGGCGTGAATGGGTTTTCGAAACAATTGCTGCCCTACCTGGAACCGCAATTGACAAAAGAGTTAATGAACGCATTCTCTGTTTGAAATGGCAAGAACCTTCGCCGTTCCTCGCGGGTTTAACTGTTCAATTCACGTCAGATGATGAAAAAGTAAATCGTCATACCCGACTGCACCAGTTTATAAAACTTTATCATCCTTTGTCGCAGGCAAGGGAGACTGCTGCCGATGCTATCCTTCCGTTCCTTGCGGTCTCAACAGAGAAGAAAACTAAATTGCGTTCTGGGATAACACGGCAATTCGGCTATGAGACCGTCGCTGAAGAGATGGAGTCAATCGCAGAGACCAGTTGGGACTTTTTTTGGGGTCGGTTGACTAGTTTTCTTCAAGCCGGGGTTCCGATTGACCTAGCAATGCTGTTTCCCAAGGATGCGAGCATGTTTGTTGCACATTACCGTGTATTGCTCATCGCTTCAGCGGACTTGGTGGGGTTTCGCACTGCCTGGCGAGAGTTTATGGTTGAACGTTCTCAAACATACTCGGGTGAAATGTTGCTGAAGGATTTGATGGTCTTTCCTTTCGGAGAAGATATCTCTGCAGCAGAAATCCTTGATTTATTAGTTACTGGCGGGAGTCTTCAGGCTTGCGAGATCGTTGAACTGGTATTAAAGCTTGCGCGTACGACGGCGAATCCTATTGTTTTGGAAAATTGCCTGGATGTTCTTTTAGCATCGCAGAAGGCTAATATTCAACACAAAGCTGAGATTGAGGCCATAATAAGCCGCTTATTGAATGCAAAGACGTTTACGGATTCGGTTCCCTTGGAGTCGCTTTATAATTTGTATATCAGTGCAATGCATTTTGCGTGGCGCCGAATGGAAGCGCTTGAACCGTTCAAGACGTACTCGGCTGAAGCACGGACTATATGTGCATACGCATACGCTGGTGCTTTGTTAAATGTTGCGGATGAGCTGAGAGAAAATCAGAATGTTGTATTGGATTATGAAGCATTATCTCGATGGCTAAAGGGGAATACAGAAGCGTCGTGGAATACTATCTTTCAAGGAACCTTTGACGAGCAATTGGATGTAAGCCACCCAAGTAAAGTTGAATGGTTTCGAACAATAGTCTGCGGGACCTTAGCAGTCCTAGTTAGACACAGAACAAAACTAGATTGGATCCGCCACGAGTTATTAGGTCGAGTTATCTCCATTGCAAAGGACGTTGCAGAAGGTAAATTGCGGGGAGGAGAAGAGATCTTGAAGCCTTTTCGTTCAACGAGGAATATTTTCGGTTCATATTTTAATAAGAATTTTTTATCCAGTTTTAGGACAATTCTCGAGTTGTATGAAGAGGACACTTTCGCCGTACTTAGAGATGCAGAGCAACAGTTGATTAAGTTCGTTAAAGAGACAGATCCAGTGTCCGAATTGAAATTAGGACTGGACAAGACCCTAAATGCCAAAAAATGGGAGCTTAGCGAGTTGGTCCTCGTGTATAACGCGGTTGATGAACCTCTTAGTTCTATAGATCCCGCGCTCCTAAAGGACGCAACTGCTTATCTAGATCTTTCAATCTGCGTTTCGGACCAAAACTTTAGTTTGGCCTGCGAAACTCTGGCTCGCTGTGTAAATGCTATAAACGACTGCGAAATGCGGCAACAAGTATTGAAAACCCTCGAGAATGCATGGATTCAGGTAGCCAAAACACCTTCTAACTATCTTGCAATTTTGAGTGCTGTACTTCTTATCTGCTCAAACAGTCGTGAAACTGATAACGCCGCCAATTTTTATGGCTGGTGGCAAGATGCTCTTCTGAAGACTAAGACGGTCCTGCCTGAAACTGTATTCGAGTTCGCTGATTCACTGAAGTGGAGCACAGAGATTAAGGACCAAGGAGGATTGTTCCAAGTAAGAGGCGTACTCGCGACCCTTGGTTGATCTCGGGTCTGCTGCAGCATTCCGTTAAATCAAATTCTAATAAGCTTTTGTGAAGCTTCGCCGGGTCGGACCTGTGCAAGAAATTGATCCCGCGATATAAAATTGCAAAATAGCGTGGATTAGACGCTTAGTCGCCACCTTTTAAGTTGAAACCTTACTCTAAGAGACAAGCGATGCCGCGGGCGTGGCCCCATTTTCCGCCTGGTCACATCTGGCACATTACCAGTCTTATCGCCACGGGCAAGTTTTAGAGTCGAGTCGTGCAATAACACATTTCGTCGATAAGTCTTATTCATGTCACCACCTTGCTGATGGAAATGTCCAGCACCGTCTCGACCACCTCGCGTGGCAACGCTGACAAACACCTTGTTTGGGGAACCATCTCGGGAACGCTGTTGATAGGTGGAACAACCGGTTCTCGGAGAAACTTTTAGAGCGGCTTGCATGATGAATCAAGCTGTAGACGACTCAGCACCAACCGCCCTGCAGCAAACACTTATCGAGGGTTTCTCTATAACGTGCACGCGCTATGAGACTTAACAAAGCGATGACCATGGTGAGGTACAGCCAACGGATAGGCGTTCCCTAACCTTCGATTTTCACACTACCACCGCCTTTGATTTCTTTTCCGCTTTGTACTGTTTCAAAGCAAGGCGCCTCTTTTGTCTCTTGCGCCTATGCGAATTTTTTCGTGCGTCCTGCTTCATGCTTATTCTCCTTGTGCGCCGGGATAAAACCGGCGGGTTGTTCGCGGATGAAAGTTCCGCACGGCGAAGGGTAGCCGCCCAGGTCGAACTTGAGTCATGCGTGGCTGCCCGGGCCATTTGGGGCCAGGCTGTCTGATCTCGCGAATATTGACACTTTCTCTTCCCCTCTGCTAGAGGCAGCGTATGGCAACCAAAGCGGGTTCAAATCGTTCAATACGTTCAAGTCGTTCAATCGCTTCGCTCCGTTCACGACGTTGAAGACGATCAAGACTCGCACGCCGCGGAGTGAGAAGAAAAGTAGGAATTTCCTACTGATCAGGAACGATCTTTTTGGCTGACGAACTTGCCGAAGAGTGAAAAAGTAATTAGAGCGAGGGCAATAAACAGCGTGACGAAAATCACGAGCAAGTACACATTGTCGCGCATGTCTGGCTCTTCCCACCTCGGAACATACGCCAAATCGGTCTGGAACCTGCCGTTGTCAAAATCGTAGACATAAACGTTTTGCCACTCCAAGCAAGTGACGGGCCTTGCAAAGTCTATGTCGTCTCGCCGCGTCTCGGCGGGAACATCGCTTGCCTTATAGATGCAGGTGTTGAATTCCAGAGCGACATTTTTTACGCCGGTTCCGGTAACGAACGCCCCGGCGGGATGATCGGCCATGTAAACAAACGGAACTTTCGGTTTTTGGGCGCCGTAGTATTTCTCGGTCCGATGATCATAGGAGCCCGGTTTATTCCACCTTAATAAATAGAATCTGCCGTATTCGGGATCGCTGTTGTACGCGGGATCGGTGTCCTGAGAATCGATCACCCATTGGGGAAAGCAAAAAGGAATATTTTCTCCGAAGCTCGGCACCTTATCACCTACGTTCCTTTGGATCTTGCCTCTGGTATTTTTTGAACTGTAAAAAACGCAGCCTTTTTTGAATTGAACAATGGCGTATTTCTCGAGCGCATCCACTGAAGCGGTCTCGTATTCCATGATCACGCTGTTGCCATAAGTCGGATAATTGGGGTCGTCACTGAACCAGACTTCGTAAACCGACGTTGTGAGCGCGAATCTTTTGAGATCGCAGGTGTCGGTCGACCGGCAGTCCGGATTCAAAAAGACCTGTTTTGTCTCCGAGAGCGTGTGCACATGCCCTTTCCCGGTAAAGTGTCCATAAGCATTTGCAGCCAGAAAAGAGATAAGCAAGATGAATGAAAAGCAGAAAAATTGCTTCATTGAGTCGGGAACGCCAGCCTATCGGATTCAAATCTTTGATGTCAACGGAATAGACAAATCGCCGAGCGTTCAAATCGTTCAATCGCTTCGCTACATTCCAATTATTTTTCGGAGGGACTCGGCTCCAGTAGTTCCGACCGTTCAGTGTTCCAGATGTTGGTCGAGCGATAGCTACTTCCACGTTTCGGAAATTCTATCCGTTTTCTATCGAGCGGATGCATTTGCCCCGGTGGAGCGCAAGCCGTAGCGCAGCAACCCGTCAGTTTTTGCCTGCCGCTGCAGCGGCGGAGGCAGCAGTGTATTCAGGCGTTCCCTTGGCCGGAATCGTCCAGAAATATACGGTGCTGCCATCAACATTCAACGTCCGCTCCGGTTTCCAACTGCCCATGTCGAAGGCGTGCGAGGCGATACGTGTTCCCGGCTTTAATTCGTTTAACAGTTTCGGAAGCAATTTAAGATTCAGGCTGGGCAGCAGGTAAAGCGTCACCACGCTGGCATCGCTGATGTTCGCTTCGAATAAATCTTCGTTCAGGAAACGCACGCGGTCGCCGACACTAGCGGACTTGAGGTTCGCTTGTGCTTCCTTGATGCGTTCGGGATTGATGTCGATGCCGACGGCGCGCGCGGCATTGTACTTCTGCACCGCCATGATTGGGATGCGCCCGTCGCCCGAAACCGAGATCATACACCACGTCGCCCTTACCGACCTTAGCGATTTTGAGCATCGCGGCCACCGCTTCATAGGGCGTGGGGACATAAACGACATCGGGGGAGCGGAGTTGTTGGCCGTCGGTTGTACTCTGGTTACTCGGCGCGGTTGAGCCCGCCGCCGAGCTGCTCTGTTGCCGCGACGGTTGCGGCTGGGCGTTTGTGTAAGACCCGTTCAAACAGAGCGCCAATGCCAACAGATAAGACATTCTTTGGATTTTCATTGATTTCCTCCCTCTGCATGAATGATATTGGGTTGCTGCGGAGTCAGCAAAGGCTGTGCCTAACCTGGTGAAAGTATAAGTCGTTCATTAAAGAGCACCAATACTTGGCGCAGGTTTTTTTCGAATCAGGAAAGCGACACTAGCTTTTTTTGTGGCGCGATTGCAACCTGAAATCATCGAAGCAGGAAAGTTGCGGCCGGTTGGTGGAGATGACCTCAAATGAACGGATTCAGCAGTTCTATACAAGCGATCAAGAGGCGAGCCCTGCGGCACGAAGGCAATGGAACTGTGGCTATGTAGTTGCGGCGGATCCGACACGGTTCAGCGAATGGGTGCGGGGAAAAGGAACTCTTCCTCGGTGGCATTGTGAGTTCCTAAACGGATCAGTTCCTCCACGTCGAGTCTTGTTTCATCCTGTTCGACGTCGGCAAGGCGCGCTTTGGTCGCGGGATGTTTCGGCACAAAGAGTTGGCAACAATCCTGGTCGGGAATAGAAGATATCTCATAAGTGCCGATGCGGCGCGCCTGATCGATGATTTCCTGTTTATCCATTCCGACCAAAGGCCGCAGAATCGGCAGTAGCGCTGCCTGTTCGATCACCGACATATTTTCCAGGGTTTGTGACGCAACTTGAGCGAGACTTTCGCCGGTGACCAGGGCTTGAGCCTTTTCCCGGCGCGCGACCTGCTCGGCGATTCGAAGCATCATCCGTCGATACAGAACCACCCGCAGCGGTCTGGCAACGGCGGCGACGATCTGCCGTTGAATTTCGCCAAACGGAACCATATAGAGCCGCGATTGAAATTGCCGGCGGGTTAGCTCGCTGACGAGTTGGCGCACTTTTTCCTGGGACGTTTTGTCGAGATAAGGGGCGCTGTGAAAATGGACAAAGATCAAACGGCAGCCGCGCTGCATCATTCGATAGGCGGCCACCGGCGAATCGATACCTCCCGAAATCAGCGCGACGACTCTGCCGCTCGCTCCCACGGGCAAGCCGCCGGCGCCGGCAATTTTATTAAAACCGAAGAATGCATCATGCGGCAGAATTTCCACCGTCACCGTGAACTGAGGATTCGTCAGGTCGACGCGCGCGCCTGAGCGCTCTTTGACGGCGGCGCCGAGTTGACGGTTGATCTCCGGCGATGTTAACGGAAAAGTCTTGTCGCCCCTTTGGGTTTCAATACGAAAAGAAGAAAAGCGGGCGCCATTGAGTGATTCCAAAATGCGCGCGCGAAGAACCTCAATGTCCCTTGGAGTTCGTTCAACCATGGAAAAATTCGCCACCCCAAAAACGCCGCTGATTCGTTGGATTAGAATTTGCGGATCGTAGTCGGACTTGAACGTCAATAAAAGGCGCGCCGGCAGGCTGCGGATTTCCTTGATGCCGAGATCCTTGACTGCCGAGAGCAGATTACGCTTGAGTAACTCGATGAAATAGGGACGATTGCCCTTCTTGAGAGCAATCTCATGATACCGGATAAGTACTGACTCCATCATTTACCGATAGCAAATTCCAGCCGGTTTTGCATGTTTTTATCCCTATGCTAGTATCCGAACAGTTATCTTAAATCATTTTTCAGGGAGACATGGACATGTTCAAAAGGCTCGCCGATGCCAGGCAGTTCGCTGCCGAGAAGATGAAAAAGAACATGCTGTTCGGGACCGATCGATTTGTCTGCGATCTCTACTGTTTCGAGCCCGGCCAGACACAGGCGCCGCACACGCACAATGGACAAGACAAAATTTACTACGTGGTCGAGGGCAAGGGCGTCTTTCAAGTCGGCAATGAGGAGAAGGAATTGGGTCCGGGAGAAATGGCCTTGGCCGCGTCGGGGCAAAATCATGGTGTCAGCAATCGTAGCCAACTGCCACTGGTCGTTCTTGTCTTTATTACTCCCAAGCCCTCGCACTAATGGATATTTATGCCGACCGAAAAACAGGAAGTCGCCCGCGCCAACGAAAGCTTCTATCGCGCCTTTGAAAGCCTCGATATCAAAGCGATGGAGAACGTCTGGGCCAGGGATTGTGAGATTCAATGCGGTCATCCCGGCTGGCGGATTTTAAGGGGTTGGGAGCCGGTCATGGAGAGTTGGCGGCGTATTTTCGAGAATACACCGACAATTCATTTCATGTTGACCGACGTTTCTGTTGAGCTCCGCGGCAGTGTCGCCTTGGTAACGCTGTACGAGAATCTCACGAGTTCGCTTGAAGGGCAGAACGTTTCTGTGACTGTTTTAGCAACCAACATTTTTACCAAAGGTTCTGAAGGCTGGCGCATGATTCTTCATCACGGCTCGTCGGTGGCGCAAGAGGCACCGCACGGCAATCCATCAACCGTCCATTGATTTCATTCGGAGACCGGCATTCCCCATGAATAGCCTCGAAGGGAAGATTGCCGTTGTTACCGGCGCTGGACGAGGCATCGGCAAGGCTATAGCTTTGGGCCTCGCAAAGGCGGGCTGCCGCGTGATTTTAACCGCTCGAAGCGCCGCTCAGCTCGAAGAAGTGCAGCGGGAGATTGGCACTCACGGCGGAGAGGCGATCTGTGTTCCGGCCGATTTGACATGCGACGAGGAGATCGAGCGCCTGATTGAGGAAAGTCGTAAAGCATGGCACGCGGTCGATATCCTGATCAACAACGCCGGTTGGGGGAAGCGCGCGCCGGTCGTCAAAGGCAAGGTCGAAGATTGGGATCGAACGTTTCGGCTTAATCTCCGGGCGCCCATGATTCTCGCCAAACTGCTGCTTCCGAGCATGATCGAGAAGGGCGCAGGGGCGGTGATCAATATCGGATCGATTTCAGGAAAAACCGGAGAAGCCAATGGCGCTGCCTATGCCGCATCGAAATTCGGCCTCATCGGATTTACCCAGTCGCTCTACGATGAGGTCCGGGAATACGGCATCAAAGTCGCCGTTATCCTGCCGGGGTTTGTCGATACGCCGCTGATTCCGCCAAACCGCCAGTTAGACCGGAGCAAAATGATCCAAGCGGCGGACGTGGCGCAAACCGTTCACTATATTCTGACTTCTCCAACGACCTGTTGTCCCGTCGAAATCACTCTCCGGCCGCAGCAAACTCCCTATCGATGACCGTCATTCCGGGCAAGCTGGCGATAGCTGGCGCGACCCGGAATCCAGGAATTTAAAAACAGCCTGGATGCCGGTTTTCACCGGCATGACGGTTTGACGCGAATGACGTCGTAACTGAACGTCTAAAAAAACTCTAGCTATTAAGCCCACATCTTTTGCAGAAACGAAAGAGTGACTCGCTCTAAGCTTCCGACTACGGCATCGGCGTCGCTCAGCAGATTCGTCGGGTGAGAATTGGTCACCGCCAAGCATTTCATGCCGGCACGGCGGGCGCCGCGTATTCCTTCCTTAGAATCCTCAATCACCAGACATTCGGCCGCGCTGATAGCTGGCTGGTGGTTGAAAAGGGTATTGAGTTGAGCCAACGCTTTAAAAAAAATTTCCGGTTCCGGCTTGCCTCGACTTACATCTTCGGCACTCACGATGGTCCGAAATTGGTTGAGTAGACCGATGCTCGCAAGAATAATCTCGATCTCGTGTCTTAAAGCACCCGATGCGATAGCCAGAGGAAGTTGTTTCGCAAGATCGGGAATTAACGATTCAACTCCTGGAAATACTCTCATCTTGGTTCTTATGTCCTGCTGATAATAGGCCGCTTTGCGTTCAATCAATTGAGCGAGCTTCGGGTCGGTGAGCGGTCGCGCATGCTCACGATAAGCGGCGCTGAAGGCACCGAGGTCGTCAAAACCCAAATAACGGGCATAGTAGTCTTCTTCGGTGAGACTGATGCCTTCTTCTTTGAGGAC
>JBBDNJ010000330.1:0-10656 GCA_040877705.1 Binatia bacterium | reverse complement strand
CCGATCGCGGATAATAAAACCAGAGACGGTCGTTCAAAGAACCGTCGCGTCGAAATCAAAGTCAACTAACTTTAACTGAGTTTCCACAGCGAGGGACGCTTCAATGCGGATGCCGGGAACGATAATCATACTTATCCTGGCATCCGCATTGCTATTTCCAGGTGTTGCTAACTCGCAGAGTTTCAGTTTTAAGGAAATTGAAACCCGTGTTTTGGAATATAGAAAATGGCTGGATCAAGTCGGATCTAACGGCTTCCGTTATTGGGTTCGATTAGACAGCAGTAAAAGACCGCACAAACTCTATGTGGGCGAAGGTTTCATGCAAGCGGGTCGTGAGGACAAGGAACAATTCATCGAGATTTTTTCCCGTTTCCTTGCCGGCCATCCTGAAAAAAACATGCTCATCGACATTTTTGACGCCTCTACCGGTAAAGCCATAGGAGAGTATGGCTTTGGCGGCTTCAAGCTTTTCTAAGTTTTTCCTTTTTACCGCTTCCTCGACATCCGAAATTTCGGCCGCAGATAGCTGTGGCGGTGAAGGTCTCCCGACGCATTTTGCTCAAGAAGACTTTTGCTTTCTGATACATCTCCTATAGTGGGGGCGATGATATCACTAAGGCAGCTGCGGCAGGATGCACGACATATATTCGACGCCGGCCTAGAGGCCGCGGACCCGGCAAAAGCAATATTACGGCATGTCCGACTTCATGGTGATGTTCTCGATATCGACGGCTGTTTGTATTCCCTCTCCAACTATCGAAATCTCTATGTCATCGGCGCCGGCAAAGGTTCGGCTAAAATGGCTCGCGCGCTCGAACAGTTATTAGGAGATTCGATTTGCGGCGGAATTGTCATCGTAAAATATGGACATTCGGTCCCAGTAACCAAAGTTACAATCGTCGAAGCCGGCCACCCGGTCCCGGACGAAAATGGCGCAAGTGCCACGGAAGATTTGATACATTTAGCGCAGTCGACAACGAGCGAAGACTTAGTGTTATGTCTGATTTCGGGTGGCGGATCGGCGTTACTATCGTGCCCGGCTGAAAATCTGTCTTTGCGGGATAAACAACAAACAACGCGGCTCTTGCTGAACTGCGGCGCACCGATCCGAGAGATCAATGCCATCAGAAAACATATGTCTAAAGTGAAGGGCGGGCGCCTGGCCCGGCTGGCCTATCCCTCGGCTCTCGTTTCGTTGATTTTGTCAGACGTAGTAGGCGATCCGCTTGATACCATTGCTTCGGGTCCCACGGCGCCGGATTTAAGTACATTCTCTGATTGCCAGCTTATCCTCGATAAGTACGGTCTGGGAAATAAAATTCCCGGCTCGGTAGCGACGCTGATGGAAAAAGGCCGTAGGGGAGAGATCGAGGAAACTCCGAAACCCGGCAATGCGGTGTTTGACAACTTGTGCAATGTCGTTATCGGCAATAATCGGCTGGCGCTGCTGGCGGCGAAGGAACAGGCGGAAACTTTGGGATACAATGTTCTTCTCTTGTCGACCTTTGTTGATGGAGAAGCAGTGGCTCTCGCCATCGGTCATGCCGCCATCGCCAAACAAGTTTATAGTTTCGGAAATCCGATACCGCGACCTTCGTGCATAATCTCCGGCGGAGAAGCGACGGTCGTTGTCAGAGGAAACGGTGTGGGCGGTCGCAATCAGGAATTTGCCCTCGCCGCGGCCATTGAGATTAGCGGCCTGGAGGGTGTCGTAGCTCTCAGCGCAGGCACGGATGGCACCGATGGTCCGACCGATGCGGCGGGAGGGATCGTTGACGGTGGCACAATCCAGCGAGGTTATGAAAGCGGCCTTGACGCGCGGCAATATCTCAACAGAAACGACTCCTATCATTTCCTCCGGGTGACGGATGATTTACTCATAACCGGCCCGACGTTCACAAATGTGATGGATCTCCGCTTATTTCTGGTGGCTTAGCAGTTTCCGATTGATCCGGTTCGAGTAGAGGCGGGCGTCCATTTCCCGACGCCGCGATGCCGGACGAACTGGCAGTCAGTCTCCCTACTTGCATCGATGAGTTTGGTCGGTCATTGACTGCGTGCCAATCCGGTTATCAAACTCAAACGTGGGTTGATTTCGGACTTCGTTCATGGTTAGAGTGCCCACTTCTGGAAGAAATCCGTTTATAAAAGGTAAACGCGCCACTGAAGATCGACCATTAGTGGGGGTGAGATGATTGATGTCAGTTTGCGGGGTGTCCGGTGTCGGGCAGCCCAGGAAATTCTTGACAGCGATGGCACCGTCGGGATCGCCACCGAGGGAACGATCGTCTACGAGCTCGAGGGCGAAGGGGGACAACTCGTGAATGTTCAGTGGGATAATGGAACGACTTCTCTGGTTTCCTCCGAAGAGATTGAGATTACCGACCGCGACGTTATTTGGCAGTAACTCCAGGTCATACTTTGGCCTAAAATAGAACAGCGGCTTTAGGATCGGACGTCATCTGATAACCGCGCGCTTGAAGAAAAAGTTGCCGCTTATGCCGGTACTTTGATTGCGAGCTTCTGGCCTAAACCTTCAAAATAACTTACCCACTGTTGCGCTGGCACATCACCATCCGTTTTTCGCTTTTGCATTTTCGGATAGACTGTTTGAAGTAATTCATAGTAAATATTCTGCACCCTCCACAGACTAACAGGAAAGGGCAGGGTAGCGAGTAGGACGGCGGCCTTATCAAGTTGCCGCAGAGGGATCTCAGCAGGTGTCTTGGCCAAATAATCGGCCAAGCGTTCCAGGTTTTGCCGATAAGCGAATTCTAATGTGGCTGTGTCCAGTATGACCCCTTCAATTTTTGCCGCTTCCAGTAATGCCGTCACGCGTTCGGGATTTATGTCCTCGTCTTGCAATGCTCGTCGCAAGTTGCCATTAAGAACGAATTCAGCCGCCGCTTTGAAGGCTTTGGGTAGCGGAATATGGAGATCCGTTAGGTAGCGCATCACGGGTGCCCGTTGTTCGTAGATCTGGCCATATAGCGTTTCAGTCTGCGCCAGAGCGGCAGCTAAAACCCTGTCAAGCACTGTCCTCTGTTCTTCTCGGAAAAGCGATCGCAACGAGTAGTTTGATTCGCCGAAGTAACGATCCATACCGCGAATCACTTCGGCGAAGTCAACGTGACTAAAGGGGCCTACGAGTTCACCCAGGAGATTCTGATAAACTTCATCGGCCATGAACTCCTTCACACCGCCATTGACGTTATGGTCGCCCATGTGCAGAACGCCAAAGCTGACCCGCGATGATTCCCGGGTGATTTCGCTCGTTAGTTTCACCCGACCTACCGCTAGTCTCGCCGTGCCGGCGTTGAAAAATTGGTAATCTTCTCGTTGCGCCCGGTAGCAGTAAATCGCGGCCTCATCGGGATAGCTCTCAAACAGCGAACGAACCGCATAATGGGCGCCAATTCTTTCCCAGTCGACCATCGCCGTGCGCACAAGCTCGTTGTAGATTTGTCGTCCATCGCCGCGGTCAATTACGTTGCTCTTCGCCAGAGCTAGTTTTTGAACGAACTGAGATCCCGCAGATTCACCGAAGAGTTCTTGGCTGAGCTGCACGACCCGCGCTGCGTACTGGATGATCTGAACAGTTTCTATTCCCGAGAGATCATCGAAAAACCAACCACAGCTAGTGTACATCAGCATGGCATGACGCTGGAGCTCGAGCAGTTTTAACGCGGTTGTTCGAGCGCCGGCATCGAGCGGGCCCATCGCGTGACGCGCAAAGAAATTCTCTATGGCGGCGAGCGTACGGTCGTAAGTGACATCAATATAATCGTTTCGCGCTGCCCACGGATCTCTGAAAAACGTGCGGCCTCTTGTCTCGAAAGGACCTGTCAATGAATCCCGCAACCAGTCCAGCGCGTTGCGCAACGGTGTTCGCCATTCTTGATTCCAATCCGCCCGCCCGCCGGTATTGCAACCACAGTTGCTCCACCAGCGATCGATACCGTGGAAGCAACTCCATGAAGTTTTTTCGATGATTTCAACTTGCTGCGTCGGCGCATGCCGCTTGAGATATTCGCCGTAGTTCGTCAGTCGCGCCAAATGATTGGACTCAATATGGTGTAAGGCATAAGCGAGGGCCATATCGCCGAACCGGTGATGATGGCCATAGCTCTCGCCGTCGGTGGCGATATGAACCAGCTGCGGCCAGGTCCGTTTATCCGAGAACGCGCCGACGAGTCTGTTCGCAAAATGTTCGCCCCGCGACAACAAACCCTCGAAAGCGACGGCGCGGGCAATGGGTCCATCATAAAAGAACAACGCGATGGTTTTACCGGAAGGAAGTTGTTGTGCGTAAGGCCGCGTGGAATCAATCTTGGCTCCCGTAACGTCTTGCCATAGCCGAGCGCCCGTGCGCCGCACCCGCGCTGCCTGATGGGGCGCGAGGATAGTGAATTGGATTCCCTCTTGCGCCAAAATTTGTAGCGATTCAAGGTCCACCGCAGTCTCGGGCAGCCACATTCCTTCGGGCCTGCGCTTGAACCGGAGTTCGAAGTCGCGAATCCCCCACAGAATTTGTGTGCGCCGATCGCGGTGGTTGGCGAGCGGCAGAATGGTGTGATTGTAGGGCTGGGCGATGGCCGATCCGTGGCCGGAAAAATTTTTCATGCTCTGCCGATCGGCTGTCAAAATCGCCTGGTAGACTTCCGGCTCCTGGGTTTCCAGCCAGTGAAGCAAGGTCGGACCGAAGTTAAAGCTGATTTTGGCATAATTATTAACGAGCTGAACGATCCGGCTTTGGTTGTCCAGGATTCGCGCCACGGCATTGGGCGCATAGCATTCAGCCGTGATGCGTTTGTTCCAGTCGTGATAGGGGTAGGCGGAGTCCTGTAACTCAACTGTTTCAAGCCAGGCATTTTCCCGCGGCGGCTGATAAAAGTGCCCATGAATGCAGACGTAACGTTCCATGGAGTGTCGATCCTCGTTTTAATGGCGGCTCGAAGCTAGCCTTCGTTCCGGCGTAGCCGCAGCGCGCCATGCAGGCCATACAGTTCCCATCTAAAAAATAGGAGCGCGGCGCAGCCGGCGCGGTTTACCGGCATCGAAGAAAATATGCGAAACAATTGACGGTCGCAGAAGAGCGTTTATTCTGGACGCCGATTCGCCCGTGCAATTCCGGTACTCAGGGGTTGGTCATAATCCAGTCGGTTTTGCGTTCTCCTCGCGCTACGACCACGATACCGGCTTCGGAAACGAAATAACGTTCACCATCTTTTGCTGTGTCGTAGCCGATTTGAGTTCCCGAGGGGATGACGTTGGACTTGTCGATAATGGCACGACGAATTTTGCAGCCCCGGCCAATTTCAACCCAGTCCATGATTACGCAATCTTCGATCTGGCTATAACTATGTACCCGTACATTTCTACCGACCACGCAACTCCGTACCAAACTGCCGCTGATGATGGTTCCTTCGGAGACGATGGAGTTTACGGCCATCCCCTTGCGATCGTCCCAATCAAAGACGAACTTGGCCGGTGGATCGCCGAATGCGACCGTGCGCAGCGGCCAACTGCGATTGTAAAGATTGAAAGAAGGATCGACCGAACATAGATCCATGCTGGCCTCGTAGTAGGCTTCTATCGTTCCGAGATCGCGCCAGTAACTCGCTTCTTCTCCTTTGAAAGGAACCGGCACATGGTTCCTGCGAAAATCATAAGCATAAACCTTTCGATCGTTGATCAGATCCGGCAGGAGATTATGGCCAAAATCGTGAGCGCTCGAATCGTTCTTGGCGTCTGACACCAGAGCTGAAACGAGCACATCGGTATTGAAAATATAGTTACCCATTGACACCAGCGCATAGTCCGGTTCGCCCGGAATCGACTTGGGCCGGCTCGGTTTTTCATCAAAGCCGACAATGCGCCAATCCGCGTCCACCTCGATTACCCCGAATTGGCTCGCTTCTGTAATCCTTACCGGCAGCGCCGCTACGGTGGTCTCGGCGTTTTTGCGCTGGTGCTCGTCAATCATCTGGCGAATGTTCATTCGATAGATGTGATCGGCGCCGAAAATCGCCACGAGCTTCGGGTTGTGCCGTTCGATTAAGTACAAGTTCTGGTACACCGAGTCCGCAGTGCCCTGGTACCACTCGCGTCCCATGCGCATCTGGGCCGGCACCGCGGTTACGAAATGCTCGCCAAGAAAATCGGTGCTGCGCCAACCTCGGTCCAGATGTTCGAGCAAGGATTGCGCTTTGAATTGCGTGAGAACGTAGATCGAGAGAATACCCGAGTTGACAAAGTTGGATAGAACAAAATCTACGATTCGGTACCTGCCGCCGAAAGGTACCGCGGGCTTGGCCCGGTCTTGCGTCAATGGAGAAAGGCGTTCTCCTCTACCGCCGGCTAAAACGACACCTAAAACGTACATCATCGAACCGCGTCATCCCCCTTTAAGGCGAAAGTTGCCGGTATAGATTGCTATAGGCCTGCGCGGATCGATCCCATGAAAAATCCATTCTCATTGCCCTGCGCTGGAGGGCTGTCCATGCTTTTTTGTCGCCAAATAGAAGCAAAGCACGATCAATGGTTTTTAAGAGTTCCAGAGCGTCATAGCGCTCGAACACAAACCCCGTGCCGGCTGATGTTTCCGCATTGCAGTCCTCTACGGTATCTCGCAGGCCGCCAACCGCTCGGACGATCGGAATTGTACCATATTTTAAACTGAACATCTGATTCAATCCACAGGGTTCATAAAGCGATGGCATTAAGAAAACGTCAGCGCCGGCCTCGATCTGATGCGCCAGACGTTCATCAAATCCGAGGCGAACCGCAACCTTGTCCGGAAATTCGGCCGCCGCGCGCCTAAAAAACTCCTGATAACGTGCTTCACCGCTGCCGAGGAGCACCACCTGCGCATGTTGCTCTAGAACAGTGCCAAAGACTTTCTCAACCAGGTCAAATCCTTTTTGCGACGTCAGCCGTGAAATCATGCCGAATAGCGGCCGATCAGTATTTCTTGCCAGGCCCATGGCGCGCTGCAGGCTCTCTTTGCAGATCGATTTGCCGTCGAGATTTTGTTCGTTATAGCGCTCGGCGATCAGTGCATCGACGGCGGGATTCCATTCGCTATAATCAACGCCATTCAAGATTCCCGATAGGTCGCCGGCTCGGTTTTGCAGAACTCCCTGCAATCCGAATCCCTGCTTGATGCTCATGATTTCCTGGGCGTAGGTGGGGCTGACGGTGGTGATCTTATCGGCAAAGATCAATCCCCCTTTAAGGAGATTGAAATTTCCATAAAATTCCAAGTATTCCGGGGTGAATAAACTATCGTCCAAATTCAGGAGGTGCCAGTCAAGTCGCCAAAAAACTCCCTGGAAGCCGAGGTTGTGCACGGTCAGGACTGTTTTCGCCGAGGCGAGCTCCGGATATCGGAAGCCTTGGGCCTTTAAAAACACAGGTACCAAAGCCGTCTGCCAATCATGGCAGTGGACAATATCGACGGGTTCACGTCGCAAAATCTCTAATGCGCTACGGCTGAAAAAAACAAATCGTCCAATGTTGTCGTCATAATCGCCCTGGGTAGGGCCGTAAAGAAACTCGCGATCGAAATAGCGATCGGCGCGAATCAAATAGACGGTGATGTTTTGTCCCAGTCTGGTTTTGACTACTCCCGCACTCTCCTCATGATCTGAAATCGGCACGGATAGTCTCATCGAGGTGTCCGCCAATGAGAAGCCGCCCTGGAGCGCGCAGCGGTAGGCCGGCATGATTAAAAAAAGTTCGTGGCCCAGCCGTTCGAGGGCCGCTGACAGAGTTCCAACGACGTCGGCCAAGCCTCCGGTTTTAGCGAAGGGGCAAATCTCCGATGCGATCACGGCAATTTTCATAATGTTCGGTCGCAGCTTTCTTTACGTATCCCTTCGTTGTTTACGGTGATCAGACTGAACCCGTTAGACATTATTCGCTTTGTCTCCTTGGCGTAGCCGGTTTACCGCGGTTAAAACCTCAATCACAGTTGGATGTTGCCTTATCGTTTCCAGTGTTAGCAGGGCTTTGCGCTGCCAATTGGGCCGTTCTTCCCAGGTGCCCGGAACGTTCTGGGGTAAAGGTTCCAGCCAGAGATCTTCCAAATTAACCAACAAAAGCTCACCATCGCCGCTCGCCAGATAAGATAGCCATCCTTTTAAGATATCCGTATCGGTCCAGTCGGAGTCTTGGCGCAGCCAACCGCGCGCTTTTAAGAATTGAATCAGAGCGTCCTTCTGCGCCGCCCGGTATCCGTATTCGGCCACACTTTGTGTTTCCACGAGGAGTCCTAGGTCGATTCTGTCCTGAATATCGCTGCCATTCCAAAACCCTGAGAAAGTCGGGGTGTCGTGAGTATTGAGACTGACAATCGTCTTGGCTGGAATTTCTTCGAAAGCTTTTTGCGGATCCGTGTGAACCGAAAATTGCCCGACACGCATGCCCATCACATTATGCCGGGCCATCGCGGCATTCACATAAGCCGGCACTGTGCCGAGATTCTCGCCAACTATCTGAACCTGATGACGGTGCGATTCCAGGCTGAGAACGGCGTAAAACTCTTCCGCGCGATAACCAACGTAAACACCTTCGTTGGCGGCGAAACCCCGCGGAATCCAGTAGAGGCGGTGCAGTCCTAAAATATGATCCACTCGAAGCATACCGGCCGGCTGCATGTGATGCCGCAGGCATTGGGCATAATGCCGGTACCCTTGTTCCCGCAGACCGTCGGGATGTGGCGGCGCAAAGCCCCAGTTCTGCCCTTTGCTGAAAAATTTATCCGGCGGCGCGCCGCCGCTGGCATCGAGCGCGAATGCGCACGGCTCGCGCCAAACGTCGTAGCCGTCGCGATTTACCCCTAGTGGAAAATCCAGGTATAACTTCGCTCCAGATGCTTCGGCCTTCTCACCCAGAACGGTCACTTGCTCATGACATTGCCATTGGACATAGAGATGGTATTGCTTGACGGATTCGTCAAACTCACCGGCAGCTAACATGCCGTCACGGTTCGCTGCCGGCCAAAGCTGCCAGACTTTTCGTTCCCGCTCGACCTTGGCACGAAAGGCCGCGTAATCCTGCGCGGACGGATGGGTCTCGACGAAATGGTCAAAACTCTCCTGCCGTGGGGAGTTCTGATCCAGAAAACATCGCAAAAGTTCTTCTAGTACAAGGCGTTTGCTTGCCATCAATCGGCGATAGTCGATAAATCGCCCGGCCCGCGCGCGCTGCAGTTCGCTTTGAAAACCCGCTGATTCGGTGATAGCTCGGGCGATGGGGCAGCGTTGGAATTCGGCCACCTGAGTGATGTCGAGATAAAATTCATTCCAGAAGCGCCGGCTGATTGGCGCATAGGGGCTCGGGTCGAACGGTTCGTCAAGAAACGCCGGCAGCAGCGGCAATGTGCCAACCACATCGCCGCCCATTTGCGCCGTAAAGTCGATCATGGCGCCGAGTTCGGCGAGATCGCCGGCGCCCCAGCTTCTCTCAGAGTTCAGCGCATACAATGGGCAGAAGATGCCCCACCGTTTGGGGCTACCCGAAGGCGCATAGGTGTGCAGCCAGGAAGAGAACACATGGGCCTCGCAAGAGATCGCGCCCGCATGTAGCCGAAGACGATGGTAACCCATGGGCAGTTTCTCGAGCAGAGCCAGCCGCCGCGTTACATAGCGCATGCCCTCGATTTCACGGGCCGGCAGAGTCATGTTTCTCTCGTGGCATTCGCCGTCGAGCAACTCACCGGTTTCCAAGGCAATTTGATATTTCACCGTGGTCTCGGCGAGTTCGATCGGCAGACGTACTGTGAACGTTAGCGGGCGGCTATTCCAAGTGATAAGCACGGGATTGATGCAACGCTGCCATAGCCGCTGCCGGCGTTGCCTTAACGCATCGGCGAGATCGTCGATTTTTTCCGCCGGCGCTCCGAGTGTTTTTAGAACGCAAAGAATCGCCTCGGGGGGCGATTCGACCCATTGACCAAACGCATCATTATACGCGGTTTGAATGTTGTAGAGGCGGGCGATCTGATGCAGTAGCGCTTTGGCAGTCGGCGGCGGCATGGGTCAGACTATGTTTCGGGGTACGAATGAGCTGATGAGTTCACGGAACTTTTCCTCATCGTTGTATTGTACAGAGCAAGGCGGCCCACCGGATTCCTAATAATAACCACAACCCATTTCTATGCAACCCAGGGAGGATTCATTTTTATCGGATAGCGAAACCGATCCGAGAGAAGAACGACGGCCGAGTTTCATGCTCGATTCGTCACTGATTTAACGCGGCTGAAACATATTTAACATTAACTTATCTTAGAAATAGAAGTTTGCACCCGCGATGATTTTAGCGCTAACTAAAAAATCCGCCATATGTGGCCGATCGGCCACCACTGGCGCGAGGATCCGGGCAGGTCAATCGGCCCAGTACCCTCTTCAATTTTTATCGAGTAGCGGAATGAAATGCGCCTCGTTTGGCCGATTTGATCGTGAGCGCAATTTGAGAAAAGTCGATTGGAGTTCATCTACCATGCAATATTCTTCTTTATAATCCACATGATCGCAAATAATCGGGGCACTGGCATTGTGCTTGCTCACTCCCTACATCGGAGAGGTGTAAAGGGTGGAGAGTCTGCAACGTGATTGGTACGTAGTTTATAGCAAGCCTCGCAAAGAGGAACAG
>JBBDNJ010000329.1:0-10699 GCA_040877705.1 Binatia bacterium | reverse complement strand
CGCTGCCTAATCTCAAAATACGTTAGTGAACTTATGAACCAGAGTACTAAGTAACTCATCAATCTTTCGGATAAGGCGCGTAAGGATCTACTTGTACATTTACACAGGCAGCCTTACCTGACGCCACCGCCCGACTCAAAGCCGGTTGCAATTGTTCGGGACGATCGACAAATTCGGCATGACCACCGAATGCGCTCATGATGTTCTCATAGCGTATGCCGGGCTCATACATCGTTACGCGCTCGCTGCCCGCCGGGAAAAAAGCTTTTTGCATAAGCGCACCGCAATTACCGTCGTTGTTGACTACAACGACGATAACAGCAACTCCGTGCCTGACAGCAGTCTCCATATCCATGGCATTGAATCCGAAGGCCGTGTCGCCACAGATGACGATCACGAGACGATCAGGGTGAGCAAGCTTAGCTCCGATCCCGAACGGGATACCGACCCCCAAACAACCATTACTTCCGGCAGTAATCCTCGATGCCGGCAAATACGTTGGAAGGACCTGTTGTGCCGCGGCCATGAACACGTTGCCGTCGAGTATGCAGATAGCATCGCGCGGCGACCAATCACGAATTTCCTTCAACATGCGGTATGGCGTTATGGGAAGAGACTCGGTGTTCATCAGCGCTTCCAACTTGAATCTTTTTCTTGCCCGTTCTTCATTCAATGCCGTGTGCCACAGAGCCAGCTCCCTTCTTTGATACCGATCTGTGTTACTCATAGAGGTCAGGATCTGTTGCAAAACTTCTTTGACGTCGCCAACGATCCCAACCGTCGGCGTTTTGTTGATACCTATCGCTGAAGCATGAATATCGATTTGGATTAGCTTAACATCCGGAGCGAGTTCGCTGCCAAAACGAAACGACCAATCCAGCTTCGCTCCTAACAAAAGGACGGCATCAGCCCTGGATATTAGAAGGTGTCGGGCGTCGTTGCAGCAAAGTGGATGATCGTCGGGCAGGGATCCGCGACCCATGGGAGAAGTGATAAACGGAATCGCATACTCGTTCACCAAGCGGGTTAGCTCTGGATAAGGCGCAGACCACCGGACGCCTTTGCCGATGACGATTGCCGGTCGCTCGGCGGATAGCAAAATATCCGCTGCCTGCCTGCTTGCGTTGACATTAGGGTCGAAACAATGATCGGGCTCACGAAAGCAAAGATCGGACGGGCTCGCCAATCCGGTTAGCACATCCTCGGGCAGGTCAAGATAAACAGGCCCTGGACGCCCGCTAACGGCGATCTTGAATGCGCGGTCCAGACAAGCCGGAATGCTGGAAGTTGACTCCACCAGCGCCGACCATTTTGTTATCGACTTGTAGATAGGAACGGAATCGAGCTCCTGGAAAGATCCCATCCCTTGCATATTCAGTGGCCTTCGGCCGCCTAAGACGATAACCGGCCAACAATTGTCTCTGGCGACTAAAATACTCGTGGCTGCGTTGGTCACCGCTGGACCGGCGGACAGAATGGACACGGCGACCAGTCGGCCGGTTATATAGTTCTGAGCGAGGGCCATCATCACTCCAGCCTGTTGATGGCGAACGCCTATAAGGCGAATCCCCAACTCGCCACATTGTGCGAAAGTTTCTCGGATGGGCGTACCAGAAACACAGTACACATGCGTGATACCGAGTCTCTTTAAACTTTGCGCAACCGACGTATGACCGTCCACCAGTTTTCGGGTCAGGTTCTGCCCCACTAACTTCCGCTTCTCCGACGGTAGTGCGGCAATTCGGCCGGCAAGCTCATCCGACTTGTTGTCGAAAAAATCCCCTTTCATTATCGTCACTAGTACTCGTGGTGGTCTACTTTAGCGGTAAAGTATGGTGAGAGTGGATACCTGAAACTTCTCTCAAAGTTGCGCAGATTGCTTCTCTCGAATCTTCATCGAGAGCTTCCACTGACGCGGCAATGTCTTCCGCAAGCTCCGCCACGGTCGTTTTCGCGAACAAAGTTGCGATGGGCAAATTAACGGCAAACATCGACCTAACGCGAGATATCACCTGCATAGCGCGTAAAGAATCTCCGCCCAGTGCAAAAAAATTATCGTTGGCGCCGACCTGCGGGACTTCCAGGACCTCTGCATAGATGCTGGCGACGAGCACCTCTAAATTGTTTCTTGGAGCCACGAAACCACCCTGCAGTCGTTCGGCGAATGTCTCGGCCATGGTCGACCGCCGCATCTTGCCCGTTGGACTTTTGGGGATGTCATCGACAATCAGCAGGCGAGCAGGCACTTTAAAAGCAGCTAGCCGGCCCGTCAAATAATCGCGAATACTCGCTTCTGTCGTCTGTATTGGGTCACGCACCGTAACCACCGCCGCAATATCCTCGCCCAGAGACGCATGAGGTATTGCGAAGGCCACCGCCTGCAAAACGTCGGGATGATCGAGCAAAGCTTCATCAATCTCGCGTGGCGAGATTTTTTCGCCGCCACGGTTTATGATTTCTTTTAGGCGCCCGGTTAAGAAGAGGTATCCGTCGGAATCGAAATATCCTAGATCCCCGGTACGCAACCAGCCATTAGTAAACGAGTCGGTGTTGGCCTCATTAGGCTCATAGCCCGCCGTCACATTTGCCCCGCGAAGGACGATTTCACCTCTCTTCTCCGCTGCCAAAACGTTTCCTACTTCGTCCATAATGGCGACTTCGGTGTGGCTCGGCACACCGACGGACCCAACTTTGCGCTGAGAGGGCGGTAAGGGATTACTGGTGATTTGATGGGAAGCTTCGGTCATGCCGTAAGCCTCGATGACCGGAACTTTGAAGACCTCCTCCAATTGCGCCATAAACTGACGAGGAAGCGGAGCGGACGAAGAGCGGATAAAACGGAGCCGGCTTTCTTTGGCCCTCTCGATTCGATCTCGCCCAGATCTCAGAATGGCCTGATGAATCGCGGGCACGGCCGTGTACCAGGTGGGCTTCAGCTCTGCCATCCAGTCGAAAAAACGGTCGCTGTCGAAATCAGTAGTTACAGCGAAACTGGCGCCGGCCGCTAAAGATGAAAGTAGCCCTCCGATCAGACCGTGAATATGAAATAAGGGCATGACGTTGAGGCAGCGGTCACCGCTCGTTAAATGAAGCGTGTTTCGAATAGAAAAGGCAGACGCGCAAAGATTTCTGTGAGTGAGAGGAACCCTTTTAGGAGTAGAGGTGGTTCCCGACGTATGGAGGACCAAGGCCACGTCGTCAGGCCCGGGCAGATGATGGCGCGCGGATGACGAGGGAGCCGGACATTCAAGTTTAAAATCGCAGTCGCCACCGACCGGATCTCGAACGACTTCAATGACTGGAATGCCGTGCCTTTGGGCAGCTGAAAGCGCTTCTGAGTACGCGCCTGATTGAATTACTAAAGCTTTGGCAGGAAGATCCGAGAAAAAAAAGTCGATTTCATTCTCCCGGTATGATGGGTTGAGCGGAACGCTGATTGCGGCGCAAGAGGCTCCAAGGAACATAGATGCCATCTCGATGCCATTCGGCAGAACGATTGCAATTCGATCGTTACGACCGATCCCGATCGCCCTTAATGATTTGATTATCGAATCGGTTTGAATGAGCAATTGCCGATAGGTGATCGGTTCGTGACCGGGTGAAACAAGGGCGATGGCTTCAGGCGTGTCTTTTGCCCAAGCCCGGAGAAGTTGATAGATCGTCTCGTCTCGTCCTTCCATGATTCTTTAGCCGTCGCCTTCATCCATTGATTGCGTGTTGCGCCTGAGAGTCATGGGTTTTCCTTTTCGAGCTGCCGCTCTATCTCCTCATCGGACAGCGCTTCCACCTCGGCCAGACTCCGGGCAAGCTCTTCAAAGTCACCGGCGTGCGGGATACTTCGCTCGACTCTCAAGGCGAGATCAGCGACTGTCGGCGCCTCGAACAGAGCACGCAAAGGTAGATCCACTTGGAAAGCTTCACGCGCTCGCGCCATAACCTGAGTGGCCAATAGGGAATGACCGCCGAGATCGAAGAAGTTGCCATGAATGCCGACCTTCTCCACGTTGAGAACTTTGCCCCAGATTTCCGCAAGCAACTCCTCTGCTGGTGTGCGCGGTGCCACATAGCTTCGTTCCAACTCAGGCGTGTTGTGATCCGGAGCGGAAAGTCGTTTGCGATCTAATTTGCCGTTGGACGTGAGCGGCAGCGCATCCAAGAAAACGAAAGCAGATGGCACCATGTAGTCGGGCAACTTCTTCCTTAAGAAGTCGCGCAGTTCACCATGAGCCGTGACCATAGATTGGCGCAGAACGACGTAGGCCACGAGACGCTTACTCGATTCTGGATTTTCGATTTTGGATTTTAGATTGTCGGACTTTTCATCCATTAGATCCTGTCGGGCTAAAACGGCAACGTCACGCACGTTGGGATGTTGTCGCAAAACCGCCTCGATCTCGCCGAGCTCGATACGAAAACCCCGGATTTTTACCTGATGATCAATGCGGCCGAGGAACTCGATATTTCCGTCCGGCAAGTAGCGGACCAGGTCCCCTGTTTTATAGAGCTTCTCGTAACTGATCTCCGGAAATCCATTCTCAACAAAAGCAGCATTGGTCTTTTCTTCGTCCTTCAGATATCCGAGCCCCAGGCACATGCCCGATAGGTAGAGCCCTCCGGCAATTCCCGCCGGAACAAGATTCCTGTTTGCGTCCAGAATCAACACGTTCACATTCGCGATCGGCCTTCCGATTGGGATCTTACCGCCTTCTTTGCCGGTTACTTCATAGCAGATGCATCCAATTGAAGCTTCCGTCGGTCCATACAGGTTTATGATACGAACACGCGGCAAATGGGCCAAGAAGCTATACGTTGTCGATGGAGTAATTTCCTCGCCTCCCAAAATGACGGTACGTAAGGATGTCAATTTCTCGCGTAGCGATATATTGTTCAGCAACTGAGGAACGATCGTGTTGAATACCGACGGGACAAAATCCGTAATTGTAACTTCATGCCTTTGTATCAAGGCAGACAGGTAATCCGCGACCGTCTCCATACCGGGCGACGGAATGACCGTCTTTCCACCGTTGATTAATGGCCAGAATAGCTGCCAAACCGCGCTGTCATAGACATGATGTGTGGTTTGCAAAGCCGCAGCCGCGCTGGCGCGTCCGAAAAATTCATTCATCCACAAGAATCGATTCGTAATGCCCCGATGAGGTACGACGGCTGCTTTAGGTGTTCCCGTCGAGCCGGACGTGTAAATGGCGTAAATGGGCGCGCCTGAATCCACATCGATATTCAGATTCTCTCTCGTCGAAGCGCTTGCCGCTTCGTCATGGACAAAGAGAAAAGATCGACCCAATGCCACTTCGTCATAGGGCGTAGTCTTGTTTACGAGAATAATTTCACTATTCAGCTCATCCAGGAGCTTTTTGATCCGCTCGGTCGGCCAATGAATATCCAGAGGAACAAACACGGCGCCGGCTTTCATGACGGCGAGCATTGAGATGGCCACCTCGATGCTTCTTTCCATCAAGAGCGGCACGTACGAACCCTTTCCAATGCCTCTTTGTGCCAAAGAGAATACGATGCCATTGGCCTTGTCGTTCAGTTCCCGGTAGGTCATTCGCTGGTTTTCGAAGACGACCGCGATAGCGTCGGGGGTTCGCTCCACCGGCGCCTCAAAAAGCTGATGGATGCACTTACCCGTCGGGTAATCTCTTCTGGTGTCGTTCCACTCGACGAGCAATTGACGCCGCTCTGTTTCCGTCACGATCGTCAACGCCGAAAGACACCGCTCGGGATTTGCAGCCATGTTTTCTAGCAAATTCTTGAGGTGACCAAGCATCCGCGAAATTGTCGCGGCGTCAAAGCGGCGCCGATCGTATGCAATCTCAAGTAAGAACTCTGGCTCTGAATATCCGGCCAACGTGAGGGGATAGTTTGTTTGTTCAAGGAGCCGAAACTCCCGGTTTTCCCAATCCCCGCCCTGTCCGCGCAAAGCTGAATTTAGTAGGTAGTTTTCGAAAACCACGATGCTCTCAAAGAGGGGCATTCCTCGAGGCACGTCGCTCCACTCCTGTATCTTTACTAGCGGGGTGTGCTCATACGCTCGCACACCGATTTGCTGCGCTCGGAGTTCTTTCAGCCATGGCAGCAGTGGCATTTCGGGAGACACGTTTATTCGCACTGGAAGAGTATTTATAAAAACTCCCACGACGGATTCCGCTCTATCAACAGTCGATCGCCGACACGCCCGAGTGGCGCCAAAGACAACGTCCTCCTCCCCGCTATAGCGGCTCAAAAGCATCGCCCAAGCTCCCTGCACCATAGCATTTAGGGTTAGTTGATGTTGTTGTCCTAGGGAATACAACGCTGACGTTAAACCCGCCGATAACCGTATCTCTTGCTTTGCACGCCCCTCCACAGCCTCAGGTAGGCTATCCGGCGGCTGGCCTACCGCCAGCGGTGTGGGTGCGGTGAAGCCCTTTAGCGCTTGCCTCCAGAACGTCTCTGCTTTAGACTAGTCCAGCTGCTGCACCCACTCGATGTGGTCCCGATAAGGACGCGGCTTCTCTAGTTGTAGGTCCTGTCCCTGGCAAAACGCTTCGTAATAGCTAAAGATTTCTTTGAGGACTAAAGGAAAAGATCGACCATCAAGTAACGCGTGGTGAAAAGTCCAGACGAATTGGTAGTCGGCCGCGGCCAACCGGAAAAGCGCCAGGCGCATGAGCGGCGCCTGAGAGAGCTCAAAACCAAACTGTCGATCAGCCGCGAGGTAGGTTTTCAGTCGCTCTTCGCGCTCCGGTGCAGATAAACCACGCCAGTCTTCTTCTTTCAGCACGACTCTGACGTGTCTATGCACCTTCTGAAGAGGCTCACCCATGCCATCTAAATAGAAACTCGTTCTCAAGACGGCGTGCCGCTCCTCGACTCGCTGCCAGGCTTTCTCGAACGCAGGGACATTTAGGTCTTCGTGCAACGCGCATATCATCTGCTCGATATCGACTCCCGACTGCGGTGCATACAGAGTATGGAAAATCATCCCCTGCTGCATAGACGAGAGTGGATATGACTCCTCAACGCCCTCGCTATCGGCATTTGGCCTCTGGACGGAATCGCCAACCGCCTCCTGAACGAGTGACTTCCTGGGATAATCAGTTTCGGCATGCCGTTCGGCTTCGGTCAAGAAAGCCAGCCGCGAGAGGCGCTGCTCTGGATCGGCCACAATATTTTCCAGCAACGTTTTAAAGTAAGCTGTTATTTGAGTAACGGTACTGGCATCGAACAGGTCAGTGTTGTACTCAAGACGCCCGTTCAACTCTTGTAGCCCCTCCCACATGGTTAGCGACAAATCAGCCTTGATCGTCTCAGTGTCCACTTCTATGGGACTGAGGGTTAGCCCCGGGAGTTCCATATCTGCCATGGGGTTATTTTGGAGGGCGAACGTCACTTGAAACATTGACGTGTGGCGTAGACTCCGCTCAAGCCGCAGCGCTTCAACCAATTTGGTGATGGGCAGTTCCTGGTGCGAATAAGCTGCTAGGGTTACTTCCCGCACCCGCCCCAGTAACTTCCGGAAGGTGGGGTCGCCCAATAGAGTGGCGCGCAGCAGCAGCGCGTTAACAAAAAACCCGATTAAGCCCTCGAGCTCAGTCTGGTTGCGGCCTGCAATAGGAGTACCCACAACGATGTCGTGCTGCTTCGTATAGCGGTAGAGCAATATCTGGAATGCCGCCAAGAGAATCATAAATAGGGTAGCCCCTTCCTGTCGGCTCAGAGCCTTGAGAGATTCCCTAAGGCTCTTCGAGAGAACGAAGGATTGGCGTGAGCCACGGAAGCTCTGAACTGGCGGGCGTGGCCGGTCCGTTGGTAGCTGTAGCACCGCCGGCGCGCCTAGGAGCTGCTGTCTCCAGTACGAAAGCAGCTCTTCCAGGGCCTCACCTTGCATCCACTTGCGCTGCCAGACAGCGAAGTCGGCGTATTGGATCGTTAGGTCAGGAAGCGGCGACGGACGGCCGCTGTAAAAGGCCTCATAGAGAACAGTGAGTTCTCGACATAAGTTGGCGATGGACCAACCATCGGATGCGATATGGTGCATCACTAGGAGCAATACATGCTCCTCCTCTCCCAACCGGATCAAGGTCGCCCGCAGCATCAAATCAGAAGATAAGTTGAAAGGGAGTAAAGCTTTCTGTTTTAGCAAACGTTGCAACTCTCTCTCGCGCTTTAGAGTCGGCCACTCACTCAGGTCGATCACACTCAGCGCCACCGACCGGCTCTTCGAAATGACCTGGCGCGGGATTCCATCCACGGCTGCAAAAGTGGTTCGCAAAGTCTCGTGGCGAGCGACGATAGCATCAAGAGTCTTTTGCAGTGCCGTTATATCGAGGCCACCGTTCATCCGCACCGCTTTCGGTATGTTGTAGGCTGGATTATCCGGCTCCAGCTGGTGCATAAACCACAGTCGCTCCTGAGCAAAGGAGAGAGGGATCTCACGGTCCCGTGGTATAGGCCGAAGCGGCGGCGTCTGCAAACCCTGTCCCGCATGACAAACTGTCTCAATATGTTCAGCGAGACCTTCGACAGTAGGTGTCCGGAAAAAGCTACGCAAAGAAATTTCCACCTCAAAAGCATCACGTAGCCGGGAAATGGTTTGGACGGCCAGTAACGAGTGGCCTCCTAATTCAAAGAAGTTGTCCTGCATGCCTACTCGTTCAAGTTGCAGAACTTCGGTCCAAATTTCAGCGAGCACCTTCTCTATCGGGGTGCGAGGAGCCACAAAACTCTGCTCCAGGTCGGGCCTGGCCTGATCGGGTGCAGGCAGCGCGCGGCGGTCCAACTTACCATTGGGTGTAAGGGGCAGAGCATCTAACGCTACGAAAGCGGAAGGTACCATGTACTCCGGGAGCTTCTCCTTAAGGAAGCTCTGTAACTCGCTTACGGTGTAAGTTCGTTGCCGATTCGGCACGATATAAGCCACCAGCCGTTTCATGTCCACCAGGTCGTCACGTGCCATGACAGCGCACTCGCAAACCGCCGGATGTTCTCGCAACACGGCCTCGATCTCTTCCAATTCAATGCGGAAGCCACGGATTTTTACCTGGCTATCAATACGGCCCAGAAAATCGATACTGCCGTCAGGCAGGTAACGGACCAAATCTCCCGTCTTGTAGAGGCGGGCTCCGGGCTCGTTACTGAAAACATCAGGAATGAACTTCTCGGCCGTCAGCTCCGGGCGCTTGAAATAGCCGCGCGCCAAGCCCGCACCGCCGATGTGCAGCTCGCCCGGCACGCCTACTGGCACGGGTTCCAGGTTCCAATCCAACACGTAGATCTGCCTATCGCCAATGGGACGGCCGATCGGGATTGATTCGCCCTCGGAACCGGTCCATCTTATTTGATTGATTGCTGCCCAGACCGTCGCCTCCGTGGGACCGTAAAAATTCCAAACTGGAGCACCCCATTCCAATAACGGAGTGGCCAACTCTCGAGGGAACGCTTCACCGCCACAAATGATAAGCCGAAGGCTCAAATCATCGCTGTCCTTCAAAATTTTCCGCCTTGCCTCGACGAGCTGGCGCATGGCTGACGGAGTTTGATTGAGAACAGTCACTCCCTCTGCGCGTAGCAAATCGTGGAAGACCGCAGGCGATCGAGTCACGTGCAGAGGAACAATTACCAGCCGGCCCCCCTGAAGAAGGGCGCCCCAAATCTCCCAGACCGAAAAATCGAACCCGTAAGAATGGAAAACGGTCCAAACGTCGTGTTCGTCAAAGCCGAACAAGGGGCGCGTCGCGTCCAGCAGACGGGACACGCTACGATGGCAGATTTGAACTCCCTTGGGCCTGCCGGCTGAGCCGGAGGTATAGATCACATAAGCGAGATTATCGGAAGTCGTTTCGGCTGAAGGGTTCTCCTCGCTCTCTTCAGCAATGGTTTCCCAGTTTCTGTCGAGACACACAACCTTCACGCCACTGCTTGGGAGCCGCTCGATGAGCCCCGATTGGGTCAACAGCACCGGCACCCGGCTATCCTCCAGCATAAAGGTCAACCGCTCCTTCGGATATGCCGGGTCTAGAGGGATATAAGCGCCTCCGGCTTTGAGAATTCCCAACAGCCCCACGATCATTTCGAGGCAACGCTCGATGCAGATCCCGACCGGGACTTCGGGTCCCACTCCGAGCTTCCTTAGATAATGCGCTAGCCGGTTGGCGCGCTCGTTCAGCTCTTGATACGTGAGTCGGCTTCCCTGATACACCACTGCCACGGCATCAGGCGCCCGCCTCGCCTGCGCCTCAAACAGCTCGTGCAGGCATGGATCGCCCAGATGATTTATTCGGCTGCCGTTCCACTCTGTCAGTAATTGTCGCCGTTCCGTTTTTGTCAGCAGAGGCAAGGTTGAGAGGCGCTGGTCGGGATCGGCCACAATACCCTCAAGGAGAGTTTGGAAATGTCGCAGCATTCGGGTGATAGTCGCCGCATCGAACAGATCGGTGTTGTACTCAAACGAGCCATTCAGATCTTGCGGCTGCTCGCGTAGGTCAAGTGCCAGATCGAATCGGGACGTCACGCTGTCCACCTCGAACGGGCTCGCATTAAGACCAGGCAGTTGCAACAATGGTGGGGGAATATTGTGAAGAGCGAACAATACTTGGAACAGCGGATTGTAACTCAGATCTCGATCCGGCTGCACAACCTCTACGACTTTTTCAAACGGCAACTCCTGATGACTGTATGCTCCTAAAGCGACCTCCCT
>JBBDNJ010000328.1:0-10787 GCA_040877705.1 Binatia bacterium | reverse complement strand
CCATGTCGAATGTGTTCTCCATCAGCAGGAATACATCCACGTCAGCCGGCTCCCTCTTGGCGGTAACGAACGATCCGAACACCACGAACCGCGCCAATTGGCCCATACCGACCGCGACGCTATAGATTCGTTCAAGTCGCTGCGCCACGGCGATCCGCTGCCGCGATCCCTTGCCAAAGCGATCAACCGTGTCTCGCAGCGTGGTACGGTAAACTCCAGCTGGAAGATCACCATCTTTTCCGAGAGGTGGCAGAGAAGTTTCTGTCGTTTGTGCCACAAACCACTTTTACCACAGGCACTCCGCCACGGCTAACGTATAGCGTTTTATCCCCCAAAGCCTGGAAGCAATCAAGCGGCGGATAGATCGCCGGAGGAGCGACGGGGGGATAAAACGTGTTGGACTAAACCGCGGAGCAGCTGTGCAGTTGCGGCTATGGGGATCGTAAAGCGCCGGAGTAACGCAGAGCGTGGCGCTTTGTTAGCGATACAACGGCAAGTGGGTGAAGGTTGAGATCGATGCGGATAGATTTTCTGTGAATACGACGGTGCCATGCGGCTTCGCAGCCACTTTTTCGTACAGACAGGCACACCCCCGCGAAGACAGCAGGTTGAGAGTTAAAGAGGCCTAATAGCGGTTGAGTCTTTGTCATGAGGAATCCCATAGGGGTGAGCGTGACATACGGGGCAGATCCCCGACGACGATCATGGTTCCGTTGCGGCAGGACGGGCAATGATTCAGATCGACGCCGGTGATTTTTAGCAGCAAGTCTTTGCTTGATTCGCTGGGGCAGTGGGGCAAGGCAGGATCAAGATCGAGAAGTGTTCGGCATTGAGGCAGCGCCTGTTTTTTACAGCGGTTGGCCAAGAAGCCGAAGTGGCGGATGCGCATGAAGCCATCGGGGAGCACGTGGAGGAGGAAGCGGCGGATGAATTCGTGGGCATCAAGGATGAGGGTCTTTTTTCGATCCCCATCTTTTCGATCTCTATAACTCAAGGTGACCAGGCCCTTTTGGACGTTGAGGATGCGGTTATTGGAAAGTGCCACGCGGTGGGTGTAGCGGCCGAGGTAATCAAGAACAGTCTGAGGAGAGCCGAAAGGCTTTTTCGCGTAGACGACCCAATTTTTTTTCCACAATGCTTGGATCTCATTGGTAGCCGCTGCGATTTTTCCTCGCTCGATGTTCTGCTGTACCAGGCCCAGAAACTTTCCCCGAAACACCCGGCTCAGCGCTTTGACGGGAAACAAATAGTTTCGCCGTGCTCCAATCCAGCGGCTGTGATCCAAAGACAGAGCACCGGCAGGAACAAGGCAGTGCAGATGAAAATGGTCTTTGAGCGTTTGGTCCCAGGTGTGAAGCACAGCGATGATCCCCACCTTTCCGCTAAAACGTTTTTGGCCAAACTCAAGGAGTGTTTCACTGACCGCTTTAAACAGAAGAGCTAACAGGATCTTTTTGTGGGTCAGGATCAGACGGTTAAGCTCATGGGGCAAGGTAAAGACGAGATGGAAGTAGCCCACCGGCAAAAGCTCAGAGGTTTGCTTCTCCAACCACCTGGCTTTAGCCAATGACTGGCATTTGGGGCAGTGGCGGTTACGGCAAGAGTTATAAGCCGGGCGCTCAAAGCCGCATGAGTCGCATCGATCCAGATGCCCTCCCAACTCTTGGGTCCGGCAAACCTCAATAGCCCGCATGACCTTTTTGTGCGCGGCGGGCAACCGATGCGTGTGGCGGTAGCTCTCCCCGTATTGGCGAAAAATGTCGGCCAGTTCGGGGCGGGCCTCTTTCTCTCCTGCCGCCAGCTTGTGGCTGGCCAGCAGCATGACGGTGCGCGGCTACAGCGAGCAGTCCCGTAAGTCGAGCAGGTCCAAGGGACTGGTGGTGGAGCCGAGCTTGGGCTGGCGAATCTGCAGATAGCGCTGGGTACTCTGCAGCGAGTTATGGCCCAAAAGCGTCTTGATGGTACAGAGGTCCACACCGCCTTCTAAAAGATGCGTTGCGAAACAGTGCCGCAACGTATGAATGCCTTTGCCTTTTTCAACGGCGCTTTTCTGCTTGGCGAGGTTGTAGACTTTCTGTGCCGCGGTGATGTCCAGGGGGCAATTTCTGTTTTTACCAAAGAAGACCCACATCACCGGTTGATAGGTCTGCTTGTACCTTCTCAGCTCGCCGAGCAGGCGTTGGGAGAGAATCGTATAGCGGTCTTTTTTCCCCTTGCCCTGTTCCACGCGGATCATCATACGCTCTGGATCGATGTCACTGAGTTTGAGGTGGACCAGTTCGCTTACCCGAAGCCCCGCCGAGTAGGCAGTCATCAGTAAACAGCGATCTCTGAGCTTGACGGTGGCACTCAGCAATCGCTCTACTTCCCTGGGACTCAACACCTCCGGCAATCGCCAGGTCCTTTTTCTCGGCGGCAAAAACAGCTGCTCTTCGTTCCACCCCAAAACTTGCTGATAGAAAAACCGTAGCCCCGAGATCGCCACGTTCTGCGAATTGGCAGATAAGCCTCGGTCTTGCAGATGCAACAGATAGGTGCGGATCTGCTCCTGGGTGAGTTGATCCGGGAATTGACGATAGTGCCTCGCCAGCCCCACCATCGCTGCAACGTAGGACTTCTGCGTCCTCGATGCGAAATTCCTCAGCCTCATTTCCTCGATCATCTTCTCGCGTAATGCTCCCATAACAAATCCTCCTTGGATTTAAATTTGGGAGCTACGCTAAATCAGATGATTGAAATCAGCCAGAAGGGTGAAGGAAAACAAAAAGGCGAGTGAGTGGTAGTGGCGTTACACAACAAGTGCCACCGCGAAGCGGTTTAGTTCAACTATTAAGTGAGCCGTTTAGGCCGCGCCGTTGCTGGCCGCCTATCCCAGACCGGTCTACACGACTTGCAAGATTACTTCTTGAACGGTATTGCTCACTTGTGACTCGAAAGTCAAGACAAGTTTTCCGGCAATTGCTGCCGGCGTGGCGGCCTATCCCCCTATTGGCCCGCAGTCTATCCCCGAGGCGACATCGCATTTTCAAATTCTCAGTAGCCGGTCCGCTGGACTTTGAACACCTCGGCCACCGCGATTCAAAACATGCGTGTAGATCATCGTCGTGCTGACGTCGCGATGCCCCAGTAACTCCTGGACCGTCCGAATATCATATCCGTCCTCTAGCAGATGGGTCGCAAAAGAATGGCGCATCGAATGGCACGTCGCCGGCTTTGCTATCCCTGCGTTGCGAGCAGCTTCTCGCACGGCTTTTTGTAACACTGATTCGTGAAGATGATGCCTGTACTGTCGTCCGGTTACGCGGTCAACATAGTATCGCGTCGCGGGGAAAACCCATTGCCATCCCCACTCTTGCCCAGCGTTGGGATATTTCCGATCCAGCGCATTGGGCAACATAACTCGCCCTAAGTTCTTTTCGACATCATTCTGATGTTGTCGTTTGCCATCGGCGAGGTGGTTGTTGAGCACCTCTTTGACTGCCGCGGGAAGCATCGTGTAACGATCCTTATCCCCCTTTCCAGCACGTACAACGATCTGGTTTTGTGAGAAATCAATATCTTTCACTCTGAGCCGGCAACATTCCATGAGCCGAAGGCCTGCGCCGTAAAGCAACGTCGCCATTATTTTTTCAGAACCGCTGAGATAATTTAGAAGGGCTTGCATTTCCCCACGGGTCAACACGACTGGCAACCGAGGAGTTTTCTTCGCCCGCACCACGCCGTTCACATAGCCGATCTCTTTGCCTAAGACTTGGTGATAAAGAAACAGCAGCGCGTTCAGGGCTTGGTTCTGCGTGGAGCCGCTAACCCTTGATTCGGTTGCCAAGTTGGAAAGAAACCGAGCTATCTCCGGTTCCGCCATTTCTGCGGGATGACGCTTGTTGTTGAAGAAGATGAACCGTTTGATCCAGTGGACATAGGTTTCCTCGGTTCTCGGACTGTAGTGGCGTGTGCGGATCGCTTGCCGCACCTGATCAAGTAGCTTTGGTTTCGGCGCCGTTGTGGTTACGCTCGCCGTTGGTATTGGCTGATTTACAGAGATACGATTGGGGTTCAGTCGACATGTTTTGGCAGCTTCCATGTTGTCTCCTCCTACCACTGAACCCGTTCAAGTGGTTCAAGCAGTTCAGTCATTCAAGACGACAAAAGAAAAAGACGATTCAAGAGTTCAAGGTTCGACGGAATACGTGACTGTTCAAGCCGTTCAAAACGGTTCCAGTGGTTCAAATCGTTTCGGAATGGTTTGAGCTCTTGAACTACGTACCGTTCTAGAATTTCTTCATGAGCCTCACCACCCGCCCGACGGCACCGAAGGTTTCTTTACTGAAATTATTTTCAGTAGTCAACAGAGCGATATAACGTATAGCGTTTTATCTCGACGTTTGAGAGTAATCAGGTTCTGGAAAGATCACTGCACTGGCGACGGGGATATAAATCTATTTGAAGGGTTCAATCTGGAGTTAGATAGTTGGCGTTCGTTTAATCTCCGCAGGCTATGCCTGGCGTGCCGTACCCCGCAAAACTGTCCCCGGCATCTCGCCGCTTAATTTTCCATCCTCGTAAATAACTTTGCCGTTAACGATGGTCTGACAAATTCCTTCAGATTGCTATATCAGCCGCTTGGTACCGGCGGGATAATCATCCGCCCATTCGGGCGCGCAGGCCTTGACCGTGTTGGGATCGAAGACGGTTACGTCGGCGGCGAATCCGGGCCGCAAAAGTCCACGGCCTTCGATGCCGTAAACCGAGGCGACGTGGAAAGTCAGCTTATGAATCGCTTGTTCCAACGAAATCAGCTGCCGGTCGCGCACCCACATGCCGAGCAAGGTCGTGCAGTAGCCGAAGTCGGCGCCGAATTGCACGTGGGCGCCGGCGTCCGATGTGCCGATGATCACGTAGGGGCTTTTCATGATCGTACTCATGATTTCGGGATTAAAGCCACGGTTGGTGGTCTCGAAGGTCGTATCCAAGTTTTCGTCGAGGGATAAATCGAGAAAAGCGTCGAGCGCGTCTTGATTGCGTGACGCCGCAACTTCCGCGACACTTTTGCCGATGTATTTCTGATTCTCGGCTTTAACCACTTTCTCGACGAAGACTCGCGCCCAATTGCGATGAAACGAGACCGGCCGCGGTTCGGCCATGTCGTCGCGCATCTTCTTCCGGGTCGCCGGATCACCAAAGGCTTGCTTGCGCGCGTCCTCAGGCAAGAACATTATATTTTTCCACACCGGGAATTCATCGAAAACCTGCGCATCCTTCATGGTGAAATGGCGCATCAATGGAACGGTATGAGTCAAGCCATAGGCCTGATAACCGGCATTAAAAGTGCCGGCGATGCCGTCAAGCATGTTCTTCCACAGCTCGGGCTCACTCTCTTTATATTGCACGCTCTGCCAGATGAGCGGCCGGCACGCGCGCCGCACAATTCTGTCGTATTCCGGGATCTGCTCGACGCAGTGACGCCCGTGGTTCGTTTGAATCACACCGCTGTTCAACTCGCGTGTCACATCGCAGAGCGCCAGCAGCTCTTCTTCAGTGGCGAGCCGGCTGGGAACGGGCAGGCCATCTTCCCGCATATGCCGCTCATTGCGATTGGTCGAGAAACCCAGCGCGCCACCGAGAATCGACTCGCTCACGAGCTGGCGCATCTTTTCGATTTCATCAGCGGTGGCCGTGCGTTCGACTGATTCTTCGCCCATGACATATTGGCGAATCGCGATATGGCCGACGATGCCGCCGACATTGATGCCGACGTTGCCTTCGAGCCGGTCGAGATACTCGCCGTAGCTGCGCCAACCCCAGGGCACTCCTTTTTCCAAAGCAATGCGGGGGATGGCTTCGACGCGGACAAAGCTCTTTATGATGGCGTCTTCACCGCCCGGCTTCACCGGCGCCAGGGCCAGTCCGCAATTTCCCATAATGATCGAGGTAACGCCGTGCTGCGGCTCGCAGGTGCCGTACGGATCCCATAAGATCTGCCCATCCATATGAGTGTGGTGATCGATGAAACCCGGGGCCACGACTAGACCGTCAGCGTCGATCGTGCGCGCGGCGCTGCTCCTGAGGCGGCCGATGTCGACGATCTTGCCGTTGTTGATCCCGACATCAGCGATATAAGAAGGCAAACCGGAGCCGTCGACCACGCGACCATTACGAATCAGCAAATCGTAATCCATTGTCATCGCTCCTCACGTCAACTTTCTACTGTTCTGTTAGCTTCGCTTTATCCTTCTGCAATATGAGATTTGCAATCTGAGATGCAGCCCGCATGTTTTCATGAGGGCTGCTTGCCTGGCCCGTAAACAATCTTCCCGGGTCGCGCGCCAGTATGATGGCCGTTATCGATGACCACTGCGCCGTTGACCAGCACATAATCGATGCCTTCGGGATATTGTTTCGGATTTTCATAAGTCGCCGTGTCGGCCACTGTGTCCGGGTCCAAGACAACGACGTCGGCCCAAAACCCTTCGCGCAACAAACCGCGATCTTTAAGACCGAGCACCTGCGCCGGCATGGAGGTCATCTTGCGCACGGCGTCTTCCAGGGTCAGAACTTTTTCCTCGCGGGTGTACTTGCCGAGCACGCGCGGATTGGTGCCGAAGCTGCGCGGGTGCGGTTTCCCCGGATATTTCAGGTTCAGCGCACTGCCATCCGAACCGATCGATACCCACGGTACGCGCATGACCGCCTTCACGTCGTCTTCATTCATCGTGTGATGCACGCCGTGAATGAACGCGCCTTCTTCGTAAATCAGATCGAAGCAAGTGCTCACCGGATCCTGTTCGCGAATCTTGGCGATCTCGGCGATCCTCATTCCTTCAAACTTCTTCAGCGGTTCCGCATCCATTCGCGCCGCGACGATGCCTTCCCAGCCACCGTGCTCGTCGACGTATTGATTGAACTCTTTATCTTTGATCACGCGCTCGCGGAAGGATGCGCTTTTGAATTGCGAGATCGTCTCGTTGACCGGCGCGTCCTGTACCCAGCGCGGGAACAAGCGTCGCCACGGGTGCTGCATGGCGGTATACGGATATTGATTGGCGGTGATCTCCAGCCCTTCACGGCGCGCCTCTTCGAGCTGCTCGATGACCTGCCGAATGCGGCCCCAGTTGGCTTTTGCCCGCATCTTTAGATGATACACATGGATCGGAATGCCGGATTCCCTGCCGATGCGCAGTGTTTTCGCCAATTCTTCCTGCATGTCGAAGCCTTCACTGCCGACGTGCACGCCATAGTATCCGCCGTAGCGGTTGGCCACTTTGGCCATCTCGACAACTTCTTCCGGGCTCTCGGGACCCTTGGCATGCCAGGCGGCGGTGAGACCCAACGCGCCTTCTTCCATGGCTTGAGCGACCAGCCGATTCATTTTCTCTTGTTCAGCGGCGTTGGCCGGTCGCTCTTTGAAACCGCAAACCACCCGCTTCACCTGCTGCGGCGAAACCCCGGAGGCGACGTTGATCGAGATGCCGCCGCGCTCCACTGTATTAAAGTAACCTGAAAAAGTCGTCCAATCGGTTTCGATGCCGTTGCGCTTGCGATGTTCCAGGCGGTACTCTTCCAAAATTGCGCCTTCGAGCGGCGCCACCGTCTGGCTCTCGCCGATAATGTCGAGGGTCACCCCTTGGCGCACTTTACTCTCGGCGTTGCCGTCGGCGACGAGGGGCTGGTCGCTATGGGTGTGCATGTCGATATATCCCGGAGTAACCACGAAGCCCTTGGCTGAAATAGCGCGCTGGCCTGACTCTGGATTGATCTTGCCGATCCCGGCGATCTTACCGTCTTTGATTGCAACGTCCCCATAGAACCATGGGTTTCCAGTGCCATCGATCAACCTACCGCCGTGAATCACGATATCGAATTCAGCCATTTCGCCTCCTGCGTAGAATCATTATTGCCGCTATACCACCACGGACTCCATCCGACAAGATTGCGCGATCCGCTTGAAGCGCCGAGGCCAAACCCAAGACAGAATAATAACAATTATGATAAAAAGCCCGAGAGGATGTCACCAAAAATGATTCGTCCCGAGTTCAGAACGATCTTAACGGACCAGCGCGGCGCGGCCGTGATTCTATGGAGTTGCTTTACGATCTCAATCGCCATCTATCTGGTCATCGCCCGCCACGTCTTGAGCAATCCGGACTTCGCGCGCGGTTTCTCTTACGCGGGAATCGCCAGGGCGGTGTTTTGGATCCTCACGCTGATCGACCTGGGTTACTATTATTATTGGAAGAAAAACTACCTCACCCCGGAAGCGATCTCGAGGGACGCAAAGACAAGCAAGCTTCTGCGCGCTTTGGAGGGACATAAAGGCCGGTTCGAAGAACGCGCCGCAGCGGTGGTTTCCACCTATATCACGCGCAAGATCGTGCTATTCGCGATTATCGAAGCGATCGCGGTGTACGGTCTCGTGCTCGGGCTGGTGGGTCGCTTTCTGCTCGATCACTACTTATTATCTGCTCTGGCCTTGATTCTGTTGATTTTGGAGTTTCCTTCCGAGAAGTCTTTTCTGATGGTTCTTGGCAGAGTCGAAGAAACCCATTAGTTCCGGAGTATAGAAAATGGTATTCGAGCGCACATGCTAATCTTTAATACGCCACTTACCGCGTTTGGTTGAATGGGCCAAGGCTGAATGAAGTTGCTTTAGGAAAATACGTCTGGAGACTTCTTTGGCGCCCAAAGTCATCATATGGTCAGTGGTCATTTGCGCATCGACAAAGTGAAAACCCCAGCTTTTTAATTTCTCCACGAGCGCCGCCAGGGCAACCTTTGACGCATCGGTCTTACGGTGGAACATCGATTCGCCGAAAAACGCTTTGCCGAGCGACACGCCGTAGACTCCGCCGACTAATTTGCCTTCAAACCAGGTCTCCACGGAATGGGCATATCCCAGGCCGTGCAAATTGATATAGGCTTCCTGCATCTCCGCCGTAATCCAGGTGCCGTTCTGGCCGTCGCGCGGCACGGCCGCGCAGGCTGTGATCACGTCTTCAAAGACACGATCCAGAGTGACCTGAAAGATGCCCTTCTTAAGAGTTTTTCGTAAGCTCCTCGAAATATGAAATTCTCCCAGTTCGAGGACAAAGCGCGGGTCCGGTGACCACCAAAGAATCGGCTGATCTTCCGAATACCAGGGGAAAATTCCCAACCGGTAAGCCTCCAACAGCCGCTCGCTGGAGAGATCGCCGCCGACCGCAAGCAGTCCGCTTGGATCGGCGTAGTCCGGCGGCGGGAAAACCGGCTCGTCCACTAGTCGAAAGATGGGCACCGAATCAGTTACCCCAGGGCTGCTGAAAAAGACTCACGCTTAGAAAGGATGACCGATGAAAGCGGAAAGATGAAATATGACTTCCGAGCTGGAGGTTTTCGTAATTCATCCCCATAATTCATCTTAAGCATCGCGCGTCTGAGACCTTTTAAATAGCATATGAATCCTTACGAAAAGCGATAAATAGAGAAATTTGCTTGTTGCCGCTATTTTACTCTCTCGCTCCGGCTTTTCCACTTGCCGTCGAAGACTTGCAAAAACGCGGCTTCAGAGCCTATCCTTTTGGCTAAGGAGCACATTATGTTCAAGCGCATTGATCATGTGGCCATCCACGTCAGCGATCTCCGCCGTTCCGTGCAGTTTTACGAGAAGCACTTCGGCTTCCAGTACTATTTTCAACATGCCGCATCGGGCGGAATGCAGATCGCCTATCTCAAATTGGCGGACACGGTGTTGGAGTTGACTCATAAATCGGACGGCGCCATGACCGGCTTTCATTTCTGCTTGGAAACGGACGATTTCGACGAAACGGTCGAGACGCTGCAAAAACAGGGCGTGCAATTGGTCCGGCCGCCCCATGACACAGCCGCACGGGAGCCGAGAGAGCAAGGTTGGCGCCGCGTCGTCTTCGCCGGCCCGGACGGAGAACAAATCGAATTACGAGGTTGAAAGTGAGCCGATAACCGGCGAGCGAATCATCCAGCGAATGGTTTGAACAGCTTGAACAGATGAAACGTTCGCAGCTGTTAAGGAGCCTATGATGTCAGATGAAACACCCAAAACTATCCAAGTCACCTGCCCTTGCTGCAGCGCGATGTTAACGATTGATCCCGGCCTATCCGCTGTTCTCGATCATAAAATGCCAGCCAAACCTCAGCTGGTCGATCATCTGAAGAATGCCGCGCAATTCGTCAAAGCGGAAGCGACCAAGCGCAACGAAAAGTATCAGCAGATCGCCGAGGCGGAAAAAAACAAGTCCAAGGTACTCGAAGCGAAATTCCAAGAGCTGTTCAAGAAAGCCAAAGAAGAACCGATTACCAAACCGCTCAAAGATATCGATTTGGATTAAGCCACAAGTTCCTCAAGTCTCCGTCAGAAAGCGTCGGTCAGCCAGCAACTGTTTGGAAGAGCACTCGGTGCGGCCCCTTGCCCGCATGATCGAGTATGACCGGGATTTCACCGATTTCTCTGTTTTCCCGGAAGGATCTCAAACCCCATGCGATAGCAGTTGATTCGATTAATGACTGTATAGCCTTGGCGAAAGATATAGTGCAGACAAAGCAATCGTGTGTGTAAAACGAGATCCAACTATTGCGTTCCGGGCTTTTTGAATTCAAAGACAGCCACCAACGGAACGCCGGATACATGGGTAGAAAGGTACGTTTCGACAGGGCCGGTTATCAAAGACCGTTCTTTGATCGATAGCGCACTGCGGCGGTTCAGCAATATGTAGTAATCAAAAGATTGGTTGTCGGATATCTCTATGTCGCTACGTAATTGTCCTTCTTTCTTGTAATAA
>JBBDNJ010000327.1:0-10797 GCA_040877705.1 Binatia bacterium | reverse complement strand
ATGATACCTAAGCCAAACCAAATCATGACCAGCGGGGCCAAGGCGACGCGGGGAGTAGCGTAAAGGCAAGAAACCCACGGATCGAGAAAATGATTGAGTTTCCTGCGAAGCGCCATCAAGGCCCCTAGAGGGATTCCCACCGCGACGGCTAAAAGATAACCATAAACAAATTCCAACAAGCTGAAATAGCAGTGTTCCAGGAGTTCGCCGTGGGACAAAAGTTCAATAAAAGTCTGAACGATTCGAACCGGAGACGATAAAAAATGGCCAATCGCCAAGGATTCAAACAGGCTGGTTCGAGCCATGAGATCAAAGAGTATTTCCCAGAGCAGCAAGCCGCCGGCCACGGAGTACAAGGAAATCAGCCTGGGAGAAAACCAGATCGATGTTGAGCGAAGGACCGGCGCCGGTGCATTCATCGCGCTTCTTCCTCGGTTTCACGACGCATCGACTTCAGGACCTCTTCTTGAATGATCGACCAAATCCGATCCGCATAGTCTAAAAATTCCTTAGTTCTCTTGACGCTCAGATCACGTGGGCGGGGCAGATCGATCTTCACGATTTCGCGGACCGTCGTGGGTCGTGCCGAGAAGACGACGACTCGATCGGCCAAAAAGATCGCCTCTTCGATCTGGTGGGTTACAAAGATGACCGTCTTTTTCGACTGGTTCCACATCTTGAGTAACTCCGCCTGCATGATTTCTCGGGTTTGGGCGTCGAGCGAAGCGAATGGCTCATCCATGAGAAGAATTTCCGGATCGACGATTAATGCCCGCGCGAGATTGACTCGCTGTCGCATGCCGCCCGAGAGCTCGTGCGGATAGTGATGCTCGAAACCCTTTAGACCCACCATGGCCAGAAACTGTTCGGCTTTTCTTCTCGAATCAGACTTTTTTTCTTTGGCTTGGAGTTCAAGCCCGAGAATGATGTTGTCGATGACTGTGCGCCATGGAAGCAACGAGGCATCTTGGAAAACAAAGCCCTTGTCGATGCCGGGCTTTAAAACCGCCTTGCCATCAAGGAGCATTTCTCCGGAATCGTAAGGAATGAGTCCATCGAGGATGCGGAGAAAAGTCGTTTTGCCGCAACCGCTGGGACCTACCAGACACATGAATTCCGAAGGCTGAACATCGAAGGATATTTCTGCAAAGACCTGAATGGCACCTTTGGCTCGCTGACTCTGAAACGCTTTGCGCACGTTTCTTACAACAAGTTTCTGGCGTGAATTTCCGTCGAACATTTGCTTATCTTTACCGAAGACCGCGCGTCAGCGAATCTTTTCTTAACAATGTTTTGCGACGAATGTCAAAACTTTCTTCTCATCCAAGTATCCCGAAAAAAATGGGCACTGCTGAGATTGCCGGCTTGTTTATGGGCAAACAGCAACGCTATAAAACATTTCCCTGTGACTAAGCTTACCCCCGTTGGCTGGACGGTTTATTTCGAGCGAAACCGTCGTTCTCGCACTCCTTGGTTGTCTCAGTCAAACAACATCAAGCCGATGCTTGAGCACGAAGAGGTCCTTGTTTGAAATGAACTACACAACACTGAAGGAGAAGTCCTTCGAACATCAAAGCATTCACACTCTATCAGCTCGCTATGTCGCAGCGGCGAATGAGTAGATCTCTAGAGTGTTCTTTGGCCAGCAACAACATCTACATCGATTTGCTGCTGGCCTTGGCACCTCGCTTGAGGTCGGGATCGTCGGCCCCGACGTCACTCATTTTACCGATGATCCGCCGGGCGCCGAAGGCGACAGGTTTTGCTGGATTGCTCGGGCCTTTGGCGGTGGTGAAATCTCCGAGTCCTCCGGCGAAGCCTGTGCCAGCGTGCCAATCACAACGGTAGAGCCAGAGCCGACAAAACCGGGAAAGCGAACAGGTCAAAAACAATAGCTGGGGTCTGTAGCGGGGGGTCTCGCGTTCTAATCTTGCGTATCTTTCCAAAGCTCTCATCTAGGGTAATGGAATCCCAATTACGGCAAGATCGGGCGACCTTACTAAAAGACGCCGGTATCCAGTAGCGAGAAGACGATCTCTTTTAAAGAATCGTCCGCCGTATCGAGGCGCTTGACGACAGGTCCGCCTGCCAAAGAAGCGACTATCTCCGGCACGTCATCCTTTTTTACACCGGCATACCAAATCTTTTGCGGGTGAACCACGATGTTGGGACCGAAATCGCAGCCGCCGAAGCAAATATACGGTTTCACCTCGGCATCGATGGATTGGGCGGCAACCTGATGCTTGATTTCATTCATCAGTTCTTCAGAGCCCCGGTTCGCACAGTCGACATTTTGACAGACAAAGCAGGTTTGTTTCATTAAGCTTAAATTCCTTTCTGAGTTTTACTTACGTCACGCTTCCCAATAGCCGACGCGCGGACCTGTCTGGCCAACGGCGAAGCAATCTAAATTGTCAGCTCGCACCGAGCCCGCTTGCCTGGGCGACGATCTCGTCCACGCTTTTGTCCAGATCGAGAGGCCGGTTGGCGCGCGCGCCGTCGCGTTCCGGCACCAGCGCATAGATCTCGAGGCGGTTGCCTTCCGGGTCGAGGAAATAGCACGAGACCGTATTGCCCATCTCCTGGTAAGCATGGCTGACGCAGTGATCGATGGGCACTCCCTGGGCCTTGAACTTTTCGTAAAACGCCTTGACGTCGGCCGGCGTATCGACGCGCCAGGCAATGTGGCCGATGATTTTGGCGTTACCCTCGCGTCCCGTGGCTAGAGCGAGTTGATGGTCGTCGATGTCAGGATCCGGCGTCAGGAACACCATGCGCCCGGTGTATTCACGGTACTTCACCAGCCCGAGCACGTCGCGGTAAAACGCGACCATCTTGTCCAGGTCATTGACGTAGAGCACGACGTGGCTAATCCCTCTGATCTTTGACATAGGCATAGCCTCCTTGCGCAGTTTGGGTGCCGTTTTGTTCAAGCGGCCTACGGGGGAAACCTATCCGATAGCTTCGTCTCATGTCAACGCTGGACTTTAGGTAATGTAGTAGCAACGTGATTCTGACAGGGGTTAATAGCAGCGGCCAATGGGCAATAGTAAGACGGGGTTCGCCCGGATCGACAAGCTCTTGCTTCATTCTATCTTTCCGACTTAGGATGCGGCTTGATCGATTAGAGATGATTCAACAGTTCAACGTTCAAAAGTTCAAGGCTTGCCCCGGGCTCGATCCGGCGGTTCAACGATTCAACGCCTGCCCCTGGATTCATCGGCTTAACTGAACGGCTGGAACTGCTTGAACGGCTTGAACTTTTGAAACCTTAGGAGGAGGCAGACTATGGATACGATTCCAGCCGCAATTTTAGCCACCGCCAATGAAAAGAGCCGAAGGCTCAGAGAACTGGTTCGTGCACCGGAGATTCTCGTCATGCCCGGCGCCTACGATGTTATCAGCGCGCTGCTGTTCGCGCAGATGGGCTTCAAGGCAATCCAGGGCACCAGCGGTGGCATCGCCGCCACGCTGGGGTATCCGGACGGCGAGGTGATGAGCCGAGATTTGTTTATCGAGCTCAGCGGCAACTTCGCGGCGACGGTGAGCGTTCCGTTCAACGCCGACGGTGAAAGAGGTTACGGCGATGAAGCCGGCGTGCAGGACACCATGCGCGCGCTAGTGGCGCGCGGCGTTGCCGGCATGAATCTCGAAGACGGCGCGGCGAAAAGCAAAGGCGGACTGGTCGAGATTCCTCAGCAACTGCGCAGGATCAAAGCGGTGATGGAAACGAAGCGCGAGCTTGGCAGCGAGTTTTTCCTCAACGCCCGCGTCGATGCTTTTCATGTCATCACCGACGATCCGAAAAAAGCACTTGACGAAGCGATCAAGCGCGGTAATGCCTATGCCGAGGCGGGAGGCGACTGCATCTTTTACTTGTTCCTCCATTCGGCTGAAATTATTGGGCGCATAGCGAAAGAGGTGAAGGCGCCGATCAGTATTCTTGCCGGACCGCAGTCGCCAAGCGTCAGTGAACTGCAGGACTTGGGCGTGGCGCGAGTCAGCTATGGGTCCGGGTTTCTCAAGGCGGCGCTGGGCGGCGCGCGCCGAATGGCGCAGGAAATTCTCGACAAGGGAACCGTCTCGACCCTCAAAGAGGGAGTGCAGACCCCCGAGATCAACGCGTTGGTGGCAAGCAAGCAGAAGAATTGAACATGAGCACGACAGGCACCGTCGTTTCCATTCATATCGCGTCTGCTGGAACCGCGCCGATGAGTTCCGTTGCAGAAATTAACGCCATCGCCGGCAAGGGACTGGAAGGGGATCGTTATTTTCGCAAGACCGGCAGCTACAGCAAAACTCCGGGCTCGGGCCGCGAAGTGACTCTGATCGAGGTCGAGGCCATCGAGGCTTTGAAAAGAGAATATCAGATTGAGATCGATCCGGCGCAAGCCCGGCGCAACATCGTCACTCGCGGCATAGCGCTCAATCATCTCATCGATCGCGAGTTTACCGTCGGCGACGTGGTGTTGCGCGGGACAAGGCTCTGCGAGCCATGCTCGCACCTGGAAAAACTCACGATCAAAGGAGCCCTGCGCGGCTTGATCCATCGCGGCGGCCTGCGCGCCGATATCGTGCGCGGCGGAATTATTCGTGTTGAGAATGAAATTGCTCTTCTGGCGGCCGATTCGCTTGGCTAAAGCATCGCCTCACAGGGTCAGGTGAATGACTTCCATTCTCTTGCTGAACCGGCTGAGCATCAAGAGAATTAGCCAGCAACCGGCGAGTTTCATGTTCTGAGACTCGTCGGAGAATGACGCGGGTTTTGTCGGAATCACAGTTATGGCCTCAACTTGCCAGCGAGACCAGCAATCAGATAATCAGATTAGTATGAAATCCCTCAAAAAATCGCGCGGAAGACGGGACCACAAGTGGTAGCTCGAGTTCCTCGCAAGCGGCCTAGCACTATATCAGCGACGCAAGCGGCTCGCACTTTTTCTGACTTGCTGAATCGCGTTCGTTACGGCGGCGAGGCATTTGTCATTGAGCGGGGCGGTGAACTTATCTGTGAAATGTCTCCTGTAACTCCGCCCCGATTTACCGGAGCCGATCTAACGGGCTTGCTTGTTTCGTTACCGAAACCCGACGCCGGCTTTTGGGATGCGGTAGAAAAAGCGATCCGACAAAAAAAGTCAATTCCGGAATCGCCGTGGGAACGCTGATCGATTCAAGCGTGCTGATCGACGTAGAACGCAGGCGGCTCGTTCTTGGCTCGCCGTAAGATTTTCGAGCTCATACACATCACACATCTCTGATAAAAGACTATAGGTTTCCCATGACCGCTTCGGCCTTGATATTAATTCTCGCTGCTGCTTTTATTCATGCGACTTGGAATCTTCTCAACAAAAAGGCCAGCGGCCACGTCACGTTTACCTGGTTGGTAGCGTTTCTATCGGCCGTGTTTTATACGCCCGTGGCGCTGGGGATCATCTTTGTTTCGCAACTCGAGATCGGCTCTCTGGAACTAGGGTTGATGGCCGGCAGCGCGGCGCTGCATGCCGCCTATTTCCTTCTGCTTAACCAGGGTTATCGCGCCGGCGATCTATCGCTGGTCTATCCGCTGGCGCGCGGCACGGGGCCGCTGCTTTCCAGCGCCGGAGCCATATTGCTGCTGGGCGAGAGGCCGTCGGCGCTTGCTCTGAGCGGCGCGCTGCTGATCATCGCAGGTGTCGTCGTCCTTACCAGCAATCCGGAAAGTTTGCGTCAAACAGGAGTTAAGACGGCAGTGTTCTACGCGCTGGTGACGGGTTTGTTCATTGCGGCTTATACCTTATGGGACAAGCAGGCGGTCGGCCGTTTCGCCGTGCCTCCGCTCATATTAGACTGGGGAGCAAACCTGGGACGGACAATTCTCCTGACACCGCTCGCGTTACGCTACCGCAAGGAGACGTGGGCGGAATGGCGCGGCCATCGACTCGAAGCCATCGGGATTGCTGTTCTCGCACCGCTTTCTTACATCCTGGTTCTGACTGCGATGCAGTTTACTCCGGTAAGTTATGTGGCGCCGGCCCGGGAAATCAGTATTCTGATCGGCACTGCGATGGGAACGCGCCTGCTTGCGGAGAGCGGCGGCCACCGCAGGTTGGTAGCGGCTTCGGCCATGGTTTTGGGGGTCTTGGCGCTGGCGGTCGGATAACAGGAGAAACCCGGTTCCAGTCGTTCCAATGGTTCCAATCGTTCCAATGTCTAAGAACGCGCATCCGTAGTTCTCAGGCGCAATGAGTAACGATGAATAACAAGGATGAGTCGTTCAAAGATTTTGTTTTGGATCAGCTTCACGAGCTTGACGAGATCGAAGCGCGGCGGATGTTCGGCGGCTTCGGACTGTATCGAGATGAAACTTTCTTCGGCATCGTTCACAAAGGCCGGCTTTATTTGAAAATCGATGAGTCGACGGTCGGCGAATATCGCCGGCGCAAAATGAAACCGTTCCGCCCCAACGCCAAGCAGACGCTCAAGAGTTACTATCAAGTGCCGGTGGACATCATCGAAGACGCCGACGAGCTTGCCGCATGGGCCGTCCAAGCGATTCAATGCCGGCAGAAGAATTCGAAAGCGTAATCGAAGGGAGAGGATTATGAGTGGTTCATTGACCGGGGAAGCAGCCGAAGGTGTAAAGAACTCGACAGGAATCATAATCGGCGGACGCAAACCGACCGCAGGTCCAATTGCTCGACAAAGTCTTGCCTCCCGCCCTGGGTCATGGTGCTCGCCGTTCGACCCATCTGCAGCCCTTGGCAACGTCTAGCCTAATCGCGTAAGATCCCACAAATTTCCGGGACAATCTTAAGATGGCAAACGGTGATCTGAACTGGATAGCGAATTTTATCTGGGGTATCGCGGACGATATCCTGCGCGATCTCTACGTTCGCGGCAAATACCGAGATGTGATTCTGCCGATGACGGTGCTTCGCCGCCTAGACGCGGTTCTGGAGCCGACGAAAAAAGTCGTGCTCGACATGAAGGCGTCACTCGACAAGGCCGGCATCACTAACCAAGACCAAGCTCTTAGACAAGCTGCAGGCCAGTCCTTTTACAACACGTCCAACTTTACCCTGCGTGAGCTTCGCTCTCGTGCAAGCCAACAGCAGCTTAAGGCGGACTTCGAAGCTTATCTCGACGGCTACTCGCCCAACGTCCAGGAGATCATCGATAATTTCGAGTTTCGCAATCAGATTCCGCGCCTTTCCAAGGCTGACGCGCTCGGGACGTTGATCGAAAAGCTTCTCTCCCCGGATATTAATCTTAGCCCCAATCCGGTTCTCAACGGTGATGGCAGCGTCAAGTATCCCGCTCTCGACAATCACGCGATGGGGACAATCTTTGAGGAATTGGTCCGGCGTTTCAACGAGGAAAACAACGAAGAGGCCGGCGAGCACTGGACACCTCGTGATGCTGTCAAGCTGATGGCCAATCTCATCTTTCTGCCGATCGCGGATCGAATCGAATCCGGGACATATTTACTCTACGATGGCGCCTGCGGCACTGGCGGAATGCTTACCGTGGGCGAGGAAACGCTGCAGCAGCTCGCGAAGCAGCACGGTAAAGCAGTTGCGACGCACCTCTATGGACAGGATATCAACGCGGAAACCTACGCCATCTGCAAAGCCGATTTATTGTTGAAGGGCGAAGGCGAGGCCGCGGACAATATCGTCGGAGGATCGGCGCATTCAACCTTGTCCAACGATGCGTTCCCGTCGCGCGAGTTCGATTTCATGCTTTCGAATCCGCCCTACGGTAAGAGCTGGAAGAGCGATCTCGAACGCATGGGCGGCAAACAAGGGATCAAAGACCCGCGGTTCATCATCGAGCACGCCGGCGATCCGGAATACCCGCTCATTACACGTTCCAGCGACGGGCAGATGCTCTTTCTGGCGAACATGCTGAGCAAGATGAAGCACAACACCCCGCTCGGCAGCCGCATTGCTGAAGTCCACAACGGGAGTTCGCTTTTCACCGGTGACGCCGGTCAGGGCGAGAGTAACATCCGCCGCTGGATTATCGAGAACGACTGGCTGGAGGCTATCGTCGCCCTGCCGCTCAACATGTTCTACAACACGGGCATCGCGACTTACATTTGGGTGATCACAAACCGCAAACCCGATCACCGCAAAGGCAAGGTGCAACTCATCGACGCCACGCAATGGTTCAAGCCGCTGCGGAAAAATCTCGGCAAAAAGAACTGCGAGCTGTCGGAAGAAGACATCCAGCGCATCTGCGACACGTTTCTCGCGTTCAAGGAGACCGAACACTCAAAGATCTTTCCAAACGCTGCGTTTGGCTATTGGAAAGTAACCGTCGAACGGCCGCTGAGACTGAGAGTCGATCTGGCTGAACAACGCAAGCGTATGTTTCGGAGCGCTTGCGTGGACGCAGATGAGGAACCAATCGCAAATGTCGTCGACCGTGTCGCCGAAATACTCGGCGCAGGGCCTCATACAGACTTCAACGTTTTCTTAGCCACGGTCGAGGACGATGCTGAAAAGCACGGAGTGAAAGTCACCACGAAACGGAAGAAGCTTCTTCAAAGCGTGCTCGCTGAAAAAGATGAGAGTGCTAGAGAGGTAATCTCGCGAATCCACAAAGCTAGCAAGGTAGAGCCCTATCCATTGCACGGTCTCTATCCAACCATCATTGACGACAAACCGGCCGTCATCGAGTACGAACCCGACCCGGATCTCCGCGACACCGAGCAAGTTCCGCTCCTGGAAGAAGGCGGCATCGAAGCTTTTTTGCGTCGCGAAGTTCTGCCCCACGCACCGGACGCCTGGTATGCCCCCGATAGCGTCAAGACCGGCTACGAAATCAGCTTCACGCACTATTTCTACAAAGCGCAGCCGCTGCGCTCGTTAAAAGAGATTCGCGCAGACATCTTGGCGCTGGAGAAGAAGACAGAAGGACTACTGTCAGAGATCATAGGGGAGGCGGTACGTTGATTTTCCAAGGAAAGGCAGGCTTGCACAAGGTCGAAGCGCGCCTCCATAGTAAATGCTGCCTTTATTATGTAGCCGCGGCGTGCCTGTGTTAAAGGAACGTTTAAATATGGAGTCTTCCGAAACCCGCTCTGCAACTTCAACTCGGGCGGGCCGATACGTCACACAGCCAGGCGGATACCGAGCTTTTATCCCAGCGTCGTTGCCGCCTGATCCTCCAGTCCAGATCAGCGGTGAGCTCCAGTTTGTGCTGTCCGAAGCCGACCGCGCCCTGGGGCGGCTCGACGGTTCTATTAAGACACTGCCCCATCCGGATCTGTTCGTTTACATGTACGTGCGAAAAGAAGCCGTGCTATCGAGTCAGATCGAGGGAACCCAAAGCTCGTTGCAGGATGTGCTCGCGGCGGAAGCTCAAGTGCTCGCACCGGATCGGCCCAAAGATGTTGATGAAGTGGTGAATTACGTTCGTGCCATGAATCACGGCCTCAAACGCCTCTCTGAGCTTCCCGTTTCGGTCAGGCTAATCCGTGAAATCCACGCCGAGTTGCTGAAAGGTGTTCGTGGATCGCATCTTACACCCGCGAATTGCGAACCAGTCAGAATTGGATCGGCCCCGGTGGTTGTACGCTGAACGAGGCCACTTTCGTTCCGCCGCCTCCAGACGAGGTTCCGCAAAGCTTAGGGGAACTCGAAAAGTTTCTTCATGCCGACACTCAAGTGCCGCTGCTCATTAAAATCGGGCTGGCTCACGCCCAGTTCGAGACTATACATCCTTTCCTCGATGGCAACGGCCGCATCGGACGGTTGCTCATTACCTTCTTACTCTGCGAATGCGGGGCGTTGCTGAAGCCTGTTCTTTACCTGTCTTATTACTTCAAACGGCATCGGCAGGAGTATTACGACCGACTGCAAGCCGTGCGCGACGCGGGGACGTGGGAGCAGTGGCTTGTTTTCTTTCTGCGCGGCATCGTGGAGGTGAGCGGCCAGGCCACCGAAACCGCACGTCGAATACTCGATCTCCGCGAAGCGCACCGTCTTGCGATCACCGCGAAACTCGGCCGTGCCGCCGGCAATGGACATCGCGTGCTCGAGCATCTCTACGAACACCCCATCGTTTCCGTGGCGGAAGTTAAGGACTTGATCGGGACGACTTACCCGGCAGCAAACGATTTGGTTACGCGAATGGTCGACCTCGATATTTTGCATGAGTTTACCGGACAGGCACGCAACCGGAAGTTCATCTATCGAAGCTACATTCGGTTGTTTACCGATGCCGAGTCGGAGACTGGAACATGATCGCCAACCTCAAGCCCTATCCGACGATGAAGGATTCCGGCGTGCCGTGGCTGGGAAAGATGCCGGAGCATTGGGACATGCTTCCGAATCGAGCGATCTTTGTTGAAGTTAAGGAGCGCGACCATCCAGAAGAACAAATGCTCTCGGTTACAATCACGAGGGGTGTGATTCCGCAGCAGGCCTTACTGGCAGACAGCTCAAAGAAGGATAGTTCAAACGTCAACAAGTCTGCCTACAAACTCGTTCAGCCGGGCGATATCGCTTACAACAAAATGCGAGCCTGGCAAGGTGCGGTTGGGGTGTCCGATTATCGGGGAATTGTGAGTCCGGCGTACGTGGTGCAGCGTCCCCGTGGAGGCGTTAATTCCCGTTATCTCCACTATCTGTTGCGAACGCCGGCGTTCGCGAAAGAGGCTGAACGCTGGTCTTACGGGATCACGTCCGACATGTGGAGTCTGCGGCCTGAGCATTTCAAATTGATCTATTCGTGTTTGCCGCCAGCGGCGGAACAAGCTGCCATCGTTCGCTTCCTCGACCATGTGGACCGGCGGATTCGGCGCTACATCCG
>JBBDNJ010000326.1:0-10800 GCA_040877705.1 Binatia bacterium | reverse complement strand
TAAAAGGGATGCTGATTTCAGTGCTGAACCTGGGCAGATAATAAAGCGCCACTGCAACGAGAAAAGCCACGGCAAACTGACCGAGCAATTTGGCCAGCGGCCGCAGCCCCTTGCTGTTCTTCCGGGTGAGTTTCAAATAGTCATCGGCAAATCCCACCGTGCCGGCCCCCACCGTCGCCAGGAGCGCGAGTAACACATAGGGATTGGCGACGTCCGCCATGAGCAGGGTGGAAAGCGTCAGCGCCAATAAAATCAGTGCTCCCCCCATGGTCGGCGTTCCAGCTTTTACGGCATGGGAAGCCGGGCCATCGTCACGGATCTGCTGGCCGATTTGCATCTGTATCAACGCTCGGATCAATCGCGGTCCCAAAAGAAATGAGACTACCAGCGCCAACAGAGCGGCCATGGCGGCGCGAAACGTAATGTAACGAAAGACATTGAAGCCCGAATAGGTTGTATGCAGTGGGAAGAGTAAATAGTAAAGCAATGTCATTCTCCCGCTTCTAAACCTTTCAACTGCAGCAGAATGGATTCCATCTTCATACCCCGGGAACCTTTCACAAGAAGCCAATCGCCTTTCTTTACATGCCGGTGCAAACGCCGGCCGATTTCGCTGTGGCTTGCACCGACGAAAATTCGTTCCGGCTTCATACCGCCGCGCAGCGCTCCTCTCCTGACATCCGGCGCGCGCTCGCCTAAAAGATAAACGCAGTCGAGTCGAGCCTGCGCTAGCTGATTGCCGAACTCAAGATGCCGGAGCCGGCTATGTTTACCCAACTCAAACATATCGCCCAGCACCGCGATCCGGTGGCCGCGGCATTCGATTTCGGACAGCGTTTTGATGGCCGCTTCCATGGATGCCGGATTGGCATTGTAGGCGTCGTTGATGATGCCGATTCCGCGCCAGCTCTCAACCCGCATCCGCATGGCGTAAGGTTTGACGTTTTCCAGCCCGCGCCGAATCGCCGCCAAACGGACCCCTAAACCATGGGCCATGGCGGCGGCGCCAACCGCATTGGCGATATTGTGCCGGCCGATAAAATGAAGACGCACTTGACAACGCTGCTGCCCGGCTCGAAGCGTAAATCGCATAGCGCCTGAACCGATTAACGAACCCGACTCCGCACGGACTTGGCCCCGTTGGCCATAAGTAATTTTGCGCCCGTCGAACTTTTCACCGAGACGTCGCACCCAAGGATCGTCCATATTGACGGCAACGGCGCCGCCGTCGCGAACACGGCTGAATAACGCGCCTTTTTCCTTCGCCACTCCCGCCAGACTATTCAGCCCTTCCAAATGCGCCGCAGCCACCGAGGTTATCATCGCCAAGTCTGGAGCGGCGATCTCAGCCAAACGTGCGATCTCGCCAGGACGATTAGTTCCCAGCTCAACGACCGCAACTCGATGCTTTTTGCGCAGACGCAGCAAGGTCATGGGCAATCCGACCAAGTTGTTAAAATTGCCCTCGGTTTTCAAAATCTTTCCTTTGAGTGGCTTACCGTCGAGGCAAGCCTGCTGTAAAATTGCCGCTAGCATCTCTTTGGTCGTCGTTTTGCCGTTCGAACCGGTAATTGCCAATACTTTTGGCCGGTATTGTTCGCGCCGGAAGTGAGCCAAATCCCCTAACCCTCGTTGCGTATCCGGCACTTTGATGGTCGTAACGTCTTTGCGTTGGAACCGGCGCAAACCTTGATGAACCATCAGGCAAGCCGCTCCCCGGCTCACCGCGTCTTTGACGAAACGATGCCCGTCGAATTTCTCGCCCTTGAGGGCGACAAAGACAGACCCTGTGGTCACCCTATTCGAGTCCGTGACGATCTCACCGAACCGTCTCGCCTTCGCCTCGCCTTCCAAGCTGCCTCCGGTGGCTGTCAAGATTTCCTCGAGGGTCCATGCCATACTCCGGCCCGCTAGACGCTCGCCTCATGAGCCAACATTTCCCGGGCAATCTCCCGGTCATCGAAGTGAATCTTCTGCGCACCGAGCGTTTGATAGTCTTCGTGTCCCTTGCCGGCGATCAAAACCAAATCGCCCGCTTGTGCCCAACGCAGGGCGATGCCGATGGCCTCGCGCCGGTCGACCTCGACACCGTAACCGCGTCGAGCTTCGAGTCGCGAGGCTTGAGTATCGAGTTGGGGAATACCGGCTTTTCGCACTCCCGCCTCAACGTCTTGGAGAATTCGCTGAGGGTCTTCGGAACGCGGATTGTCCGAAGTCAAAATCACGAGGTCGCTTAGCCGGGCGGCAATTTCGCCCATCAAAGGCCGCTTGCCGCGATCACGGTCGCCGCCACAACCGAAAACCGTCAGAACTCTTGCTTGTGTCAGCGGCCGCACTGCGCCGAGAACTTTCTCCAGCGCATCTGGCGTGTGGGCATAGTCGATCAAAACCACGATACCCCGAATGTTTTCGATTTTTTCCAACCGACCGGGGACCGCTCTCAATTGCTTGATTCCTTCGAAGACCGCGGCCTCGGGAAGTCCCAAGGCAAAGCCAACGCCGGCAGCGCCGAGAATGTTCTCCAGGTTTGCGGTACCGATCAAGTCCGATGAAAAATCGAGGACACGATCTTTGATCTGTATTTTTCCGCTCAGGCCACCGACATGGTTTTGCACGTTCAAAGGTCTGATGTCCCAGTCTCCCTCTCGGCCATAACTCCAAGTCGCCAAACCCGCGTCACGCGCTCTTTTGAGGAGTTCCAATCCTCTGGAATCATCGCCGCAGATCACGGCCGCTTTCGCCGGTTTCGAACTGGCTGGTAAGTAATTCGTAAACAGGCTGCTCTTGGCATCGAAGTAATCGCTCATGTCCTTGTGATAATCCAGATGATCGCGCGAAAGATTGGTAAACAGACCGACGTCAAAATCGACTCCCCGGACACGTTGTTGAACCAATGCATGGGACGAAACTTCCATCGCCACCGATTTTACTCCTGCTTGCGCCATCTCGGCCATGAGCGCGTGGAGATCTATAGATTCCGGCGTCGTCTGATTCGAAGGCGTTTCCCTGCCTCGATAGCGATAATTAATCGTCCCGATCACGCCGGGCTCCATCCCGGCCGCAGTGAGTATCGACTCGACCAGATAGGCGGTGGTCGTTTTGCCATTCGTGCCGGTAACTCCAACGACTTTTAGACGGCTTGACGGCCGGCCAAAAAAATGCGCGCCCCATAGACCCATGGCGGCTTTGACATCACCAACGCGAATCCAAGTGGTTCCGGCGGGCCATACCGTTTTATGCGCTACAACGACTGCCGCCGCGCCGCGATCGAGCGCCTGAGGGATAAATTGGTGACCATCCGCCTTCTCGCCGGGGACAGCGAAAAACACTTGCCCTTTGGACACCTGTCGCGAGTCGTACGCCAGCCCGCTCACTTCTTGATGAAGATCCCCTTTGGCCTCCTCGACCTCCTGTAGCGCCAAAAACTCCTTGAGACGCATCTCGGAATCATCCCTGAAGATTTAGCACCAAAACGCCATTATCGTGCCACCGGCCTCCAGGTCCTGGCGATTGCTTGACGACATAACCGTTGCCATGGATTTTCACTCGCAAATTTAACTTGCGCGCTTTTTCTACGGCTTCACGCAAACTAAGGCCGACAAAATCTGGCGTGGCCCCTGCGTCAACAATGGTCTGGCTATTTCTTTTAGGCAAGCGCCGCAATGGAATTTCCGTGTCGGCCGCTGGCGCGGGAATCGGCGCCGGCGTCTTCGCTGCAATCCCCAGATGGCGCAACGCGCCACGCGCAATATTTTGAAATATCGGAGCGGCGACGACACCGCCGTAGACATTGACTTGCGGTTCATCGACAAGGACCATCAGGACCAGCCGGGGGTCGTCCGCGGGAGCGAACCCGACGAATGATGCGACACGTTTTTGCGCGTCATAACCACCATTGACAAGATCCACTTTTTGCGCCGTACCAGTCTTTCCGGCAACCTCAAAACCCTCCACGCTAGCCATCGTGCCCGTACCGCCCTCATCGGTAACCTCTTTGAGCATGGACGCGAGAGAGCGGGCAGTTTTCTCAGAAATCACCCGGCGGACCACGTGAGGCTGGTTTTCCATCAAAACTTCGCCTTTGGGACTCAGCGCCCGCTTTACCACATAGGGACGCATTAAAAATCCGCCGTTGGCGATGGCGGCATAAGCCATCGCCATCTGCAAAGGCGTTGCTGACAGTCCTTGGCCAAAGGCATGGGTCGCCAGATCTATTTCCGCCCACGTTTCTGGCCGCCGCAATAACCCAGGGACTTCTCCGGTCATATCCACGCCGGTCACTTGGCCGAATCCGAATTTTTCAATGTATTTAAAGAATCGTTCCTTGTTGAGTTTGTCGGCCACCTTAGTAAAACCGATATTGCTGGAAACCTGCAGGATTTTATGAAACGGCAACCATCCATGCGGGTGCGTGTCATGAATGATCCTGCCGGCAAATCGATACTTGCCCTCCTCGCAGAAAAAGAGATCCTCTTTGTCGACAATGCCTTCTTCGAGGGCGGCGGCCGCCAAAATGGTTTTGAAGGTGGAGCCTGGTTCAAAACTGTCGGTCACCGCCCGGTTCCGCCGGTGCTCCGCAGGCTCCTTAGAATAATTGTTGGGATTGAACGCCGGGTAATTGGCCAGCGCCAAAATTTCACCGGTTCGAGGTTCGACGGCGATCGCAACCCCGGCCTTGGCCCGGTACTTGGTAATGGAAGCCTCCAGTTCCTTTTCCGCGAGATGCTGAAGGGTCGTGTCGAGGGTTAAATGAATATCGCCGCCCGGTGGAATTTGCAGTCCTTCCACTCCTTCAACGAGCACCCGGCGCCCGAGGGCATCGCGCTCGGCCACCGACGATCCGGTTTCGCCGCGGATGTAGTCATTGTACCGCAGCTCCAAACCTTCCAGCCCCTCCGAATCCCGGCCGACAAATCCGATCACCTGACCCGCAAGCTGGCCCTGCGGATAGTAACGGCGCGGTTCATTAAACATGCCAATGCCTTCGATATTGAGTGCCTGAATCTGCCGCGCCTCGCCCGGAGAAATCTGCCGTTTGATCCATACAAAAGACTTCGCCGCGCTGAGTTTCCGTTTCAGTTCCGAGGGATTGATTTTCAAAATTCCCGCCAGGTCACGGCCAGCCCTGCCGGGATTTTGAAGACGCTGAGGACGCGCATAAACCGACTGCGCCTCTAAGCTCAACGCGAGCGGTTCACCCGCGCGGTCAACCACCGCACCCCGCCTTGGTAGCACGGTCCACTCTTTAAGGTGTTGCCGCTGGCCCAAGCGCATGAGCTTATCACCTTGAAGAACCTGCAATTGAAAAGCCCGCCCACCCACGACCAGGACGATCACCAGGAACAAAATTTTGGCCACGCCAAGCCGGACACGACTTGTCTGAAGAGTTCGTCTCATGGCAGTATGATAACCTGGCCTTTCTCGGGAGGCATGAGCCCCAACCTCTGTCGCGCCATCGCTTCCAAACGATCCGGCGAAGTCAGCGTCGCCAGTTCCACTTTCAACTCACGGTTTTCCTGTTCCAGCCGGCCTTGCAGCTTGGCGGTGGTCGACAACACGTAGCCCATATGAACCACCTGCAAGCGCAACCAGACATGAACCAAGCCCAATATGAAAAGGCAGAAACCCATCGCACACAGGCCGAGGAGATGGCGCCGCCCCTTGCCCCTACCGCGACGATCCGGTCGTGCGGCTTTCGCGGGTGCGGCACGGCGTGGATTCATGCTGACGGCGTTAGCTGTTTTCGTTTTCATATTCGCACTACAGCGCGCAGTTTTGCCGAGCGGGCGCGCGGATTCGCTCTAACTTCTTCAGCCGACGCGACGATCGGTTTTTTCGTTAACCGTTGCGCCTTTTGGCTCCAACCGCAGTTACATCTAAGCGTCCTCGGCGGACAGAGACAGCTCTGAGTCCACTTGCGAAAGGCTGTTTTTACCAGCCGATCCTCCAGCGAATGAAACGAAATAATCACCATCCGTCCGCCCGGCCGGAGCAACTCGTAGCCGCGCTCCAAAAACAAATTGAGACTCTCCAGCTCCCGATTCACCGCGATTCTCAGGGCCTGAAAAGTTTGCGTTGCCGGATGATGGCCATGGCTTCGCCTTCGCTTAACCCTGGCCACTATTTCCGCAAGATCGGCGGTGGTCTCGATGGTGCGATTTCTACGCTCGGTAGCAATCGCGGCGGCGATGCGGCGGGCTCTGGGCTCCTCCCCATACTCCGCGAGAATTCTCGTTATCTCGACAACGGGATGCGCATTGACGATATCGAATGACGTCAACGGCTGGCGACGATCCATGCGCATGTCGAGTCGCGCGCTGGTTTGAAAACTAAATCCCCTTTCCGCATCATCAAACTGATGCGACGAGACACCTAAGTCCAAGACCACACCCTCGATCTGGCCCCAGTTCATCTCCGTCAAAATATTTTTCGCTTTCTCGAAACTTGTCTGGCGAATCGTCAGCCGATCTTCGTATCGGCTTAATCGCTGCCGCGCCGCTGTGACTGCATCCTCATCCCAATCCAGCCCCAAGACCCGCCCATCTGGACTGCTACGAAGAAGTATCTCTTCGGTGTGTCCTCCTCCGCCCAGAGTCCCATCAAGGTAACGCTCGCCGGGTTTGGGCTTAAGGAGCCCCATCACCTCCTGAACCAAAACCGGAACATGAGCAAACTTCATTTAGTGACTGGTGCCATCTCCCTCCCAGTCGTCGTCGAAACTCTCTATAGCGTCTTCGAGAGAGGTGTAATCTTCAAAAAAACGATCCATACCGACCACCTTGAAGATGTCCCTTAGAAACGGGCTCATCCCGGCAAGTTTAAGGTCGCCGTTTAAATTTCTCAGCAATTTCAACCGCTCCAGTAACACGCCAATGCTTAGGTAGTTAATGTGGTCTACTGCCTTCAGGTTGAGAACCACCTTCAAGCGATCCTTTTCAATTAAACCGCCAATCACGTTCTTGATCCGGATCATCTCACGAAAATCGATATCACCCGTGATGTCGATCACCGAAATATCCTGGATGGTGTTTTGCGGCAGCATTCCTCACTCTCCTTTCTTCAAACCATGGGATAAATCCGCCTTATTGATCTCACAATCCCAACTCACCGAGAAAATCAGGATCCTGCATCAGTTTATCTTCGGCATCAGCGAAGATCTGCTTCCAAATCTCTTGGTCCCAGACACGAAATTTTTCCAGGGCTGAAACCAGAACAACGTCACGCTTTAGATCAGCGTATTTCCTTAACTGTGGCGGAATGAGGATGCGACCCTGCTTATCTAAGACACACTCACACGCGCCGCCAAGATAGAAGTTTTGGAACATCACCATACGACGATCGAATTTGGGTCGTTTACCAATCGCTTCTTCGAGGCGTAACCATTCGTCTATGGGATATACATCGAGACAGCGCATGCCTTCGAAGACAAAATTGGTCATGATGATCCGCTCATCTCCCTTTCCGAGCAGAACGTCGCGAAACTTCGACGGGATACTCAGTCGCCCCTTACCATCGAGGGTATGTTCAAAACTGCCACGAAACATTTAAATTCCGGAAAACTGATTCATAAATTGGGAAACTATCCCACTTTTCCCCACCTAAGCGCCACTTATAACTTCAACAATAATGACTGTCAATAAATTTATTCAGTTTTTGCGATTTTCTTAATGTTTTTTGCGTTACCACCGTTTCTCTATCGTGAATGAGTGCAGTCACGCTGGATACATGCGAATGCGCGATTTAGCCACTGAAAGAAATTTAACGGACATTGGAGTGGGATAACGACCCTAAATCTCGATTGGGTCGCTACCGAATGAAGAAGTCAGCGGGAGAACGTTAAGATAAACTCTGACGCGAGGGATAAATTAAAAGGCTAAAGTGGATCGATAAGCCGGATTCTGTAATGACCTCCAAAAGAAGTCACAGCGATCATTCATCTTGCCCCAGAATTGCTTCTGGGGTCGAGCGACCTTACCCGAGGGAGATGGGCGGACCACCCAACCCTCCTATTTGGTCTTGCTTCAGGTGGGGTTTGCCAAGCGTCCATCATCACTGATGAACCGGTGAGCTCTTACCTCGCCTTTTCAACCTTACCCGTGTATAAACGGGCGGTATTTTTTCTGTGGTACTTTCCCCCGATCACTCGGGGCCGCCGTTAGCGGCCACCCTGTCCTGCGGAGTCCGGACTTTCCTCCCCTCACAAGCGTGATGCTTGGGAGGAGCGATCGCTTGATCCACTTTAGCCTGCCTGAGCCTGCCGGCGAGCCTGATCAATGCCGCGATTAGCCAATCGATCGGCTATCTTGTTGGCTTCTCGATACACATGAACGATCCGAGAGCTATCAAACTGACTTAGCAGACGAGTCGCCTTCATGAAGAGGATTTTAAGCTTCTCATCTTTAACTCGATACGCACCGGTTAATTGCCGCACCAGCAACTGCGAATCGCTTTGTACTCGCACTTTCTTTACACCCATTTGCACGAGCGCTTCGAGCCCCATCAACAGCCCTTCATATTCCGCGACATTGTTGGTGGCGCGGCCCAGGTAGCGGCTTAGCTCTTTCACTACGGTGCCATCGGCCGTGCAAATGGCAGCGCCACATCCTGCTTCGCCGGGGTTCCCTCTTGACGCTCCGTCAACCATGAGAAGCCATTCATTTACCGCGTCAGTCATGGGTTCAATCTTAATCCTAGCAAACCGGGTTTAAATCATCGGAGCGCGTTCGTCATTGTGCCGATACAGAACCCGCAGCACTCAAAACAGACCGTCCCATGACCTGAAATCTTTCCAACTGTTCGATCCGACGAGGAATCAACCGCGCGCAAGCGCTATCTAGGCGGTCTTTTCCTGTGCTTCAGAGGGCTTGTAGTAAACGATGCGTTGACAGCTAGGACAGAGGTTTAATTTTTCGTTCCTGATAATCTCATTGCGTAGCTGGGGCGGAATATTCATATAGCAACCCTGGCAAATTCCTCCAGTCACTTCCACCACCGCGGTACCGCCGCGCCGCAAAAAAATCAATTCATAGCGCGACATGATATCGGCGGCGATTTCTGCGGCGATACTCTGCCGGCGCCTGGAAGCTTCATCGACGGCTTGATCGATCGCAGAAACTTGTGCTTTCAGACCTTGCTGCGTTTGTTGCCACTCCTGCTGAGCCTGGACGAGCTCTTCTTGTTTGGTTTTAAGCTCGCCCTTGATGCCGTCGATCTCAATCATCATCTTGAGCAGCTCTTCTTCCAACTCGCTATTAGCCTGACGGATCTGATCGATTTCACGCTGCAATGCCTGCAGTTCCTTGATATTCTTGATGCGGTTCATCCACATCCGCTTGTCCACGGCTTTTTTGCCTTCGTCTTGCAGTACTCGATCTTTTTCCTGGCGCAGCTTCTCTTTCGCGGTGCAGGCGGCGGTCAGTACTTCAATTTCCTGCTTTTTCGCCTGAATCCCTCGCTCTTTTTCTTGAAGCTCCCCTAATAGTCCTTGCTTGATGCCGGCGTTTGCTTTTATTTCTCGATCAACGATCTGTAATGAAGCCAAAATCTCAATCTGTGCGCGCAATTTTTTTTCCCCCGATCAGCAAAAAAAATGCACCCCGGTGGGTGCATTTCTAGACCTCAAATGCCTGTTGAAAGTAATACGCTTGCGGCCTGTTATACTCAATCTCCTTCAGAACTCCTGTTTATAACATTTATATTTAATTTTCTACGTTGTCAAAGCAAGTTCAGCAGCCGATATCGTTCCCGTGCATGTCCGCAAGATTAGGACGTCACAGGTACTTTCGGTCGATTTGTCTTCCAGGGTCTGTCAAACTTCGAGTGCGCGCTTGTGCTCCTCTCTTTGGCCGCCTAGTCATCGTCACCCTACACAGATCGTCATCACACCCGATGCCTTAAAGCCCCATCTTCCCCGGATTCAGGATGTTGTTCGGATCGAGCGTCCTTTTAATCCGGCGCATTATTTCTAGTCCATACCCGTGTTCTTCTAACATGAGTGGCGCAAGCTTCACTCCCACTCCGTGGGTATACTCCATCGAGCCACCCATGCTTTGTGCCAGCCTAAGCAGCTCATCGACCGTGTCTTGCAAGGCCAGCTGGGCCTGATTGACACCGTTATCTTCGATGCCGAGACGCATCGAAAACAACTCCGGTCGAATCCAGAGACCGCTTTCGTGAAGCTGCGCGCCGTGCCGTTCAACGATTATCAAAGCCGCGTTTTTGAACGCCAATACCTTCGAGGCCGGCAAAGCCACATGAATCCAATCCCGATACATGCCGTCCCGTCCACGCCCGCGCCGTTGCGCGCGATTGGCCATGAAGCGCCGCGCGGTGGCATGGCGATCGCGCCAGAACGTTTCCGCTTCATAAGCCGGCAGTTCTTTGCCGCCGCTTTGCAAAAAAATCGCCGTAGTCAGTTGGTTTTTCGCCTCAACAATTTTTTCGTTCCCCTCGAAAACGAGATAAAGCACGGCACCGCCGGGATTCTTTTCGTCGTCATCACCAAAATCCAGCAATGCGGGCTGTAATCTTTTGGCAAAAGCTCTTTGGATCGCGCCAAAGCCTTGCTCGAAGGAATCGAACAGGAACGCGTGAAAAACACGCTTCTCCGGCTTGGGGAAAATCTTTATGGTGGCCTCTGTGACGATGCCGAAGCACCCTTCTCCTCCGATTAGCAGCGACTTTAGTTCCGGTCCCGTGGAGGATTTGGACACGGCTCGAGTGCGCAGGATTTCACCATTGGGCATAACCGCTTCCAGGCCAAGAACCTGGTCGCCCATCGAGCCGTAAGCCCCCGCCCTG
>JBBDNJ010000325.1:0-10808 GCA_040877705.1 Binatia bacterium | reverse complement strand
AGGCTTTCACCCCCGGGCTAACGCCCGGGGTCCTCAGCCGAGGAGTTGATAGAATTGGCTCACGACGAGACCAAAAAAATGTTTATCCAATTTAAAATTTTTTCCTATTGACAAGAGCGCTTTTGAGTTCTAAATAAAAATTAGATCCATCGAACGCCGCAAGGGGTGGGGGCGGATGGATCTGAAAAACTTAACCGCCCCCAAGGTCAGAAAGGAGCGTGCCAGTATGGAAAGCAGTGAACCACCGGGCTACCAACGCCCGCTGTCAGGGGCCGTGATCTCCTCGGACCAAAATTGGTCTCACGCGAAGTAGGCCGCTCCCACTAGACCTTGACGTAATTGCCTGTAGGCAAAAGTGTCGCTGCGGCGATCACCAAAACAAGGTCGTAGATGGCATGAGACTCCGCTGAAAGTCGTGTGAGTGCGGGCCAAGTGAAGTGACGCCAACCACTGACAAGCGGGCTTAAGATTATTAATAAGGGATAGTAATTAGCGCGGTACGCGCAACAAAGGGCATTTTTCCATGGAAAGATGCCCTTCTGTTTTTCGCCGCGCGATCAAAAAATCCGACGATCAATCGGCTCGATGTTCGATAAAGCTAGCTGCGAAATTCGTGCCATTCATCCAGCAACTTTCCATACCCTCGAATGCAATGACGGCGCCCCAGATGGGAAAGTATATCCCAGAGCATCGCCGGATTGCTGGCAATCGCCGTGGTGTTGAGCTTCTTTTCGATTTTCTCCAGAACCTTCAACGGATCGAGAACCGCCCCCTGGAAATAGACGGCGTCCACATTGCCCACTTCGATGAGCCGGAGTTTCGTTAGCTCATAGACTTCGTCCGGCGTTAAGCGGCTCGCCTGGGCCAATTCGCCGAAGGTGTGCGGCGCCAGTACGCTAAAGCCCGCCTCGGTCAAATAATCGACGATCATACGATTCAGGCGTTCTTCAAATGGCGTCAACAAAAGGAGGCGTCGAGCTTCGTACGTTCGTAGCGCCGCCACGGAAGCGCTCAGCGCTGTCGTCACGGGAACGTTCAGGGCCGATTTCAAATCGTCCAACAGCCCAGGGTTCATGACCTCCGTTGGCGCGCCGATCACGACAACGGCATGCCAGTCTTTTTTCCACGCAAGCTCGCCGATGCGGCTTACGATCTCGGCTTTTTTGCCGGTAATTTCGTAGAGCGATTGGCCGTAGAGCCCTAGTCCTTGAAAATCGAATTTCACCTCGGCAGGAACCAATTCCGCAAAGCTAGTGTAATGCGGCCAAGTAGCCGGCCCAGGACTGATGAAACCGATTTTCAATTCGACCGTTGCCACGTGATCTCCAAAAGAATAGTCACCCGCTCCCATCTGATGGGTTCGATCTGGTTCCTACTTTCCCCTGAGCGCCGGGAGGACAACGTTGCCCAAAAGATCTATTTGCTCGTACCAGTCGGCATAACGAAATCTCAGATCAAAGACGATATGGTCGGCGCCGGCCTCTTCATATGCGCGCGCGTCTCGAACAATATCCTCCGGTGCTCCGGCCAGAAAAAAGCCGCGAGTCTCTTCCAGTGTCGCGAAGAATCCTGACGCCGGCTTCACCCAGGTCGGGAATTTGTTGGCCTCGGCGATCAACATCTGAACATTGACTTTGCGTAGCGCGGTTTTTTTATCTTTAGCAATACTGGTAAATGGCATGACGGCCGTCGTTAGCATGGACCTAGCGGCTTTTTTGACAAAGCTCACTTTATATATGCAATGCACCTTGTGAAAGTCGCCAGCGTGATGCGAGCCGGCATCCAGCCATCGCAATACTCCACCGCGCGCCGGCAAGCCGCCGGTGTGCCACCGCCATACCAGATCGGAATTGGTTTTACCGGAGTAGGCTGCAACTCGACATTCGCGAAACTAAAATAATCATCCCGGTATGAAACCTTTTCGCCGGCCCAGAGCCGGCAACAGCAGACCGAACTTTAACTTTGTGGGCATCGATAAGCTGTGCCATGGGCATGAGAGCTTGGCAAATGCTTTTTAAGAAAGAGTTGTCGAACGCCGTAACCCACGCACGCTGAGTAGATTGAGTTTGATTGCTGGATTGCCGAGAAGAAATTTCCTCGGGATCCTTTGTCGTAAACTGCTTGAAGAACCGGGTGGCCCCAGGATAAGGTGGCATTCATCCCTTCCGCACCAATGCGCTGCGAATCTCCCGCAGCTTCGCCTTCACCTTGGCCGCATTCTCGTCGCCGATCCGCACCAGAATCTTCTGCCCAGCCGAGAGCCCTTCCAGCTTCGGATCGGCGAATTGGTACAGCACCTTGGGCTGAGTAAGCAACACCGGTCTCTGCACTTCCGGCGTCGCCAGCAGATGGTCGATCACTTGCACCACGCGATCATTAAAGTACTTGTCCGGATAGCCCAGTTGCTCATATTGCTGCTGCAACAAGGGATAGAACTGCACATACGCCGCCACCAGCGGCCCGGTGGGCACCGCCTCAGCAATCCGCACATAAGCATCGTAGCGCGCCTCGTTTTCCGAGCTCAGGGTAAGGCTCTCACCTTCGCCCGCCGTAACCAGCGGCCCCGGCACCGGCTTCAACGGCATCAGTCGCTGGGACACATTCTCGCGCGGCAGATTGTCAACAGTGGCCACGCCGCGGCGGATGATGCCCTGCAAATTAAAAAACTTCTCCAGCCCCTGCCCGAAAAGCCCCGCCAGCGCATCCCGCGCCACTCCGTCGCTTTGGTCCAGCGCCGGCAGCGGCTCCGCCGGCGGCGCAGCCTGCTCGTCCGCTAAACCGGCATCTTCAATGGGATGGTGTATGGGCGGCTCCGCCGGGGCCGCGACCGGCGCCGGCGCCTCCGGCTGGGGCATCTCATTCTCAGGCCAGAAGTACAGGACAGCGGCGCCGCCCAGTGCGACGATTGGAATCAACAACAAGATCGGTTTTATAGGCATGACTCCTCCTGTGTGTTCCTAATGACAATAAGAAGCTTCACCGCGCCGGGCGAAAGCGTGCTACAGCTAAAATGCACAGAGCTTTCGAAAGGCGGCAGACGCCTTTGGAGAAACGCGCCGCTTAGGATTGCGTCGGTTCGATGTCGACCACCTTAACGTCGAAATTCAAAGTTTTGCCTGCAAGAGGATGATTGAAATCGAGAACTACGGTTTCCGGTTTTACCTCACGGACATGAATAACAAGCTCTTCTCCGCCAGGGCCGCGGGTGCCCAGTGGAGTACCGACTTCGAGCGCCGCGGCAGGAACATCGGCCTTTGGCACCTCCTTGAAACCATCGGGATCGACCGGCCCGTAAGCTTCCTCCGGTTGGACGCGAATGCTTTTTTCCTCGTTGACGTCCATTCCGGCGAGCGCGTTTTCCAGGCCTGGTATTATCTCACGCTTTCCATGCGTATAGCTGACCGGTTCCATCCCTCTATTCGATTGAAGAACCTCTCCGTTCTCATTCGAGACCGTATATTCAAAACGTACAAGCGATCCGTTCTTGACCATTTTACATCCTCCCATGGATTTGGTTTGAGCGAGAGTTCTGAACAGGAATAACGATGAAGACTGATTACACTTGCAGGCTAAAACTTTAGCAGAGTCGATACAACCCTCCTTCGCAAAAACTTTGTCGAATCATTCTGGGGGAAAATGGAGGAACGAAAATGGAACGGAAAATACAGTCAGAACTTTTTTGGCCGCACCCATTTACCTTACTCCATTTACTCTGCTGACCCCGTGAACGATCAAACCTAGGTGATGACTCGGCGCACTCTCGCCTTCTCCCTGTGTAATGTCTGACCCCGCTATCTCTCTTCGATCTCTTTCATCAGAACAGGATCATCAGGGCCGTCGAACGAAGCCCCATCCGCAAGGTTAAAGCCATATTTTCGGTAATTTTCGGTAGAATCTCATAGCTCGCTCGTTTCCTTTCGCGACGGTGGCTAGAACCATTCGGAAGCCATTCTCTCCAGCCCACCGAAAAACAGCGTCCATGATGTCTATAGCAACCCCTTTGCTCCTGTATTCGGGAGATACCCAAACCTGCAGAACCTCTCCTACGTCCATCCGTTCCTTATCTCGATATAACGCCGCGATCCCTATCGGTGAGTCACCGGAAAAGGCGATGAAAGTAGAGCGGTCTGATCCCTGAGCGCTGCTGTCTGCTTGATCGCTCCAACTTTCATAACTGCGATTCAGTGCTGATTCGTAAGTCGACGCAAAGGCAGATGGTGATTCGCGTAGGGAGGTGAGTCTCATTCGTTTGAAGAGATCACCTTCGCCAATCTGAATCCGTCTAACGGATATCATATCGCTTCTGTCGAACGCCCGAATTAACCCGCCGTCCGACGCGACCACACAACGCAAAAGAAATCACATAACGATGATGAGAGGCAAGTAACCGGGAGAACACACACAACAATTGCTTGACGCCGAACAACTCTACCAATGCGCATGGTCTGAGGCGAGCCTAACGCTGCGCTCAGCCTCGCGTATTCTGCGCCGGTCTGAAGCAGGAGGTTAGGCCTAAAAACTCAGAATGTTCCCCTTTCCCTCTTTCCTTTTCGCTCTTCATTCTAAGGGCGCGATCTTCTGGAGTTCCTCGCGCGCTCGCGCCCTATCCCAATCGGCGAGAAGCTCCCGCTTATGAAGCGTCGCCCACTCGATCACAAGACCTGTTACGCGAGGCGGCAACCGTCCGGAAAACACGGCCAGAGTCCGGATATCGATCAACGCAAGGTCACCGCCATACTCCGCATGAAAGTGTGGCGGGTTATGATCGTCGAAGAACATCTTGATGACAATGCCGAAGAAACGGCTGATCTCAGGCATGGGTGGGCAGGTTACGTAGCGCGGGGAAAATGTCTTCCGGTTTCTTGCCCGTCACTTTGAGGTAGAGCGCATCCGGGCATAGATCAATCTGTTCGCCCCAGACCAGTTCACCGGATGAACCGATACGAACCTGTTCGAAGACGAGCGGATCGCGCCACACGGCGAATACACCTTTGCCGACCGGTTCAGAGAGGTCCACAGTTCCGGACACCCCGTCGTCGAATTCCAGCTCCAGCCGATACTCCGGCAAGACCTTGACCTTGGAAATTTTTCTCATGGCTTAGATATTCCTCCAAATTTCTGAATGGTACCAGGAATGAAGGTCTCCGGAAAGGCGATGAGCAGCTACGGGTCGGACCACGCTATGTCTGAGTACTTTCAGCGTTTTTCTCCCATGGGATAGTTTTATCCGGCTTTAGCGTGTCATTTTCACTGCCAAAATGGCCCGTATAAGCTTCACTCTGTTCCCCCAATATAGACGTCCCGCCTACCTTCGCGACTTCGCGATGCTTGGCTTTGGTCCCAAGCTCGCTCTTATCAGGTCATCGCGATGCGCCACCGACGGCTACACCGGGCCTGGGGCGACCAGAATCGAGATGCCGGTGGAAGCGATAAAGTTTGAAACCCAACAAGGGAGTGGTAATCTCGAGTAGAGCAGCGCGGTCACCGGGCACGAGAGTTACGTAACCATCGACTCGAGCTTGCACCGTGGGCCCATTGTCGAGCTTTACAGCTGCGTACCGACGTATACGTGGCTGGCTGTTATCAACTATTTGCTGAAGGCCAACGACCCTGCCAAAGACCTCTTTGGTCGGTCCAGCTACATAGGCTTCATGCATAGCTAACGCGAATATCGCGACGAAGATCGCGGACACGACGATTAGACCGACCTTGGTACGTCGAGGCATCAGCGTAAGTCTACTTATGTTTCACATACGCCCATCGGCTGATGGCACGTAACCGCTCCGGCTGAGCGCGAAGCGAAATGAAAGCACTGTCGGTTTGTCATTTTGGTTTCAAATCCACTGTCCGGTCTAATCACGCACGCTGCTTGCCGATGCGCTCAAGCGTGTTGGTTAGGTGTTAACACCAAAGGTTTTGCGGGACGTCGCGCAAAGAAGAAAGCCACAATTCCGACTAAGATGACAAGCCACCAAAAAATGTTAATGACATATAGGAAGATAGTCGGCAGCCGGCACAACAAGCGCCAGGAGTATTCCAAGAACTTGGCGATCAGACACTGCACTCACCTCTTCAAATCATCGAACCAAAATGAGCCTCACAGCGATCCACCCAACGTCCCACAATTGACGGGTCGCGTCTCGCATTGCGCCAATATGTGATTGCAAGACATGGCCCTTTGCTCCTTTCCAGAATCTATCGGCAAATTGCCATACCCGTTCATCGGCTCCCGCAGCGGGTTAGCTTCATTTCCGAAGGTCCTTAGGAATTGTTCCGTTTTTCCACTCACATGCAAAATGGGGTCAGAGAACTTTTTTGGCCGTCCACGCAGCCGATTTTTTGTTGCAGGTACTCTGACCCTATTTACTTTTTGACCCATTTACTCCCTAAACGTTCGCGGTCAGCGGCGCGTTCGGCGCGTCCGCTGGAGTGCGGTGTTAGACCGACGAGCGATGCCGTAGGGAGCGAGCTCCTCTCGGACTGCCTGGCGCACGACGTCGAGAGTCGAACGGCGATGGACATACTCGAGCAAGGCGTCGTTGATAAGGGTCTGGTAGTTCCCTCCCCCCGCTGTGTCCACGAGACTCCGAAAATACTCCAGGACGGCATTGTCCAGCCGGATGGATATCTTCGTCTTTCCCGGCTCAGGCTTAACGATGGCACCGCGCTTCGCACGCGAGAAGTCGATATCGCGGTATTTATCAGCTACGACCTTCTTCATAGCGTATCCTCTGGCGTTTGTTCGCCTTCCAAGCTGAAATCACTCTGATGATATCCGGCTCGCGGTACGTGTAGGCCACGACAAGCAGGTTTCCAAGATTGCTGAGGCCTAGAGTCACAAAGCGTGGCTCTTCCACCGCGTCAGGATCTTCACGGGTCAGAGCGAATTCGTCCTCTAAAATTGTGACCGCCTCAGCGAAACTGACCCGGTGAGCGCGTAGGTTCGCTGCCGCTTTGGCCGGATCCCATTCGAACCGCACCCCCATAGTGTATAGACGATTGTCCTCCGGCGCAAGGTCGTTGAGCACATAACGTATAGCGTCTTATCCCCTTGTAGCCTGGAAGCAATCAAGCCTGAGCAAAATGGGATCAGAGAACTTTTTTGGCCGTCCACGCAGCCGATTTTTTGTTGCAGGTACCAGCGCGAAATCTGTTCCGAGCCAATACCGAATACACAATAGGTCTCTGACCCCATTTACTGCTCTATCGGTGTGGAAGATGGGAACGGATCGTACCCCGCGTTGGGTGCCGTGATGCGAATAGCCAGATGCTCAACTCTGGACATGCGAGCCATGCACGAAACTTAGTCGAGCCGCACACCTCAGTCAAGAAAAATTAGTATTGTGTCCCCGGAATTCGTGCGAAAGGAATTACAGCTGATGAAAGAGTTTCTCACTTTCACTGTCGACTCATCAGAGTCGTGCTCCTTTCTCGCATGAAGCGTCTGTCCACTGACGCGCTCAGAGCTCTAACGCTCACTCGAATGCGGAATTAGCCGACAACATTTACCTGACCTCGTTGTGGTACTGGATGACTTGGCCGATTGATTTCGCGCCGGGCGTATAGAATTGCATTGCCGCTCCAGCGAGCGCGAACAGTATCGCCACGGCGACGAACGGCCAACCAGTTCGGCGGATAGCGGTTCGAAGCCAATGATCTCCCCTGACATCCCGAAGCCGCCGGTACAACCCAGTCGCAAGCGCTGCATCGAGCAGAAGCTCTGCAAGTAGTGCTGGCGCGGCCCAGACAATCCAGAGCGTCGCCAAAGCAGCACCGACCAATGCTGCGATGGCCAACAGAACGACGGCGAGTTCTTCCAGATCAAGCGCCCCCGCGGCATTGGAGACGCTGGAGCTTCCGCTAGACGAACCTGAGCTGACGTCGGAGGACAGCTGAGCCACTTCTGGTCCCTCCCCAAAAGAACCAGAAGCGCCGCCACCACCGAACTGACCACCACCGGCCTCCCAAGGCTTCTCGGGGAATTGGCACTCGAGCTTGAACCGGGGGTCGGAATGTCGAGACCGTCGAGGAGGTCATCTCTCCTTAAGCGCAACCAGCACCACAGAAAGAACAAAAACGCTATATATGCGATCGCAACGGCCACTGGATATCGCGACCACAAGGAATCAACGCCCGCGTGAAGCAACACGAACGAGGCCAACCAGCCGACCGCACCCGTCAATGCCACGATCAGCATCATTTGCAGCCGTGGCGAATGAAGGCGCTCAATAAGCCGCTGGATCCGTGCTATCTCCCTTCCTCGGCTGGTGACCTGTGTGTACATCGTTGTCGGTTAACGCGACGCTAGCCGGCGCGCCGTTTTTGCGCGCGTTCGGTTGAGCGAAATGTTAGGGCGATGGTTGCTAATAACCAATAACGTCATCATGGTGAAGTTTTTGCCGCCAGAAAGCAGATAGCTGTGGATCTTCCGGAAACCCGAACGTACCCTCTTCATAGGCGTTAGCAATAAAACGTAGGGCTCCCTCAAACTTGTTCTCTGCTGCTTTACGAATAAACGTGATACCAAGTGCCTCATCTTTTGGCAGTCCGCTGCCTCCCAAAAGGTTACATCCGTGAACCCACTGGCCATGCGGATACGCTTGTTCGGCAGAAAGTGAAAACCAGTAGGCAGATTTTTCGGCATCGTATTCTAAATCACCACCCCGATCATACGCTTGGCCCAGTGCAAACTGAGCCGGTGCGTAACCTGATTCAGCGGCCTTATTAAGCAAATTATATCGCCACTTCTCAAAGGCGGAATCTGACCCAAACTCGTCGGCAAGTGCAAAAGAAGCTGCAAGGTATTGAGCTTCAGCAATGTTCTTTTCAACTAGCGGTTTGAGCAGTTTCCGAACATCTCGAAGACCGCTTGACGCATGATCAGCGTCTTCCGTCCGTTTCAAAGCTGCTTTCGCTTTGTTGAGCCGAGCAAGATCTGATTTACTGATTGACATTAGTAGGCCTAGAAGCGAATGAGGTCAGAGATGGTCAGAGAACTTTTTTAACTGTCCACGCCGCCGATTTTTTGTTGCAGATACCCACGTGAAATCTGTTCCGAGCCAATACCAAATACACAACAAATAGGCCTCTGTCCCCATCTACTGGTAACTGACAACCTTACACGATTGCGTCATGGCTCATGGCGTGTCCCGGTGAACGATCAAACCATTTAACTGTTGAACGGCCTAATCGGTGCATTGGAACGATTGAAACCGCAATCGGTAACTAACCAGCTTTCACAAATAGCGCATCACGCAAGCCTGAGACTTTCTTCCAACCTAAGTGATGACTCGGCGTGCTCTCGCCTTCTTCCTGTGTTATGTCTGTGCCGCTATCTCTCTGCGATTTCTTTCATCAGTGACATTTCGATGAGCAGCAAGGCTCCACCGCTTGCGCTAGCCTCGTCCGGTGCATCCGGTCGTTGGGCAATGGGTCACCACGTGGTCTCCTTGAGCTGGCTCGGCCAATTGAGGAGCTCATTCTCTAACCATCCGCAGAAACTGTCGACTTCATCTGCCGCTGTCAGGAGCTTCTCGCCCGTAATGTTCAGGTACCGTGGGAGTACCCACTCGCCGGAGGGATAGTCGTCGTTGCCATCGAAAAGTTTCATCTCTAACTCGTCCGCGAAGAAACTGCGCCGATACTTGGCGCGGTCGTGATGCGACTGCTGGATGCCGAGGGTTCTGATTGTTTCCGGATGCTGAGCTTTATTCCGCGTCAGCACTATCTCTTCAAGTAGGTTCAGGTTCGACGGTGCCCTGGCCCAGTCAATGCGGAGCCTGTTCCGGAAGAATATCCGATAGCCATTGATCCAGCCCTTTTTGAACGTGGCCTTGTTGTCCTCGGGCCTGCCGATTCCAGTTTTGGCGAGAAATTCGCTGCTGTAGCTCCTGTGAAGTTCATTGATCGACTCCTTGAGATAGAGCTGCAAACATGAGCTGAGCAACGAAATACACATCTGGCCAAGAACATCGATAGCTTCCTCTGCCTCCTGCCATTCCTCAAGGAACGGCGGGTCGCCGCCCTCGCTATAGGGTAATTGGAAGGGGTCCTCGCCCGCCTCGATTTTCCGCTTCCGCTCGGTGAACGGAAAGGAGGTCTCCCTATAGAAGTCGCGGATGAATTTCGTCCTAATCTGCAGGAAGAAGAGAACATCCATCTCAACGCCTCCGGCCTGCGGCCTAACGCCGCCTTTCAGGCGCGCGCGTTTCGCACGTCGCCTGCAAAGGCTTGTTGGGCGGCTACTTCAAATCTGGATACTTGCATGACAATTTCGCCAGCCGCGTGGCGTCAGCTAACCCTTTGGCCTCGTACCTCCTCTTATCCGAGTCATAGCAGCGGGTGAAGTCATTACTTGGCGTGAGTTCCTTCTCTCCGTACTTGTATCGCGGCTCTACGACATTGGTGGCTTCAGCGCATAGCGATCGAATGTCATCTGCGGACAATTGATTGCCAGACGCGACTGCACTCAGCAGACAACCCGAAGAGGCAAGGACGGGCAACCCTAGGCGTTCACAACGCCGCTCCGCCAGAGTTTGCCTCGGCTGGTGCGTTCTCTGCTGGCCGCAGTGTTTCCCAACGGCAAGCATGACACACCAACAGGTACGGCGGATCTTGCTCAAGCTCCGGTGTGTAGAAGCTCTGCACTTGATAGGACGAGCACTTCGGACATCGATCCGGCAAATGCGATTCGCGACGCACCAGGGCGGCGGCGAACGAGCCAAGGATGTGGTTTGTCGCTGAGACGATCAGTTCTACGTCATTCCGTACCGCGCTACTGGTATGCGTGAGCCAGTTGACCAAAGGCC
>JBBDNJ010000324.1:0-10833 GCA_040877705.1 Binatia bacterium | reverse complement strand
GCCTTTTGCCAAGCTCATATTACGTTAGTGTATTTATAAAAAGAAGTACTTAGGACTACCGGTAAATGCGAAGACTCAACGGGCGAAAGCAAATTGTCATTTTAGGGGGTGGAAGCGGCGGGGTCGTCGCCGCAACCCATTTAGGGCGCAAGCTGGGCCGCGACCACGATGTTATCCTCATCGATAAACGCGCCGACCACCTATTTATGCCGGCGTTTCTTTTTCTTATGATCGGCGAAAGACAAACCAGCGATATCACGCGAAGCCTCGGGCATCTGGCAAACCGCAACGTTAAGTTCATACAATCCGAAATTTTAAACATCGATCCCACCCGACAAGAGGTCGTGCTGCAAAACGAAAAAATCGCGTACGATTACCTGATCGTTTCACTGGGCTTACAGACCCGGCCCGATTTGGTTGCCGGGTTTGCCGAAGCGTCGACTCACCCCTGGGAGTTGGAAGGAGCCGCTAAATTACGCGATGCGTTGGCGGCGTTTCGAGGCGGCCGCATCGTCGTGGGAGTTCCTCTAGGTCCATATCGCTGCCCGCCGGCGCCCTATGAGGCGCAATGGATGATCGACGATTATTTTCGACGCAAGGACATGCGAGACCGGGTCCAGATCGAGTATTTCACGCGCGATCCAGAACCGGCCGGCGAGCATCGCAACCCGGTTGTCTGGATGGACGCGGAAAGCCGCAGGCGCAACATCAAGCAACACTATGAATTTATCGTTAAATCCATCGACCCCGATAAGAAAACCGTCCATGGACTTTATCACTACAGTATCTCCTATGATCTGCTGGTCATGGTTCCGCCGCACCGCCCGGCGCAAGTGTTGTTCGACTGCGGACTTGCGGAAACGGAGAACGGCATCCGCGTCGATTACCAATCGATGAACACCAAATGGGAGAATGTTTATGCCATCGGGGACTGCGCGGATATGCCGGCTTCGAAGTCCGGCGGCGTGGCCCACCAAGAGGCTGACGTTCTAGCCCACAACTTGGCAGTAGAAATTACCCGAAAAGGCCGTCCCTTGAATCTCTGGCTCCATACTATATGACTACTGGCATTCGGCGCGGGGCGCGCCGCAGCAAACCGCACGACCTATCCGACCGGATTCCCGCCGTTTGGCGTCAGCGAAGCGCGGACATGGGGACCATCGCGCTTGATTTATTGGGCCAAAGTGGGATTCGAGAAATGGTGGCTTTGGCGGTATTTTTAAACCGAGGTCATGAGCTTATCACCGCCAAAATCTCAACGGGAAAACACCTGCCACGACTGTCTGTATTTCAAACTTCCACCGGCGTCCTGGCATAGGACGCGTGGCAACTGCTCGCTGCATCACCAATGGATCGAGCACGCGACACGGACAACCTGTAGCGAGATGAGCAGTCACCGCCTCAAAAAAGGAATTTATCAGCTCTTCGAACTTTATCGCGGTGAGTGGCGCTATGTATTACGCGAGAAGCGATTGAGGACCCGTCTTTTTCTAGTCACGAAAAAGGGGAAGAGCGCAGGGTGCTAAAACCCAACAAATAAAAAAGAAGCCATTTTATCAAAGTTGACATAATATATCTTATCAGACATTGGCCTGGGAGCGCGTATTGGCACCTGACAAGTGAGAAGCCGGCATCTTCCTGAGAACGTTGATGTTGCAATGAGGCTTTATTTGGCCGCTGGTTGCGGATCGTTTTTACTCTGCAGTTCGGCGACTTGGAGCGTGAGGCGTGTGTTAATCGGCGAGGTAGGATTTTCTTTTACGTATTGCTGATATGCGGCGATTGCTGATCTATTGTCACCGATCCGCATGTAACAGCGCGCCTTGCCTAGCGTCGAGGCTTCCTTTAGAGCTCCGGCGATTTGTTCAGCTTCCGCGTAGTGTTGAATGGCTTCTTTGCATTGCGTTTTCAACTCCTCCACATGCCCGAGCGTAACCAATCCGATCTGCCGATAGACTGAATTCTGATCGGTTGCGGCAATAAATCGCTGCGCCGCCGTCTTAGCTTCATCTAAATCGTTTGTTGCGATGCGGCTATTGGCCTCGTAAAGGTGCGCAAGAGCCGCATAACGCGACCAGCGATAGGCCTGAATTTTTTCGAATTCGGCGATGGCTTCTTTGTGGTTGTTTGAGCGATAGAGTGTAATTGCTTTGTCAAAATATTGGGCAGCTTGTTCATTTTGACCATTTTTATAGATCTGCCAGGCCCAGACGCCCATGAGCACAGCGATAATAAACACGCTGGCTACAATAAGCAGAAGTCGTTTCTCATTGATGAAATCAAAAGCTCGTTGAGTCCAGATCATGAATTGATCGGGTTGCCGGAGCTCCTTGCGGGACAAATGTTTAGCGCTGGTCGCCATGTTGGCTCATGCGGTTTAAAGACGGAAAGGTCGAGTTGTTGAACGAGCGGCTAAGAACAGCTTACATCTTATATTTGAAATCATCCGGCGTCATCTTCTCTAAGATTTCCGCCCACTTTTCTTGGGAGACATTGGAGACATTTTCAACCGGAGCTTCCTTGCCTTCTTCATTTTGTTGAAGAATGCTGGAGGCTTCGAGTACTGCCTTGGCAACGAAGATAGGACTTTTTGTTCGCAGGGCCAATGCAATGGCATCGCTGGGGCGAGAGTCGATGACAACTTGACGACCGGCAACGTTCAGATACACCAGGGCAAAATAGGTATTTTCCTTGAGGTCGGTGATTTCGACGGATTCGACTGCACACCCGACTTCGCCGAGAATATTCTTGATCAGATCATGAGTCATTGGCCGCGCCATTTTGATCCCTTCTATTTCCGTGGCCATGGCCGTAGCTTCCAGTAAACCAATCCAGATCGGCAGATTCAGTTTATTGTCGGTGTCTTTTAGAATCACGATGGGAGTTTTGGTTACCGGGTCGAGCGTCAGCCCACCCACGGACATCTGAATTGCATCGTCCCGTTTCGTCATGCCATTTCCCCCTGTGGCTGTATTTCTGAACTTGTCTCTAGAATGCTGAGTTCCCCGATCAACGAAGTCACCGTTGCTCCGGTGATTCGTGCGTGCACCAGCTGACCCAATAACGTCTCGCTTCCTCTTAGATTCACGATGCGATTGGTTCTGGTGCGGCCCATCACCTGTCCATTTTTCAATTTCGAATGCCCATCGACCAGGACTTCTTCGATCCGGCCGATCTTTTGTTTATTCTTTTTTAGTGAAATCCCCTGCTGAAAAGTCTGTACTCGCTTGAGCCGATCCTTCTTCACGTCTTCCGGAATGTCGTCGTTGTAAAGCTTCGCTGATACCGTGTGCGTTCTGGGCGAGTATATGAATGAATAAATCTCATCATACTCCACTTCCCCCAGCAATTCCAGGGTACGTTCGAAATCGCCGTCGGTTTCGCCGGGAAATCCGACGATGATATCGGTACTGAGCGCCACCTCGGAGCAACGTTGCCTCAAACCGTTGATACGATCGAGATATTCCCGACGCGTGTATCCACGACGCATTCTCAACAGAACGCTATCGGAACCGGATTGAACAGGCAAGTGCAGGTGCTGGCAAAGTTTAGCCAGCGTCGCGTAAGCTTCGACGAGTTCCGGAGATAAATCTTGCGGATGAGAGGTCGTAAAGCGGATGCGTGACAATCCTTCGATTGCGTCGACACCAGCCAGAAGTTTCGAGAATCCAATTTCGCCGGTGGATGTTTTGCCGTAAGAATTAACATTCTGTCCAAGAAGCATGACTTCTTTGACGCCTTGACGGACAAGCGATTCAATTTCGACGAGAATCTTTTCACTCGGCCGGCTGACTTCGCGACCACGAACATGAGGTACGATGCAAAAGCTACACACTTTGTTGCAACCCTGCATGATCGTGACGAATGCTTTCACTCCCTGCACGTTTGTTCTGCCGTCCGGATCCTCCATATACGATGGATCGCGGTAGAAAGCCGTTTCGACCGGACGAGCATGCGCCACCTGCACCTGCTCGACCATTTCCGGAAGTTTGTTGATATTATGCGTGCCGAAGACGAGATCGAGATAGGGGACGCGTTTGAGCAGCTTGTCCCCTTCTTGTTGAGCCACACAGCCCCCCACACCTATGATGACCGTCGATTTATGTTCCTTGATCTCGCGCCAACTTCCGAGAGCGCTGTACACCTTGTGCTCGGCTTTGTCGCGTACGCTGCAAGTATTCAACAAGATCAGATCCGCGGCGGCGGGTTCGTCAGTCAGCGTGTAATTCACCCGGCCCATCACTTGCGCGATCCGTTCCGAGTCGTATTGATTCATCTGGCATCCGTAGGTCTGTATGTACAATTTCTTCATGGCACAATGGTTTCGATGAGGTTGTAAAGCTGGCTGATATTGCGGCACTCTTCCGCAACGTCGCAATAGGGCGTGTAACGCGGCATTTCGCTGTCCCCTACTCCCCAGGTCATTCTGTTTTCAGGGTTCAGCCAGATCAGCTGCTTCGCTTTCTGCTGAATCTCTCGCAGAACCCATTCGTTGGGACGATTATAATTATTACGGCCGTCGCCGATGACCAAAACAGTGGTTTTGGTGGTGATGACCGAGAAATATTCTTTGTAGAAAAGCTCAAAGGCGCGGCCGAAATTTGAATGGGAGTAAACGTCGATGACGTTACCGGTGAGAGCCATTTCGATGGCTTTGTGAATGTCATGTTCTTCGAAGAGCTGGGTTGCCTCGCCGATGTCGCTGACAAACACGAAGCTTCGCACCTTTGTGTAAAGATCCTGAATCGAATAAACAAACTGCAGCATAAAGCGGGAGGCGTTCAACACCGAATCGGAGATGTCGCACAGGATGACCACTTGGGGTTTGGTTTTTTTTCTTCGATTGAATTGGATGTTGAACGGTACGCCGCCGAACTGCAGATTCTTGCGCAGCGTCTTCTTGACGTCGAAACGCCCTCTGGCAGCATTCTTGCGCCTGACCGAAAGTCTGTTCTTGAAACGTTGCGCGAGGCGCGCGACGGCCTCGTTCATGCGTTGAATGTCTTCTGCGCTATAAAAACTAAAACTCTTCTCCGCCAGTGACACCCATCGGTTCCGATCCGACGGATCCATCCCTTGCTTACGCTGTTCCTGTTGGATGATCTCGCGGAGCATGCGGTAGAGATCCTTGAGACGCTGATCGAGATAGCGAACGACCGATTCAAGGTTTTCCCCGTTTCCGGCCAACACCTGAAGCCGTCCCTTGAGCCGTTCGATTTCGTCCTGAAGCTTGTCGAGCTCGAGCCGCGACGCCATTTTGGTAAACGGGGTGAACCGAAAACTTTCCGCTGTTCCTTCGTGCGCCTCAACGGCGGCTGCTTGTCGCAGCAACCTTTCTAACTCTCCTTTATCGCCGCGAAGCAGAGCCCGCGTCAGGTCTGACAGCTCGCCTTCCATTTGCTTGAGAAATTTTTCGATTTGCTCCAGTAGCTTTTGAAATTCCTGCGGTGTCAGCCCAAGCTGTTCCATCAGCTGCTGATCCGCTTGGTTCAGACTCTGACCCATGCCAAAGAAAAAGCAATCGAACAATTCTTCGAACGGGCGCAGGTCCACGGTGCGTTTTACCAAGGTGGACCGGAGGGCGGCGCGGAACAGCGAAGGATTCTCGATGCCGAGCAAATCGACGGCGCGAAAGGCGTCGACGTTCTCAGACAGAGACACCCGGACGCCATTGCGCCGCAGAACATTTGCAAATTCGATGATCCGGTCCTGCATTTAAAGACACTCTGCTTTAATGCAGATGATCCTTATCGTCGTTGGTCGTAACGCCTTGCAAAGCGCGGCGTTCGGCCAGGTAGCTTTGCAGTTCCTGGTGGGCTTTCCGAATGTCGGCTTCATACTTCATGAGCGTCGATAAAGTTTCATTGACCAATTGGTCATCCAGTTGCTTAACGTTCAGCAAAGTTAACGCCTTCACCCAATCGAGAGTTTCGCTGATGCTCGGGGTCTTCTTAAGATCGAACTTACGAATCCGTTGAATAAATTGGATCACTTCGTGCGCCAACTTTTCATCAATTCCTGGAACTTTGATTTTTACAATTTCCGTTTCCCGCTGAGCATCGGGAAAGTCGATGTGAAGATGCAGACAGCGGCGCTTCAGAGCATCGGACATCTCACGGCTGCTGTTACTGGTGAGTACGACCAGCGGAATGTGTTTAGCTTTCAACGTGCCGATCTCGGGCACGCTGATCTGAAAATCGCTTAAGACTTCCAGTAGAAAGGCTTCGAACTCCGCATCCGACTTGTCGACTTCGTCTATCAGGAGGACCGTCGGTTTGTCGGATAAAATCGCGCGCAACAACGGACGTGGAAGGAGGAAACGGTCGGAAAAGAAAACGCCGTCCTGATTGGCAATGCATTCGATGGCTTGTTGCAGAGTTTGAGCCTCCTCCAGGACCTGGCCGATTTTGTCTTTGAGAATCTGGGTGTAAAGCAACTGTTTGGCGTATTCCCACTCGTATAACGCTTTTGCTTCGTCCAGGCCTTCATAACACTGGAGCCGGATAAGCTCCATGCCGAGAGACCCGGCCAATACCTTGCCCAACTCGGTCTTACCCACCCCCGCCGGGCCCTCGACCAGAACCGGTTTTTGCAGGGAAATGCCAAGATAAATGACGGTCGCTAAGTTCTTATTGCAAATATAATTCTGGGAGCTGAAACCGGCGATTACCTGATCCACGGATTGAAACATGATGACCTCTCAATTGTTGGAAGCTAACACAATTGCAACTCGACAACAAATCTGAGGATTTAAGCTTCATTGCAGAATCGTTCGGCTTTCTGTAAACGATGATAGTGTGCACCTTAGCGCTCTATCTTAATTCTTTTCCGGGATTTCCTTTGGTCGTCGCGGCTAATCGGGACGAACACTATGACCGCCCATCGGCCCCGCCCTCGGTTATCGGCACATTGCCAGCGATTCTCGCCGGCAAAGACCTGCGCGCCGGAGGGACGTGGCTGGGGGTCAATGAGTATGGACTGTTGGTGGGCATTCTCAATCGGCGGGCGCCCATCAGCCCGCCGACGTGCGATGAATACCGCTCGCGGGGTTTGTTATGCCTGAAGCTTTTGCGGCTAAGAGATGTGACCGATGTGGAGCGAATGTTCCATACTTTGTCGGCGACGGCGTACCAGCCGTTTACAATCGTTGGCGCGGATAGCAGCAATGTTTGCGTCGCCTGCAATATCGATGAAAAGATCGAAATGGTAAAACTTCAGGATGGACTTCATGTTTTCAGCAATAGCGCCGCATTCAACGCGCAATCTGAAAAGATCAGTCGCGTTTACGAGCAGTTTTATAAACTTTCGCAGACTGCCGATGAGCGACTAAGCGTCTCGGATTACGTCGGCGAAATCGCTAAAGTGCTTGGAGATCATTCACTCGGCCAAGATTCAGACGATCCCAGGGACGCGATCTGTGTTCACGGCGAGATTTCTGGAACCGTGTCATCCAGCGTTATCTTTTATTCGGATACGGCACAACAGTTTCAGAGTTATTATTGCGATAGTGCTCCTTGCCGGAATCCCTTCATCGAGTATCCCAGCCTCGACCTTCGATGATCGAAACCGAAAAACCAAAACAAGCGTCCACGGTGATTTTACTGCGACCGGCTCAATCTCGGGGTATCGAGGTTTTTCTCACGCGTCGCCCTGAGCAAATGGCGTTTCTTGGCGGTATGTACTGCTTTCCCGGCGGCACCGTACGAAAGGAAGATTGCGCAGCGGCGACACTGCGCCGGTGTCACGGGCTCGCCCCTGCCGAGGCTCGCAAGATCGTTGGCTCTCATTTCAATCCGCAAGAAGCGTTGGGCCTTTGGATTGCCGCCATTCGGGAGCTTTTTGAAGAAGCAGGGATTTTACTGGCAGTCGAGAACAATGGAGAGCCTGCCGTGATGAATCGCGAACTCAACAGACGCCTGGCCGAAAAACATGCTTCGCTGCTGGCAACAACTTTGAGTTTCGATGGCCTGCTGGAGACGGAGAACCTGAGGTGCGACGCGTCGCGATTGGCCTACTTTTCCCATTGGCAAACGCCATCGCAATTTAAGATCCGCTTTGACACTCGTTTTTATCTTGCGGCCCTACCCGCAGACCAGACCCCCCTTTCAGTTTCTCACGAAGTTGTCCACAGTCTATGGCTGAGCCCGGATCGTGCCCTACAAATGTTTGGTCAAGGCCATTTGCCAATGATCTTTCCGACATTCGCGTCGTTGAGGACCCTAGCGGACTTCGATTCTCTGGACAGCCTGTTCGCGGAATTCAAGGTTCGCAGTATGAATCAGCCCGGTTAAAGAGCAACCGAGAAGCCATGCGACTACTATATGTTGAGCCGTGTCATCGCGGCCTTCAAGCTGGATCGCAGCCGTCCCATGGAACGCGCAAGCTCACCGAGCTCGTCAGTCGAATTGACCGCAACCTGCGCATCGAAATTACCGTGACTGATTTGATCCGCAGTTCGGGCTAGGGAGAGGATCGGCTTGCTAATTCGTCTGGCGATAAAGAAAACGAGAACAAAAGATGCGAGAAGAATTAAAAGAAGGATTCTAAGAATGGGAAACAAGACATGGTAAATTTCGCGCTGCATGGCGGATTGCCAAATGGCAACATGCACGGCACCCATTTCGGCGTTCATAAGCGGCACCCGAGTGACAAACGCGGGCTGTCCATTGACTAAGGTTGTCTCATGAATAATGTCCCTGAAATCCCGAATTGTGCCTGAGCTTTTCGGCGGAATGTTTTTCGGGTTATGGGCCATGATAATGCCCTTACGGTCCTCGATAAAGGCGTAGGCGACATCGGCGAATTCACCATACCTGTGCATCAACGTCCGTAAACGACCGACATCCTTGCGCAGTACATACGGTGCAGCGGCATCGCTCAAGTTGACCGCAATGGCGAGTGTCGTTTGCTGCATTTGCGATCTTAGGGCTCCGCTCATCACATAATAAACCGAGCCAATCGTACCCAAGCCGATGACGAGAACTATTCCAATAAAGGTGCCAATCATTCTCCACACGAGCTTGGGCTTCCGTTCAGCTCTCCACCGCGAAACGAGTACCGATAAGCGGCTAACAGCGCTGCTCATGCTCGTTTTCCATCGTCCGCCATCGCTCCGCCGAGATTTGGCCACGCCTTGCTGACGAACTGTTTGTGCCACCTGCTTTATGAGTACAATGGCCATAAAGGTCCCGAACAATGCCATGCCGCCGAAGAGCCATAGCTTCCCGTCCAATAGATAGTGGACAAAAATATAAATGCCCGGAGGCAGTGACGAAATGAGATCCTCGAAGGGGCTGGTATGTTTGACAGCGAATCGCACAGAGTTGAAGCGGTCTTCGATAAAGCCGCCCGTGGGCAAGAAGTTAACGACTAAAAGCGCTGCGACATAATTTATCGAAGTCATGAACAAAACTCGTTGAAGATGACTTGTGGATGTAAGTAATTCAAAATGCCAAGGCAGGTCAAGGGTTGGAATACGAAACTCTGGAGCTGTCTCTTGGTGACGGATGACTTTTCAAAGAAACCAAACAGAGTTTTCGTCACATAGTAGCTCGACCGATTTCGAGCCGGTCACTTTTTGCCGACCCGCTCCCTCGCGTATTCGACACGGCGAACGGCCTCTTCGGCACTGTCTGCCAGAGCGGTCAGGTGTCCCATTTTTCTTTTCGGCCGTGGCTCGATTTTGCCATAGAGATGGAGCTTGACGTTCGGACAAGCGCAAACCGCGGCCCAGTTCGGCTCCCCCTCCTGCCAAAGGTCGCCCAATAAATTTGCCATCGCTGCCGCGGAAACGAACTCAGTCGAACCCAGCGGCAACCCGCACACCGCGCGAAACTGCTGTTCAAATTGGCTGGTGCGCGAAGCGTTGATGGTCAAATGGCCGGAATTGTGCGGCCTCGGCGCCACTTCGTTGATCAAAATTTTTTCATCTCGAGTGAGAAAAAATTCGATACAGAGGACGCCGACGAACTCGAAGGCATCGACCAGCGCCTTGGTTATTTCAATCGCCTTGCCGAAAACTTCCTCGGACACCGTGGCCGGAGTAATCGACATGTCGAGGATGTGATGCCGATGGCGGTTTTCAATGATACCCCAGTGGGCGAAAGAACCGTCCAATCCGCGGACGGCGACGATCGAAAATTCCAGTTTAAAATCAACAAACGATTCGAGAATCATCTCCTGCTCGCCGGCGGCGACAAAGGCCTTTTCGCCGCTGGCCAAATCGCTGATCTTCGTCTGCCCTTTGCCGTCATATCCCGAACCGGCGGTTTTCATGATCGCAGGGCAACCGATGTGCTCGACAGCGCTGCGCACTTCATCGAAAGACCGGACGGGCTTGAATCTAGTTGTTGGAAACCCGTTTTCCACCAGGAAGTTTTTTTCGCGCAAACGATGCTGCGTAGTGTGCAGTACGGCACCGCCGGGGCGGACGGGGGCGAACTGTGCGGCGATTTCAACCGCGGCCGCCGGTACGTTTTCAAACTCGAACGTGACCACCTGCACGTTCTGGGCAAATTTTCGCACGGCGTCCAGATCCTGATATGAAGCGGCGATTTCGACGTCGGCAACTTGCCCCGTGGGCGTGTCGCTTTCCGGAGAAAAAGTGTGAACCCGATAGCCCATCTGCCTGGCGGCAATGGCAAACATTCGGCCGAGCTGTCCGCTGCCGAGGACACCGACCACCGCGCCGGGTAAAATGGGTCTGAACGGCTGGCTCACGGCAATGTTTGTTTCCGGACGTTCTCGGTCTGCGTGACGCGAAACTGCCGCAACTTTTCACGCAGCGCTGGGCGGCCATTGCTGAGAATTGCGATCGCCAACAGCGCTGCGTTG
>JBBDNJ010000323.1:0-10885 GCA_040877705.1 Binatia bacterium | reverse complement strand
ACCGGACACGGGCGCGAAGCTCGTCAACGAGACGTTCGGACCGAACAACATCCGCCGGCGCAAGACCGGAGCAGAAGAGTTGAAATCGATGACCGTCCGTAACGGCCGGCTGCTCGCCGATCGGTTTTCTCTGGACGAGCAGGGTTTTGTATTCGTCGAACACAGGACGAAGGTCGCCGACTTCTTCGACCCCGCGCAGTTGGAGTCGGTTTACTATCCCGAGGTCGAGCAGCTGATCAAAAGCGCGTCGGGGGCGCCGCGGGTGGTGATCTTCGATCACACGCTGCGCTCCGGCGACCAGACCGAACGCGAGGCAAAGCTCATTCGCGAGCCGGTACTCTCGGCCCACAACGACTACACCGAGTGGTCCGGACCCAACCGGGTGCGCGAGGTTCTCCCCAAGGAAGTCGAAGCGTTGTTAGCGCGCCGTTTCGCGATTATTCAGGTGTGGCGCGCCATCAATCAGCCGATTCAAGCAAATCCCCTGGCGGTGGCCGACGCCAAGAGCGTGGCGATGGATGATTTGCTCGTTGCCGAGCGCCGCTACCCGCATCGAGTGGGGCAGACCTATCGATTGAAGTACAGTCCTGATCACCGTTGGTTCTATTTTCCCGAAATGCGGCGCGACGAGGCCCTGGTGTTCAAAGTTTACGATTCTGAAACCGACGGTCGGGCACGGTTCACGCCGCACACATCATTCAAGGATCCCACCTCCCCTCGCGATGCTCGGCCGCGGCAAAGCATCGAGGCGCGCGCGTTCGCGTTCTTCGGGCCGTAACGCATTCATGTTTGTGCTATGTGCTTGTACTCGACGAATTCATCGCAGAGAATGAAAAACAAAAGCGTAAGACAAAAATAGGAGATTATAAAAGCTAGATCTCCGACTCATTTTATCCTTCATCCCTTATCCACTACTAGCCCTTCAAGGAGGGTCTTATGAAGAAAATCATCCTTTCGGTGTCCGTGTCTTTGGTGTTCGGGCTAATGCTCGTTCTGGGCGGAATTGCGGCCCCTATACGAATCCTACCATGGACGTAATTGGGCGGGACACCTTGCGCCAAACCTCTCACCAGTTCAGCAGCTTTAATTTATTTTTTGCGTTCTTGCCGATTTTGGTGCGGGGCGATTTGGCCGCCACATGTTCCAGGAGATCCCTGCCGAGATTGCGCTCCTCGCCGGTTCTTTCCACCAAGCTGAAGCCGAGCGCGAAAAACTCATCGGGAGCGAGACTCTTTTCCTTTTTGAACGCTTCGAACAGCGGGAACGCCGAGTTTCGGTAAAGGTCGCTGAACAATTCGACCGCCGGGTGCTGCCGGTGACTGGCGACCGTGTGAGAATGAAGTTTGAGTTGCGCTAGCGCGAGCTGAAATTTGTCATCGGGTTTGAATTCGGCAAAGTCTTTCAGTGGAGCTAAGAACGCCAAGCCTTCTTTGTAGTTCTTGGCCTTGATCAGACGCGCCCCGTGAGTAGCAAGCTGTTCGTAGGCGAGATCGGCATCGGCTTTTTTCAAAACGTGCAAAAAAGCGGTTTGAATCCGATTTTCAGCACCGATCGCCGATTGCAGCCGTTTCCATAACGACCCCAAGATCTCCTGGCGCCACTTGCCTTCGAGCGAACTTAACAGTTCTGCGATGCTCCACGCTTTGCTGGCGTCGTCGCAGGTTAGAAGGTCCTTGATGAGCGCGGCGCGCGCTTCGGGCATCTTGCGCAGCGAGCTCGCGGCAACGTCTCGTCGCCGGTAATCCGGATCCCCCAGCTGCTCAATTAACGTCCGCACGGTGGCCGGCGTGCTGAAATCGGCCATTTTGCGCAGGGCAAATTTCTGCACGTCGGGATGACGAATCTCCAGCAAGCGCGACAGCAGCGGCCGGGAATCGTCGGGCATTTCACGCTTGTCGAGCAGCTCCAGGGTCAACCGGGTAATCTCCGACAATTCAGGTTCTTCGAGTATCGGAAATAATTTCGCGTATTCGTCTTTGCGCAAATCCTGCTCCCGCAAACAACGCAGTAAAGCGATCAGCGCGTGCGAGCGCAACATGGAATGATGCTCGGCGCCGATAAACTTAAAAAGCCAACGGCGAGAATCGGCGCGGCCGAGTTGGCCGAATAACCGAATGACCGAGACTACCGCCGGCCGCTGCTGTTTCTCGTCCAGCGTTTTGGCGAAAGCTTCGACCTCATCGTAGAAAAGGCTCTGCTGTTTGGCATCCAGTTCACGAATCGCCGGCGTCATGAAGTCACATATGGATTTATTGAAATCATCGGTTCCCGCGAAAAGCATTTTCAGCAATCCTTGCCGGGCGTCCGAGCGCTTCGCTGTGCACAAAATGCGCGCCGCGTTGATCTGCCCCTGACGCGATGCGCCGGCAGCGTACTTGAGCAGAGGACCGACCGTCACCGCAGCCGCGTGGCTCAGCAGGCGAACCGCCCGTTCCTGCACTTCCTTATCCGAATCATCGAGAAGCTTGAGCAACAGCGGAATCCCGGATTTGGGTTGGACTTCTTCAAAATAGCGTAAGGCGTAATCTTTGAGCACGGGATTGGCGTGATCGAGCATCGCTCCAACGGTCTTGACGATTTCGGAATTTTGTAACTTGAGAGCGCCCAAAACCAGCAACGACGCGCAACGGCGATCAATGTTACCCTTTTCGGCTAACTCGAGAATTTGGCTGAGAGCTTTATCCATATGCGACGCCTTCAGGTAATATACCTTACCAACGTCATCCTCACCCAAAAGTCAAGAAAACCGGCCTCGATCTCGACCGCAACAAAATAAAAAGGCCCAATCTCGATTGAGATTGGGCCTCCGGAGTCAAGTTGATATGTTTTATTGAATCGGATGAATTCTTGACATCCAGCCGATGAAGCCGAGTTGTGTACTTAACAGGTCAGGATGTCGGGCGTCCGGTCGAGACGACAAACCGAGCCCGGCGATTTTTAATCCAGCATGACTCACTACCGTCCTTGCAGACAGGGATCTCCTCGCCATAACTGATCACCGACAGGCGATTGGCGGCAATCCCCAGCGTCGCCAGATAGTCCTTGCTTGCCTGCGCCCGTTTAGAACCCAAAGCCAAGTTGTATTCGACCGTTCCCCGTTCGTCGCAGTGGCCTTCGATCTGGATCTGCGCCGCTGAATTAGCCTTGAGCCAGTCCGAGTTGGCCTTGAGGACGGCGCGAGCTTCGGTGGTTAAATCGTAACGATCGAAACCAAAAAAGACATCCTTAAGCGGACTCGACGCTGAAGTGGCGGTGCTCTGACCTTTTTGCAAATCGTCCAAACTACCCCCGGTTCCACCTTTGCTTCCAGCGGCAGGTTTTTGCGCCGCCGTCGAAACTGGGTTTGCCGACGATGCGTTGGGATTCTCCACTGTCCATTTAGGCGGCGGCGGATTTGCCGGGCTACCGCAACCTAACAAAGATATCATCACTAACAAGCTCCAACCGCGAACAGACATTTATAATCTCCTTTCAAAGACATAAATTAACGAAGCGGATGGAATTGTGAAGCATTACAACAAAGCTGTCAACAAAAAATATTGCATTGCGGTTCGCTGGGTTGAAAACGGAAGAGAGTAATAACGACTTCTAGCTATTTGAAGGCATCTTGAATTAGACTCTCCAACGAGTAAACCTGTCACGAAGGAGGAGGAGCAAGACATGTACGGATAGCGCGCCCGAATCGGCCATGTAGCTCCGTCACGAGGAGACACATTGGTCTATGAGTTTTACAAAATGTTTCCGGAAGGTTTCATGATGTTGAACACCACCGGAACGGTACGGCAACTTGTAGACGACGATTTCGACAAGCAACTGCAACGCATTGAGCGTCCGCAAAAGTGCCCAGCTCACCGACCTGCCGGTCCATGCCTCGTACAAAATCGCCAAGCGTCTTTACGCCAAAGGCCGCGCCGCCGACGGCATTTTCATCCCCTGCCCTCGCTGGCCGACCATCACCGATGTATCGCTGCTCGAAGAGGAGATCGGCAAACCGGTGATCACCAGCAGCCTGGCCTGCATTTGGTACGCCATGAAGCTCATCGACATCAAGGAAAGCATCACCGGCTTTGGACGCTTGATGGCAAGTTTAAACTATTAGAGACCGGCCGCAGGCGGGTCAAGCGTGAGACGGGCGCCTCGCTTTGAGATCTGACCGGGGCTAGCCCCAGACTTTTGCCGCCGTTTCGATCATGGCGTCGAGCTTGCGAAACTGCTCGTCCTCGCTGAGAAGATTTCCCATGATGCTCGAGGCAAAGCCGCACTGCGGACTCAGTGCGAGCTGCTCGATAGGAATATAGCGGGCAGCCTCATCGATGCGCCGCCTCAGTTCATCCACTGTCTCGACACGGCCCACCTTGGTAGTAATAAGACCCAGAACCACGGTCTTGCCTATGGGCACGAAGCGCAATGGCTCGAAGCTGCCGGCGCGTTCGGTATCGTATTCGAGCAGCAGGCGTGGGTGTTTCAGACCATTGAAGAGCTTTTCGGCGATGGCATCGTAGCTGCCTTCGCGGTGCCACAGACTTTGCCGGTTACCGCGACACAAGTGGATCCCGAACGTCATATTGGGAAAGCCGGCAATGACTTCATTGTCGGCTTTGATCGAGCGCTCCAAATTCTTCTCCGGATCTTCACCGCGGGCGCGCATGGCCCCCAGCGATGGTCCATCGACATAGGCGGTATAACCCGGAGCATCGATGCCGACGTACCGACATCCCGCTTCCACTAACTGGCCTACCATTTGGCGTTCGACTGCAACCACATCCGCAACAAACTCATCAATCGTTGGATAGACCGAACGTGAACTTTCGCTGTCGAAGCACTGCGTGGTTCTATCCGGGCCGATCAAGGTTACCTTGACCGGCAAACTAGTGAGGCTTTGCGCAAATCGATAATCTTCGAGCAAGCGATTGCGCACCAGCCGCAATTTTTCCGTCACACGCTTGCGATTGAGTAAAATGGGATCTTGTCCTTTCGCTGTCTTCGACTCCGCGGCATCTTCGCGCGCGAGAATATGGTGATAACTTTTGACTCCGGTCTGCCATTCTTCCATTCCAGCGACAATCGAGAAACTTTCCATGAAATTGGTCCGGCGAAATTCACCATCGACGATAAGCGGAAGATGATGCGCTTCTTGTTTGGCGATAACTTCCCGGATCGCTTCATCTTGAACGCTTCGTAAAACCTGATCGCCAGCCTCGCCGGCGGCCGATTTAGCAAAAGCATCTTTCAGTCGGGCGGGCCGGAGCAGGCTGCCGACTAAATCGACCCGCAGCGAGTTTAAATCTACAGGGGAGGAAGCAATCATTTTCTATTTCCTTTCATGACGACACAGATAGCACCATAGGCATCCTACTATCACGGACGGGTCAAAAGCGAAAAAGATTTGATCTTAATTCAGCAGGCTATTGAAAAGACGCTTTCATCTCAAGCGTTTCGTGAACGCAGGCGGCTACTATGAATCGCCCAGAATCGTTATATACTACTTAGCAGCCCACTTGATCGGCCGGCAGCTGACCGGATCTAGCTAGCAACCGGCACCGGGGTTCGGCAACGCGCCGCGTCCGTGAAAGAAATCGCCAACTCATTTTCGATGGAAGTTGCTCTCCCCTATTTGATCCTTGCCGCCCTATTGGTGGTGGTCGGTCTGACCGGTCTCATTCTACCGGCACTGCCCGGAACGCCGCTGATATTTGCCGGCCTTTTTTTGGCAGCCTGGGCAGAGGATTTTGCCTATGTCGGCACCGGCACTTTAATAGTTCTCGCGGTTCTCGCTGTGCTCAGTTATGGCGTGGACTTGTGGGCGACTATGTTCGGTGCGAGAAAATTCGGCGCATCCAAGCGCGCGATTATAGGTGCAATGATCGGCACGCTAGTCGGCGTCTTCATGGGGTTTCCCGGCGTGCTTTTCGGTCCCTTTATTGGCGCAGTTGTCGGCGAAATTTCCGTCCGCCGGGACCTTCAAGGGGCAACACGCGCCGGCATCGGCGCCACGATCGGATTGGCGATCGGCGTGGCCGTCAAGCTGGCCCTGGCATTCGCAATGATCGGAATTTTCATCGTGGTCCGGTTCTTATAAGCCAGCGGCAGCCTTGACTACCGAATTATCAAAACAAATTTGTCGAAAGAGGAACGAGGTGGGAGGCCGCACAGCGCTGAAATCATCAGAGCGTGAATGGAGTCCTATTCACTCCTCGTCCCGATGGACGATGTCAGGTGAAAAGGCCGGCCGGCAAACAGCAACGTATTCCGCGCCCGCCGCTCCAGGCGTACTGTAACGCACCCACTCACCGGCAGCGACTTGATACACGGCATTGCGCGTCTCGACTTGCAATTGACCGCGCAGAACGACGGTGAATTCGTCGAACTCCGGCGTCTGACCTGACTCCCGCCAACCTGACGGGCTGGTCATTTTGGCGATGCTCACCGCCGACGTTTTTGAATTCACATGGCCGACGAATTCTTCGATGATCTTCGGTGGCTCGCCTGCCGCCGGAATGACGGTCGGTGCTGCAAGGATTCGTGCCATGGATAAAAACTACATGCAAAAACTGTCCGGCGCAATTGAGTTCTTCGCGGCGCGCCGGTTGTGATCCTTCTGGTCGGGTGCAGCTTGATCGGCGGCGGTCGCCCTGCAGTTCGGAATGCCTTCGCACTTTAAAATGGCCTGGGTGTACTTTGACCCTGGCCATGTGCTTGCTACGCAAAGTCGATTCGGCCGGTGTTAAATCATACTTTCAGCAGAATTCAGATCCTGTAAGATCACCGGCCGGCAACCTGAATGAAGCGCAAACAACTTACGTAAAAGCACACTCGGAGAACAAAATTATGGATTGGATATCAGACCCGCAAGCGTGGATTGCCTTTGCCACGTTGCTCGCGCTTGAGGTTGTTCTTGGCATAGACAACATTGTTTTCATCTCTATCCTCGCCGGCAAACTGCCGGCGGCGCAGCAAGCCAAAGCCCGCTATCTCGGCCTGGGTTTGGCGATGGTGACGCGTATCATCCTGCTTTTTTCGATCTCCTGGGTCATCGGCCTCACGGCGCCGCTTTTTACCGTGTTTCACCAAGAAATTTCCGGGCGCGATCTCATTCTTCTCATCGGCGGGCTGTTCCTGATCGCCAAAAGCACGCATGAGATTCATCAGAAATTAGAGGGCGAGAAAGGACGCTCTTCCTCTCACATTGCGCCGACTTTCACCAGCGCCATTGTTCAGATTCTTCTGCTCGACGTCGTTTTCTCTTTGGATTCGGTCATTACGGCTGTTGGCATGGTTGACGAGATCAGCATCATGATTTCGGCGGTTGTCATCGCCGTTTTGTTCATGATGGTTTTTGCCGGCCCTATCGGCCATTTTGTCGAACGCCACCCCACGGTCAAAATGCTGGCGCTGAGTTTTTTACTGCTCATCGGTATGACTCTTATTGCCGAAGGCTTCGACCAGCACATTTCAAAGGGATACATTTACTCGGCTATGGCCTTTTCGGTATTTGTGGAAATGCTCAATCTTAGGACGCGAAAAACGAAATCGGCCCCGGTTAAGTTGCATCAACCGTATACGCAAGCATGAGCCTGGCTGTACGCCAAGCAGGACATACCGCGCGATTGACACAGGTACGCCAGAGACGTAGTATCGTTTGTGTTCACCTTCATTGAGTCGGCAACTTTCGAGCGTGTGCGTGCAGTATATTTCGATGACGATGAGTACGCCGAATTGCAGCAATTCATGATGGAACAACCGGAAGCGGGAAATATAATTCCGGGTTCAGGTGGAGTAAGAAAACTGCGCTGGAAGCGCAAGGGCATGGGTAAACGCGGCGGTTCGCGTATAATTTACGTGGTACGCTATCAACCTAATGAGTTTTGGCTGCTAACGATCTACGCTAAAGCGAGACAGGAAAATGTGCCTGCACATATTCTCAAACAATTAAAGGAAGCATCTGAACATGGGTAAGAAACTAAAGGGACGTGCGCTTTCGAAGTTTGAGGCGGGACGCGATATTTGGCAAGAAGTACTGGAGGGCGTCCATGAAATAAAGTCCGGGGGCGGCAAACGATCTGTAGTCGAGTCCCGCTCTCCGATTGTGCGCGCGCGGCTTAAGACCGGTCTTACTCAAGAGCAATTCGCCGCATTACTTGGGGTTTCGAAACGCACGCTTGAACAGTGGGAGCAAGGCCGCCGTAAACCAAGTCAAGCGGCAAAAACGCTCATCAAGGTAGCCGAACTCTACCCCGACGTATTGCGGAAGATCGCTGCGTGATCTTTTCTAGTCATTTTGCCTTCATCTTGCTCTCTAAAGCCAATCGCTGAAACGAAGACTCAGAATCGGCACCGCTGTCAGCGATAATGCGAAGGGTACAGCGAGCAACTTGAATGGTGGAGAGAAGCTGTGCGAATTGCGCAAAGGTTCCTGATTCGTTTATCATCGACCTCGTTGTCATTCGCTTTCCCTCCGTTTGTCCTGAGCGGTGTCGAAGGACGACCGGAGGGTTTTTAGTGAGAACTTGTCAACAGTTATAGGCGGTTGATTCACCCGCAACTTGCGCTGGCGGCACAAGTGGCCCATGCTTAAATCCAGGGTCATTATGAACTTTTCTATTGCTTAGAGAAAAGCATCCGGAGACTTTCTCCGTCCCGGCGGGGCTCTGGCCTAACCTTGGCCATCGAACACCCATAAAATGGTATACTGAACCGGCATGCAGATAATCAGGATAATCGCGACGCCGTGGCAATGTTAACCCGCCACGATATTGTCACCGCGCTTGAGCGCTTGAAACAATTGGATGTTGATATAGCCGATGCCAGCCGTTTACTTGGAGCAATGGGACCAGCACGCGATCGAGCAGAAGTGTGGCAGCGCTTATTACCTTACTTAGTGCCCGGACGAGAATTGAAGGCCCAATACGCATTCGAAGATTTGTGGGAGAGTATATATGGTAACGCTTGAAACCATGGCCGAGACAGCCTTGCGGCGTGACAGCCTGCGCTTGCGTAGTCTTGCGCAAGACTTTATACGGGATCATCCAAGGCTCGCCTCAATACCGCGCCCCGGTATCGACAACCAACAGATTCTTGGTACGGCCGCTGCATTATTGGAATTGCTCGCGCAACACACCGGTCAACCCGCCCCCGCCTGGACCCGTGAGGTCGGCGCTGTGCCAGAGCCAACGTTCTTGCTGAAAGCAGCGACACATATGAAACGACTCCGTGCCCTCTGTGAATCCGAAGCGCCGGAACCACTCCGTAAACGCGGATTGTATGCACCGCCAGACTTTCTGACATTTGCATGACAATCCGACACCACGGCGGCCTCGCGCGTTTTCATCTCTGACTATTCAAGCCGCGTCGTCAGCTCGATTTTATAACCATTCGGATCTTCTAGAAAAGCGATGGCGTTGCTATTGCTCCCATGTTTCATGGGGCCCGGCTCGCGCACGATCTTAATCCCTTTAGCGCGGAGATCTTCACAGACTTTGTAAACATCGGGCACGCCGAGGGCGATATGCCCAAACCCGTTGCCGATATCGTACGCATGGGTGTCCCAGTTGTAGGTAAGCTCGATCACTGGGTCGGTCTCTTCCGAACCATAGCCGACAAAAGCGTTAGTGAAGCGGCCCGACTCATATTCTCTTTTCTTCAAGAGCTTCATGCCGAGCCCGTCGCAATAGAATTTCAAACTTTCATCGAGATCATTCACCCGGATCATCGTGTGGACGATTTTCATAAGCTTTTCCTTTCTACTGGATCATTGAGCATCGTCAGAAACCTTAAACGTGAAGTCCGGGTTTAGCTCTTCGCCTTGGCAAACCCTCGAATAGTTTCTTCCCGGCTTCCACCTGGTGGGCTGTACGGAATGATGGCGATCTGCTGGATGCCGGTTTTCTTGATGCGTTCGATCTGCGCGCGGCATTCAGCGATGGTCCCGGCGATGGCGAATTTATCCACCAGCCAGTCCGGAATGACTTCCGCGTGGTTGGCCTGCTGATCCATGTGATGGTAGTAATCGTAGGTCTTGCGGATTTCTGCCAATACTTTTTGTTCGTTGGGATCGAGCACGTAAGGCAACGGATGGGCGACGACGCGGGCGACGTGGGCCTTGACCGCATCTTTAGCCGAAGCGGTATCAGATACGGCGCACGGGACCCAGAGAACTAGATTAATGTCTTCGAGCTTTCTTCCAGCCGCTTTGGCCCCAATGGCGATCTTCTCTTTTGCATGAGCGATATATTCGTCGGCCACGCCGACTAGAACGACGATACCGTCGGCGATACGGCCGGACAGTTCCAGCATCTTAGGACCGCTGGCGGCGACATAAATCGGCACTTTGCTTTTGCACGGGTGCAAGAGATGAATCTTGCCGGTGTCGAGTTGAACTTTCTGACCATCCAGCAGCTCGCGCATTTGTTGCATGGTTTTTTCGAAATAAGCGAGCTTTGCCGGTTTCATGCCCATGGTCTCCACCGAGCTGTCCCCAAGCCCGATGCCGACGATGGTGCGACCCGGCGCGTATTCTTCCAACGTCGCATAGGCACTGGCAACGACCGATGGATGACGGGTGAGCGGATTGGTGACGCCGGTGCCAACCTTGACCTTGCTGGTATTGAGCGCCATCGCCGCCATATTGACGTAGGCTTCACGCCAGATGAGATGCGAGTCGCCGACCCAGATGTGACTGTAACCCAACTCTTCAGTCACCTTGGCCAGGTGAATCATCTTTGGCAACGGTTCGGTCGGGAAGAGTCCTACGCCGAATTCAAAAGCACTCACGAAAATTCCTCCTTAACAACACGATTGAGTCGCCATTCGCTCGGGCGGCGGCGTTTGCAGGCTGCGGCCGGCAACACGAACTTGGCCGTCGATGATGACTGTCGAAATCCCCGGC
>JBBDNJ010000322.1:0-10936 GCA_040877705.1 Binatia bacterium | reverse complement strand
GAGGAAAACTATGAGCGGTTTTGGAAAATCTTATCGGGCTGCGCTGGCCAAAGTAGACCGTCGTCAGCGCTATCCGTTAGAAGATGGCCTGAAGTTGGTACGGGAAACGGCCCGGGCAAAATTTGACGAGACCGTTGAATTGGCCATCCGATTGGGGGTCGATCCCAGGCAAGCGGATCAAAACGTGCGCGGAACAGTAACATTGCCACATGGTATGGGCAAAACCGTGCGCGTGTTGGCTTTTGCCAAGGGAGAGAAGGAGAAAGAAGCTCAGGAAGCGGGAGCTGATTTCGTCGGTGGCGATGAGCTTATAAAGAAAATCAGCGAGGGCTGGTTTGATTTCGATAAGGCGGTCGCGACGCCTGATATGATGGCAGCAGTCGGCCGGATTGGTAGGGTGCTGGGCCCTCGAGGCCTCATGCCCAACCCCAAGACCGGAACGGTATCGGCCGATATCGCTCGAGCTGTTAAAGAGATTAAAGCTGGCAAATTGGAGTTCCGCGTCGACAAGGCAGGGGTCGTACACGTTCCAGTCGGCAAGGCTTCGTTCGGAGCTGAACAGCTAACCGACAATGCGAAAGCCGTGTTGTTATCTATTCTTCGGGCAAAGCCTGCTTCCGCGAAAGGTAACTATATTCGTGGCGTCACGCTGTCCACGACCATGGGGCCAGGAATTAAAATCGATCTGTCTCAAGTACGGGCAATGGCTGCGTAGACTCGTTTCATCAGTCTAAATTTTTCAAAGAGTATTAATCGGCGTTTGGGAGAGAACCATGGCGGAGTTGGAAACTGTACGTACGAGTCACGGTGAGAAGGCCGAAACAGTTGCGGCTGTGCACGAAAAGTTTAAGACCGCAAAAATGGCCATCGCCACCGAATACCGAGGGCTTTCAGTGGGTAAGATGACCCAGTTACGGCGTGAGATTCGTGAGGTATCGGGGGAGTATCAGGTTATCAAGAATACTCTCGTGCGTCGGGCTCTCAAGGGTACTGTCTACGGCGATTTGGATCGGTTACTCGAAGGCCCCAATGGGTGGGTGTTTGCGTACGATGATCCAGTCTTGCTTTCCAAGACGCTCGTAAAATTTGTCGATGCCAACGAAAAGTTGATGATTAAAGGGGCGATGTTTGAGGACGAATTGATGGACCCGGCCAAGGTCAAGGTCCTGTCCCAGATGCCCAGCAAGCCCGAACTACAGGCCATGCTGCTCGCGCTTATCCAGGCGCCAGCGACTCAGTTGGTTCGCTTCCTTCAAGAGCCGGCGTCCCGAGTGGTCAGGCTGCTCAACGCTGCTGCCAAGGGAAAATCGGAATAGTAGTTCGATTTGAAATCAATCTAAAGGGGGAATGTTTATGGCAGAGGTATCAAAAGAACAGGTTAAAGACTACATCAAAAACATGACGCTGCTGGATGCCGCGGCGTTAGTCAAGGAACTCGAAGAAGAACTTGGCGTGAGTGCCGCGGCGCCTGTGACGGTGGCCGTCGCAGCGGGTGGTCCGGCCGCAGCAGTGGAGGAAAAAACGGAGTTCAATGTGGTTCTTGCCGAAGCTGGTGAAAAGAAAATCCAAGTTATCAAAGTCGTCCGTGAACTCACCGGCCTCGGTTTAAAAGAGGCGAAAGACTTGGTTGACGGCGCGCCGAAAAATGTCAAAGAAGGCGTGGCCAAAACTGAAGCTGAAACGATCAAGAAAAAACTTGAAGAACAGGGAGCCAAAGTCGAGATCAAGTAATGGCAAAATGTCGTATGGGATTTCCTGTCCGATGATCGATCGGAATCATCGCTTAGATCGCTAGAAGGAGTAGCAATGGCATTTCAAGTGGCCAATAATTTACGGTTTCGCCGCAGTTTTGGTAGGATCAAGAGGATTATTGATCTGCCATACCTGATTGAGATCCAGAAGAACTCCTATGACCTATTTCTGCAAAGGAATTTTTCTCCCGCGCAGCGTGAGAGGCTCGGCCTGCAAGAAGTTTTCAAGTCGGTGTTTCCAATCAAAGATTTCAATGAAACGGCTTCTCTGGAGTTTGTCAGCTATAATCTCGGTGAGCCGAAATACGATGTCGATGAGTGCCACCAGCGCGGCATGACCTTCGCGGCGCCATTGAAGGTAACCGTTCAGCTCGTCTTGTGGGACGTTGATGCTCAGACCGGCGCCCGCAGTATTAAGAATGTCAAAGAGCAAGAAGTCTATTTCGGTGAAGTTCCTTTGATGACGAAAAACGGTACGTTTATGGTGAACGGAACCGAGCGAGTTATCGTCAGTCAGCTGCACCGCTCCCCCGGAGTTTTCTTCGAGCACGACAAAGGAAAAACGCATGCCAGCGGCAAGTTACTTTACTCCGCTCGTATCATTCCGTACCGTGGTTCGTGGGTCGATCTGGAGTTTGACCCGCGTGATATCATTTATGTTCGCATCGACCGCCGTCGTAAATTCCATGCGACTGTTTTGCTCAGGGCGCTCGGGATGACCACGGAAGACTTGCTGAACTATTATTATCGTAGCGACACCATTGTTTTCGATGGCCGCAAGCCGGCGCTCACTTTCAATCCCGCGCATCTCATCGGGGCGAAAGTGACCACCGATGTTCGAGATCCCAAAAGCAACGAGATTGTTGTCAAGGAAGGCAAAAAATTTACACGACCGGTCCTACGGCAAATGGAACAAGCCAAGATCAAGCATGTTCCTATTGCCTGGGAGGAGGTTCTCGGTCGGGTTGCTTCTCATAATATCGTTGACCCACAGACCCAAGAAGTTATCGTCGAGTGCAATCATCCCATTACGCAAGAGAAGTTAGATATTATTCGTGAAAAGGGTATCCATCAGATCGAAGTTCTCTTCATCGACGAGTCGACGGTCGGTCCTTACTTGCGAAACACTTTATTGCAAGACCGCATCAACTCCCCGCAAGATGCAATTTTAGAAATTTACCGCCGTTTAAGGCCGGGCGATCCTCCTACCGTTGAATCGGCGACGAATTTCTTCAACAATCTGTTCTTTAACCCCGATCGTTACGATCTCTCCAAAGTCGGTCGACTTAAGCTGAATCACCGGCTAAAGCTCAACGTCCCGTTGGAACAAGGGACCCTTCGTAAGGAGGATATTCTCGAAGTCGTTCGTTACCTGATGGAGCTCAAGAACGGGAACGGCTCCATCGATGATATCGATCACCTCGGTAATCGCCGGGTGCGCGCCGTCGGCGAGCTCGTCGAAAATCACTTCCGCGTCGGCCTAGTACGAATGGAACGAGCCATAAAAGAGAAGATGAGCTTGCAGGATATCGAAACTTTGATGCCGCAGGAACTGATCAACTACAAACCGGTTTCCGCAGCACTTAAAGAGTTCTTCGGCTCAAGCCAATTGTCCCAATTCATGGATCAAACCAATCCGCTTTCCGAAATAACGCACAAACGTCGTCTATCGGCGCTGGGCCCCGGTGGATTGACTCGGGAACGAGCGGGATTCGAAGTACGCGACGTTCATCCGACGCATTATGGTCGCGTTTGCCCAATCGAGACGCCAGAAGGTCCGAATATCGGTCTAATTGCTTCGCTGACGACCTATGCCCGAGTCAACGAGTTCGGCTTCATTGAAACGCCATATCGCGAAGTCGAGAATAGTAGAGTGACGGATCGTATTCGTTATCTTTCGGCGCTTGAGGAGGAAGATCACGTTATCGCCCAAGCCAATGCGCCCATAGACGGCCGCGGAGCTTTTACGGTGGATCTCGTCTCGGCCCGCAAAGGCGGCGAATTTGTAATGGCGCGCCCTGAGGAAGTTAATTTTATGGACGTCTCCCCGAACCAACTGGTGAGCGTGGCGGCGTCTCTTATTCCGTTTCTGGAAAACGACGACGCAAATAGGGCGCTGATGGGCTCCAACATGCAACGTCAGGCGGTTCCCCTGCTGAGAACCGAGGCTCCCTTGGTGGGTACGGGGATGGAGAAGACCGTGGCGCGCGACTCCGGTGTAACGGTCGTTGCAAAACGCGACGGCGTCATCGAGAGTGTGGACTCAACTCGCATCGTGGTGAAAGCGGATAAGCCTTCCGGCACGCGAGACACCGGCGTCGATATCTACAATTTGGTCAAATACCAGCGTTCAAACCAAAATACCTGCGTTAACCAAAGACCTATCGTCATGATCGGCGATCAGGTGAAGGCCGGTGATGTCATTGCTGACGGCCCTTCCACTGAAATGGGAGAACTCGCGTTGGGCCGCAATGTCCTTGTCGCGCTCATGCCTTGGGGCGGGTACAACTTTGAAGATTCTATTTTGATTAGCGAGCGCGTCGTCAAAGAGGATATTTATACCTCTATTCATATTGAAGAATTCGAGTGCGTTTCGCGCGATACCAAATTGGGTCCCGAAGAGATTACGCGAGATATACCGAACGTTGGCGATGAAGCTCTCACGAATCTCGATGAGAGCGGCATCATTCGAATCGGCGCCGAGGTGAAACCCAGTGATATTCTCGTCGGAAAGATAACGCCGAAGGGCGAAACCCAGTTGTCTCCGGAAGAAAAACTACTGCGGGCCATCTTCGGCGAAAAGGCCGGTGAAGTTCGTGACACATCGCTGAGAGTTCCGCCCGGTGTTGAAGGTACAGTCATCAATGTTCGCATCTTCTCGCGTAAAGGTTTGGGCAAAGACGAGAGAAGTAAAGCCATTGAGGACGAGGAGATCATCCGGTTGCGCAAGGATCAGCATGATGAAATCCGTATCCTTCAGGATGGCGCACTGAGACGGCTGAAAAAACTTTTGGTGGGTCGCAAGCTGGCGAACCGCCTCAGTGATGACAGTCGCAAAATGCTACTCACAAAGGGGAAGGAGATTACCGAGGAAGATCTCGGTCAGCTGCCGATGAGCTATTGGAGCGAAATTCGCGTCGATAACGAATCGGTGGAAGCGGAACTGGATCGCATCGTTGAAAGCACGGCGGGACAAGTCAAGCTGATTAAAGAGTTATTTGAAGATAAAATCGAAAAGTTGAGGGCCGGGGATGAATTACCTCCCGGCGTTATCAAGATGGTGAAAGTCTTTGTCGCCATTAAGCGTAAGTTGCAAGTGGGCGATAAGATGGCCGGCCGGCATGGAAACAAAGGGGTCATTTCCAGGATCCTGCCGGAAGAGGACATGCCTTACTTGGAAGATGGCACCCCAGTCGATGTCGTGCTCAATCCGTTGGGCGTACCTTCACGCATGAACGTCGGGCAAATTCTTGAAGCTCATCTCGGCTGGGCGGCGCGAAGTCTCGGGCATCAAATTGACCAACTGATGCGCCATCACCGTCAGGACATCGACGCTCTGCGCAAGCGTCTGAAGGAATATCTCAATACCAAAGAGGCCAGCGAGCTTATCGACGGAGCGAAAGACGCCGACGTCTATAAGTTAGCTGAAAAATATCGTGATGGCGTGCGATTGGCGTCGCCGGTCTTCGACGGTGCGGCGGAAGAAGAGATTTTCAACCTGCTGCGAAAAGCCGATTTGCCGGTCACCGGCCAAGTGACATTATGCGATGGTCGCAGCGGCGAGCCGTTCGACGGTAAAGTGACCGTCGGTGTGATGTATATCATGAAATTGCATCATCTCGTTGACGACAAGATTCACGCTCGCTCCACAGGGCCCTATTCGCTGGTCACCCAACAACCATTGGGCGGAAAGGCTCAGTTCGGAGGCCAGAGGCTCGGAGAAATGGAAGTTTGGGCCTTGGAAGCTTATGGTGCAGCCTATACTCTTCAAGAGATGCTCACCGTTAAGTCCGATGATGTTATCGGGCGAACTCGGATGTATGAGGCGATTGTTAAAGGGGACAATCTTCTCGAACCGGGGTTGCCTGAGTCTTTTAACGTCATGGTCAAGGAGCTCCAGAGTTTGGGGCTCGATGTCGACTTAGTAGAGGAAAAATAGGTAACCCCTGTGAAGCTATTGCGCTGATCCCGGAGGTAAACCTTTATGGAAGATTTATTTAATTTATTTGAAAAGCCGAAAAATCCACTGAGCTTTAATGCCATTCGAGTCTCCGTGGCCTCGCCGGAAAAAGTCCGGTCTTGGTCGCATGGAGAGGTGAAGAAGCCGGAGACAATAAACTACAGAACGTTCAAGCCTGAACGCGACGGCTTGTTCTGTGCGAAGATCTTTGGTCCGACCAAAGACTATGAATGCAACTGCGGAAAATATAAACGCATGCGGCATCGCGGCGTAGTCTGTGAGAAATGCGGCGTCGAAGTCATTCAATCGAAAGTTCGCCGTGAACGAATGGGCCATATTGAATTGGCCACTCCTGTTGTCCATATCTGGTTTTTAAAAAGCCTGCCGAGCCGCATCGGTGCGTTGCTTGACATGTCTCTCAAGGATATCGAGAAGGTTCTTTATTTCGAGTCCTATATCGTCATTGATGCCGGTGAGACTCCGCTTCAATATAAGGAACTGCTGACCGAGGCCCGTTATCGAAAAGCGATGGAGGAATTTGGCGGGAGATTTAGCGCCGAGATGGGCGCCGAGGCGGTCCGTAAAATCCTTAAAGCGGTCGACGTGGTAAAGCTATCCGATGATCTGCGCCAGGAAATGCGCGACGCGAATTCCGAAGTCCGGCGCAAAAAGTTGGCAAAACGACTCAAGGTTCTTAACGCTTTTAGAACTTCGGGCAATCGGCCGGAGTGGATGGTGATGGAAGTAGTTCCGGTCATCCCGCCCGATCTCAGGCCGTTGGTACCCCTTGATGGAGGGCGGTTTGCGACTTCCGATTTAAACGATCTGTACCGGCGCGTCATCAATCGTAATAACCGGCTCAAGCGCCTCATGGAGCTGAGCGCGCCGGATATGATTATCCGGAATGAAAAGCGCATGCTTCAAGAGGCCGTAGACGCATTGTTCGATAATGGCCGGCGGGGCCGTGCGATCACTGGTCAAAATCGCCGTCCGCTCAAGTCACTGAGCGATATGCTCAAAGGGAAAACCGGTCGTTTCCGTCAAAATCTGCTTGGCAAGCGGGTCGACTATTCAGGCCGTTCGGTCATCGTCGTCGGGCCGGAGCTCCGCCTGCACCAATGTGGACTGCCGAAGAAGATGGCTTTGGAACTGTTCAAGCCATTCATCTACAACAAACTTGAAGAGCGCGGATTCGTAACCACGATCAAGAGCGCAAAAAAGATGGTTGAGAAGGAGCGGCCCGAAGTTTGGGACATTCTCGATGAGGTCATCCGCGAGCACCCGATCATGTTAAACCGGGCACCGACGTTGCATCGTCTGGGGATTCAGGCCTTTGAGCCGATCTTGATCGAAGGTAAGGCTATCCAGCTCCACCCGCTGGTCTGTGCCGCGTACAACGCAGACTTTGATGGTGACCAGATGGCGGTTCACGTTCCCCTGTCCGTCGAAGCTCAGGTGGAAGCGCGGGCCCTCATGATGTCAACGAACAATATTTTGTCGCCGGCCAACGGTAAGCCTATTATTGTGCCGACGCAGGATATCGTCTTGGGTCTTTACTATATGACCCGCGACCGGGTCCAGGCCAAAGGTGCCGGGCGCATATTTAGCAGCCCCACCGAAGTTCGTATCGCGTACGATCAAGGTGAGATGGAAATTCAGGCTCCGATCACGGTGCGCATGAATGGCGAGCGTGTCGATACAACGGTGGGCCGGGTGCTCGTGTATGAGGTTGTCCCTCCGGTGATTCCTTTCAAGGAAATCAATCGAGTATTGAAGAAAAAAGAGTTGGCCAACCTTATCGACATTAGCTATCGGCTGGCCGGGAACAAGGCCACGGTCATCCTTGCCGACCGTTTAAAAGATATTGGCTTTCGGCATGCCACCAAGGCGGGGATCTCCATCGCGATTAAGGATATGGTGATTCCGCCGAGCAAAGAAGTCTTACTTAAAAGTGCTCACGAAGACGTGAGAGAAATTGAGGAGCAGTACAAGAACGGACTGATCACCGACGGGGAGCGTTATAACAAGGTAGTGGACATCTGGGCTGAAGTGACGGATCGCATTGCTGATGAAATGCTGCGCGACCTGGGTTCGGAAAAGGTTACGGATGAATCCGGCCGTGAGGTCTCGATACCGAGCTTTAATCCTATCTTCATGATGGCCGACTCGGGGGCTCGTGGTAGCGCGCAACAGATCCGTCAATTAGCGGGTATGCGCGGCTTAATGGCCAAGCCCTCCGGCGAAATTATTGAGACGCCGATCACGGCGAATTTTCGTGAAGGGTTGACTGTGTTGCAGTACTTCATTTCAACCCATGGCGCGCGCAAAGGGTTGGCGGACACAGCGCTCAAGACGGCAAATTCGGGCTATTTGACTCGGCGGCTTGTTGACGTGGCCCAGGACTCGGTTATTTCCGATCCTGATTGCGGCGCCATGGACGGCATCGAAATCGCGCCATTGATGGAAGGCGGCGAGATTATCGAACCTCTGGGCGATCGCGTGCTCGGCCGCGTCGCACTTGAGGACGTGCGGGATCCTTTTTCCGGCGAGGTCATTGTCAAAGCAAACCAAGAAATCAACGAAGACTTGGTGCAGCGCATTGAGGACGCGGGTTTGGAGCGCATCAAAATTCGTTCGGTGTTGACCTGCCAATCGAAACGGGGCATTTGTGTCATGTGTTATGGGCGAGATCTCGGCAGAGGTCATATGGTTAATCATGGCGAAGCCATCGGAGTTATTGCGGCGCAATCCATCGGTGAACCGGGCACGCAGCTTACAATGCGCACATTCCACATTGGTGGTACGGCAAGCCGAAGAGCAGAGCAGACCACGCTCGAATCCCGCAATGAAGGTCACATCAAGTTTGTTAACGTGAGTACGGTCACGAACAAGGACGGTGACTTGGTGGTTATGAACCGTAACGGCGAACTCGCCATTGTGGATTACCCTGAGGGTGAGAAAGGCAGAGAGCGAGAGAGAGAGCGTTATCCGGTTGTTTACGGCGCCAAGCTGAAAAAGAAGAACGGAGAAAAGATTAAAGCTGGCGAGCTGATTGCCGAATGGGACCCGTACACCATTCCCATTTTGACGGAAATGAGCGGTATTGTGAAGTTTGGCGATGTTGTTGAAGCGATCACCATGGAAGAGAAAGTAGATGAACGGACAGGTCTATCCACGAAAATCATCATCGATTCTAAAGATGTGGACAAGCGGCCGCGAATCTCCATCAAGGATGACGGTGGACAGACGGCCCGCTTCTCGGCTACATCGGAGGCGCGCTATTTGCTGCCGGTGGGCGCGCATATCAATGTGCAAGATGGTCAGACGGTCTATGCGGGAGATGCTATTGCGAAGATTCCTCGGGAGACCACTAAGACAAAGGATATCACGGGCGGTTTACCGCGCGTGGCTGAATTGTTCGAAGCGCGCAAACCCAAAGAGTTCGCGGTCATCAGCGAAATCGATGGAGTCGTTTCGTTCGGTAAGGACACGAAGGGTAAACGCAAGGTTGTCGTGACCCCTGAAGTGGGCGAACCGCGCGAGTATTTAATTCCCAAGGGCAAGCATATAGGCGTACATGAGACCGATCGCATACGTGCGGGCGAGCCTCTTATGGACGGTTCTTCGAACCCGCACGACATACTCAATATTCTAGGCGAGAAGGCGCTGGCGAAATATTTAGTCGATGAGGTTCAAGAGATCTATCGGCTTCAGGGCGTGCGCATCAACGATAAGCATATCGAAGTTATAGTGAGACAGATGTTGCGGCGAGTTCGCATCAAAGAGGTGGGCGACACGGAATTCCTCGTGGGGGATCAAGTCGAGAAATGGCGATTTGAGGACGAGAATCAACGGGCGATTGCGAGCGGTGGTAAACCCGCCGTGGCTGAGCCGTTGCTCCTGGGAATCACCAAGGCCTCGCTTTCGACTGAAAGCTTTATCTCTGCAGCCTCCTTCCAGGAGACGACGAAGGTGCTGACGGAAGCCGCAATCCAAGGGAAGATCGATTTACTTTGCGGACTCAAAGAGAACGTTATCATGGGACGGTTGATTCCAGCTGGGACCGGAGTCGCAAGATACACCAAGGCGGAAATTGAAATCGATGCGCCCGAGGGATTTGAAGAGGAGATTTCACAGGCTGCGGGAGCGTAGTCTTTTTGACAAGATCAAATTTATTTGATAGTTAAAATAGTTTCCCGGAAAAGTCTCTAAACTTTTAACCACTTCACAGATTCGGATTGGGTGATTAACAGACGTATGCCTACGATTAGCCAATTAGTTCGCGAAAGCAGGGAGAAGCAGCAGCGCAAGAATACCGCGCCTGCGTTGCAGGGGTGTCCACAGAAGCGGGGTGTTTGTACCCGCGTCTATACTTCAACTCCGAAAAAACCAAACTCGGCGTTAAGAAAAGTGGCCCGTGTTCGCCTCACGAACGGAATTGAAGTGACGTCCTACATTCCCGGAGTAGGCCATAATTTGCAGGAGCATTCCGTCGTTTTAATACGCGGCGGCCGAGTGAAGGATCTTCCTGGGGTTCGGTATCACATTATTCGTGGAACGCTGGATTCCATCGGCGTACAGGAGAGGCGGCAAGGTCGTTCCAAATACGGAGCGAAGAAACCGAAGTAAATATGCCCCGCAAAGGTGAAGTAAGGAAGCGAGAGGTTTTGCCGGACCCTAAGTTTGGCGACAAACTGGTAACAAAGTTTGTTAACACCATTATGAATCAAGGCAAGAAAAGCGTTGCGGAATCAATTCTATACCGCTCGCTCGATATCGTTGCCGCCAAGACCAAAGAAGACTCCATTGGGATTTTCAAAAAAGCCATCGAGAATACCCGCCCCTCGGTTGAAGTGAGATCCCGAAGAGTGGGGGGCGCGACTTATCAGGTACCCATCGAGGTTAGGCCGCAACGGCGTATTTCTTTGAGCATGCGTTGGTTGATTCAAGCGGCGCGTGACCGCAGCGAGAAATCGATGGAAGAGAAATTGGCGGCTGAATTATT
>JBBDNJ010000321.1:0-10962 GCA_040877705.1 Binatia bacterium | reverse complement strand
AAGGGGGGAGTCAGATAGACAAGCGCAACGAAAGCCGCAATAACGACCATTATGATACGAGGCACACCGCGTCTCATTCATTTACTCCTTAGCGTCTTTCGCTGAAGTTTTCTCGCCGGTCAGCACGGTGGAAATTTGCGGCCGGTGTACGCGGAGCCTCACATTGGGCGCCACTTCCACAGTTACCACGTTGTCCGCCAGGGCCGTCACCTTACCGTAAATTCCTCCCGAGGTCATCACCTCGTCGTTCTTTTTGAGCCGGCCGAGCATCTGTTGATGCTCTTTGGTTTTTTTTTGTTGGGGTCTAATGAGTAAAAAATAAAAAATGACGAAAACCAACACGAGGGGCAGGAAGCTAAGGAACTGGCTCGGCCCTGCCGCGCCCGGGGCGATTTGTGCAAATGCGATATCTAGCATGACTCCTCCTCTAGAAACTCACTGAATCGGCGCCGACATCGGGCTGGTGATTCCAAAGTCGAACCGGCCATCGCGAATGGCTTCACGACACCTTTTCATAAGCCGGTGGTAAAAGTAAAGATTATGCTGGCTATTCAACTGTGATGAAAGGATCTCTCCCGCCATGTAGAGATGCCGCAGATAGGCGCGCGAAAAATTTCGGCACGTGTAGCATTCACAGGCTTCATCCAATGGACGCGGATCACGGGCGAAATCAGCGCGCTTGATATTCACCCTTCCCTGAGACGTAAAGAGCGTACCGTTGCGCGCGTTGCGTGTTGGAATAACACAGTCAAACATATCGAAGCCGGCGCGCACGGCGTTAACGATATCTTCGGGTCTGCCCACGCCCATCAGATAACGCGGCCGATCCTCAGGCAACAAACCAGCCGTGTAGGCGCCGATGGCATGAAGCATCGCCTCACTTTCGCCGACCCCCAGACCTCCCACCGCGAAACCTTCAAACGGCATCATGCTCATCTCGCCGACACACCAGCGACGCAGATCCTCGTGCATCCCGCCCTGAATAATGCCGAACAGCAACTGATCTTCTCTACCGCGTGCTCTCAAACACCGTTCAGCCCATCGAATCGTCCGCTCGGTCGAAGTCCGCACGTAATCACGGCTGGCATCGTGGGGGATGCATTCATCAAAGATCATCGCGATGTCGCTACCTAAGGCTGCTTGAATTTCCATCACTTTTTCGGGTGTCAGCATGTGAGACGAACCGTCCATATGCGATTGAAAGCGCACACCCTCCTCAGAAATCTTGCGCGTAGCCGCGAGGCTGAATACTTGATAACCGCCGCTGTCGGTTAGGATCGGGCCATTCCAACCCATGAACTTGTGCAGACCGCCCAACTCCCGAACCAAGCCCGCGCCTGGACGTAAGTAGAGGTGGTAGGTATTGCCAAGCAAGATCTGACAGCCCATTTCCTTTAAATCTCTGGGCAACACCGCCTTCACCGTCCCCTGCGTACCGACCGGCATAAAGCAAGGAGTCTCTACCACCCCGTGAGCGGTGACCAAGCTGCCCAAACGGGCTTCGGTTGTCGAGTCCTTTTTAATAACCGTAAAATGATCAGCCATACATCCAGTCGAGAGAGGCAGGTCTATTAAAGTAAAGAGAAAAAAGATTATACCGAAATCAACTTAGACAATCTCTACTCAGCCGCCTGACGCCTATCGCTTTCTTTATAAAATCAGCATCGCATCGCCATAACTATAGAACCGGTACTGCATCCTGATCGCCTCAGCGTATGCTTTACGCACCAGCTCCAGCCCGGCAAATGCCGTCACAAGTATCAGGGGAGTGGAACCCGGCAAGTGAAAATTCGTAATTAAGGCGTCGATGACCCGAAAAGGGTCGCCTGGACGTATGAAAAGTCGCGCGATTCCTTCATCCGCCTCCACCCTGCCTTTTTGCAGTGCAATCCATTCGAGGGTGCGCGTGCTGGTCGAGCCCACCGCCACCACCCGACGACCCTTCTGCTTGGTGCGGTGAATCCTAGCCGCTGCCTCAGCCGGAAGAATGTAACGCTCTCCTTCCATCAGGTGATTTTCGACCTGCTCGCTCCGCACCGGTTGGAAAGTACCTGGCCCAACGTGCAGCGTCAACAGAGCCCGATCGATTCCTCTCACCTTTAACCTGTCGAACAACTCGGGAGTAAAGTGAAACCCCGCGGTCGGAGCCGCAATGGCTCCCGGATTGGCCGCGTATACGGTTTGATAGCGTTGCCAATCCAAAGCCATCGCTTCGCGCTGGCGCCGCACATACGGCGGCAAAGGCGGCTCTCCAAGCGCGTCTAATCGCGCCTTGATGTCACCGCTGTGATGAAACTCCAACCCAAAGCGGCCGCGTCCCATGTCGCCGATCACCTGCGCGATCATGTCGCCGAAAATGATTCGGCTTCCGACCTGAGGTTTTTTCGCTGCGTCGACTAAGGCGATCCAGAGACTCCGTTGATCCGGAAAACGCTCCAGCAACAGCGCTTCGATCTTGCCGCCGCTCTCCTTGGCGCCGCGCAGCCGCGCCGGAAAAACTTTGGTATCGTTGAGGACGATCAAATCGCCGGCATCGAGAAAATTGCCCAACTCGGAAAAGACCGTATGGATCAGCTCACCGGTCGCCCGCCGGACCACGAGCAAGCGAGAATCCTCCCGATTGCGGCTGGGAAAGGCGGCAATAAGAGATTCGGGCAACTCATAGAAAAACTCCCGGAGATCCATAACGATACGATTTTAATGGATACGCCACCTCGGCAACCTCATGCCAAGGCAGATCTCTCAGTCCCAGACCCACCGGTGCTCGTTACGGGCTAAAAACTTCACACGATGGCGCCGGCCGACTTATATCATTAAGTCTGGTCGTTTCTCTTAAGGAAAGGTGTCAATAGATCGATCGGCACGGGAAAGATCGTTGTAGAATTCTTCTCTGAGGCCACCTCGACGAGGCTCTGTAGAAAGCGAAGCTGTAAGGCCATGGGTTGTTTTCCGATAACTTCGGCGGCGTCCGCTAGTTTCTGGGAAGCTTGGAATTCACCGTCCGCATGAATCACTTTAGCGCGCCTTTCCCGCTCCGCCTCCGCCTGCTTAGCCATGGCTCGCTGCATCTCCTGCGGCAGGTCGATATGTTTGAGTTCCACCAAAACCACCTTGATTCCCCAGGGATCGGTCTGCGCATCGAGGATTTCCTGAATCCGGCTATTGATCCTCTCGCGTTCGGCGAGCAGTTCATCCAGCTCCGCTTGGCCGCATACACTCCGCAGCGTCACCTGGGCAAGCTGGGACGTGGCAAAAAGATAGTTCTCCACCTCTCGCACGGCTTTATTCGGCTCCAGCACTCTGAAATAGAGCACGGCATTCACCTTCACCGAAACGTTGTCTCGGGTGATCACGTCCTGGGCGGGAATGTCCATCGTTACTGTACGCAGGTCCATCTTGACCATCTTCTCTATGCCCGGGATGATGTATATCAACCCCGGTCCGCGCGAACCGACCATGCGGCCGAGCCGGAACACGACACCTCGCTCGTATTCCTTCAGAATCTTAATGCCACTGATAATTGCGGCAATGACGATAATTAAAAATATAATCGGAGCGCCTAAGCCAAACATATTTATCTCCTCCGCTAAATCACGACGCGCGTTCGGGAAGCCGCTTCACCTTCAGATTCATGCCGTCATAACCGACGACTTGGATCCTTTCGCCCACATCGATTTCTCCGTCTGCTTGGGCATTCCAATATTCACCATGAACAAATACTTTGCCTGAGGGACTTAGCTTTCCGCGCACTTCGCCGATCTCGCCCACCAAACCTTCCATACCCATGGTCAGTCGAATTTTCTGCGAGCGAAAGACCAAATAACTGATCGCAAAAATAAGCGAGGCCATTGTCGCTACGGCGGTAATAATGATCGAGCGATCGATACTCAAGTCCGAGTTGGGCGTATCGAAAAGCAGGAAAGATCCCAAGGCCAGGGAAATCACTCCACCGATACCGAGAATTCCGAAACTTGGCGTAAACGCTTCACCAATCAAAAGTGCGATGCCAAGAAGAATCAGAATCAACCCGGCATAGTTAAACGAAAGAAGCTGCAACGATATCAATGCCATGATCAGACAGATAGCACCGGCCACTCCCGGGAACAGAACCCCCGGATTCGAAAACTCCATGTAAAGCCCTAGAATACCCGCCATGAGCAGCATGTACGCGATGTTCGGATCAGCAATGGCGTTGATGATCCGCTGTTTGAGGCTCATCTCATGGCGCACAACGTTAGCCCCCTTTACCGAAAGCGTCGTCATACGGCCGTCCAAGTCTACTTTGCGGCCGTCGGCTTGTCTCAGTAAATCATCGATATCCTTGGCGACGATGTCGATGACATTTTTCTTGAGAGCGTCGGTTTCGGTGATGGCAACGCTACGACGAACCGCCTGAATGGCCCATTCGGTATTGCGGCCGCGCTTTTGCGCGATGGTCTCGCTAAAGGAGGCGGTGAAGTTTTCGATCTTTTCACCCATCACGCCTTTAACTTCCTGCCCTCCGCCGGCCACCGGATGAGCCGCACCGATATTGGTTGCCGGCGCCATGGCTGCGACATGCGCCGCCATAGTTATGAAGACACCCGCCGACCCGGCGCCGCTGCCGCTCGGAGCCACATAGACCATGATCGGCACCTGCGCGCCGAGCATGTCCTTCACGATGGTTCGAGTGGAACTGAGCAGACCACCGGGAGTGTCGAGCTGAATCAGCAACGCGCGTGCTCCGTTGGATTTCGCCCGTCCGATGCTCTCGCGGATAAAATCATCGACAGCCGGATTGATGGAACCATCGATCACAATCAAATCGACGTGCGGCGCTGACGAGTCCTTTGTCTGCGCCATCACGGACAATCCGGCGGCCATCAACGATAAAAAGAAAAAGATCCTAAGCGTTTTCACCTTGCATTTCTTTCATCACTTTTTGGATATCTTCCCAAACCAGCTTCTTGTCCGCCGGATTGCGCAATAGATAGGCGGGATGGAAGGTTGGCATTAATTTAATCCCAAGATAAGTATGCCAGTTGCCGCGCAGTCGCGTGATCGGAACTTTGCTCTGGAGTAAAGTTTGCACGGCGAATTTGCCCAACCCAACGATAACCTTTGGGCGAATAAGATCGATTTGTTTCTTCAAAAACGGCTCGCACGAAGCCACTTCGTCGGGTTCCGGATTGCGGTTTTCCGGCGGTCGGCACTTTACCACGTTAGCGATATAAACATCTTCTCGCCGCAGGCCCATACCCTTGGTAATGATATCGGTAAGAAGCTGCCCAGCCCGGCCGACAAAAGGCTCTCCCTTGAGATCCTCATCCCGTCCCGGACCTTCGCCGATAAACATCAGCTCGGCTCTTGGATTGCCCACGCCGAACACCAAGTGCGTGCGGCCTGAACATAATTTGCAGAGCCGGCAATCGCCGATGACCTCGCGGAGTTCGTCGAGATCCTTCGCCGAATCTAGGGTAGCCTCACGTGCGAGCCGTTCGTCGCCGCTGCCGGTAGTCGCTTGCATACTTTGAGTAGATTTTGGTGTCATCTCCGGGAGATTACCTTGCGGCAAGAACTGAACTCCCATCCGTTGCCGCCGTTGCAAATGACGACGCAAGGAAATCACCAACGTTGCGAGTTCTTCACAGTCACTTGGGACATGTGGACTGAATGCCTTCACGCAAAAGATCTTAACACCGGACACTTGCAGGTATCAATAAGAGAAACGGTTGGCTTTTAGAGAGAGATCCTGTCTTCTAATGCCTTAGGGTAAGAAGATAATCAAATATTCGGTCCGCCACTTCATCTTTGCTCATCAGCGGCAGCGAGCGGATAGCGCCACCACGATCAATAATCGTCACGATGTTCGTATCGCCGTCAAAACCGCTCCCCTCTTTCGTCACATCGTTTGCGACAATCATGTCGAGATTTTTTGCGCGCAGCTTTTTCTGAGCATTGGCGGTCAGATTTTCGGTTTCTGCGGCGAATCCGACTAATAATTGTCCGTTTTTCTTTTCCCCGAGCTCTTTGAGAATGTCGGGGTTCGGTTCCAGGCGCAGATCGAGCGGCCCTTTGCCACGCTTGATCTTCTGCTGTGAAAACCCAACCGGATGATAGTCAGCTACCGCCGCGGCCATAATCACCGCGGTACACGTGGTAAATTCATCGAGAACCGCCTGGCGCATCTCAGCCGCTGTCGTCACTGGCATTAGCTTGACGCCAGCCGGCGGCTCAAGCGCTGTCGGACCGCTGATCAACAACACTTCGGCACCTCGGCGCGACCCGGCACGCGCTAGGGCATAACCCATTTTTCCGGAAGATCGATTGGAAATATAGCGAACCGGGTCCAACGGCTCACGGCTGGGACCGGCGGTGATGAGCAGCTTTTCACCGACCAGGTCTTTTTTTTTGATTAGGTTTCGAATCTGTTCGAGAATCGCCTCCGGATCAGGCAGTCGTCCTTTGCCTTCATAACCGCATGCAAGATAGCCTTCAGCCGGCTCGATGATGTGATAGCCCAGGCGCCGTAACTTACGCAGGTTCTCCTGGAGAACGGGGTTTTCATACATGTGAATGTTCATCGCCGGCGCAATGAGCACAGGCGCCTGCGTCGCCATAAGCACGGTCGTCAATAAATCATCGGCGATACCGGCAGCAATCTTGCCGATAACATTCGCCGTTGCTGGCGCAATGACAAAAACCGCCGCGGAATCGGCTAAATTGATGTGCCCGATCTCCGATTCTTGGGTTAGATTGAACGTTTCCGTAGCAACCGGTCGGCCAGAAAGCGTTTGGAACGTCAACGGAGCGACAAACTCCATCGCTCCACGCGTCATGATCACCTGGACGCGATAGCCTTCCTTTACTAACAAGCGGACTAGCTCGACAGCCTTATAACAGGCGATTCCGCCACTGACACCAAGGACCACGTTTGTTCGCTCGCTATCGGCCACGCATTAAAAATAAATTAATTATCAAGGGTTTGCAAACTTTGATTGGCTCGACATGGCCGCTGGGAACTATATTGCCAATCATACGCAACGTGTGCGGCTCTTTGTCTTCAAACAAAATTCGTAGTGCAAAACTTAAAAGCCGAGTAGAATTAGAGAACTTCCTGTAGGTACCAGGCACTTTGCTAGTTTAGCGCAGCGTCGATGGCATGTTTTTGGCTTCAAATGCCCGCGTAAGTATGCTCATGGGCCGATCCTGGACAAAAGCTTGACCAAAATAATCAGTTCCTGTAATTGAAATTAGGCAGAAGGAGCGAGGATGAAGAAAAAAAGCTGGGCGCGTGGTCTCCGTAATAACGTGACCACATTAATAGCCGCGATGGCTCTATTGGGGCTCGAAGCGAGCTACCTCGATGCCTTTGAGATCCAGGGAAGCAGCCCAGTCGTAACTCGTTCGGATGGATTAGAAGCGCTTGCTGCATCATCGGTCGTAGACGCTGACCAGCGCCAGGGAATGGAAGCTGACCGTGCTACGGCAATGGCGGAAAGCTCGGTACCGGGCGATGACTTCGAATATGATCCTTTTGAAGGCTTCAACGAAAAGATGTTCTGGTTTAATCGGGAGGTGCTTGATCGTTTCCTGCTAAAACCGGTTGCTAGCGCGTGGGATTTTGTGCTCCCGAACCCCGTTCAGCGAGGAATCTACAATATATTCGATAACCTTGCGGTGGTGCGACGGGTGGTCAATAATACGCTACAGCTAAAACTCACCGGAGCCGCTACGGAAGTCGCTCGCTTTACCATCAACAGCACAGTCGGACTTGTCGGATTCTTCGATGTTGCCCGCGACGCTTTCGGTATCCAGCAGAAAGATGAAGATACCGGTCAGACTTTCGGTGTTTGGGGAATCGGTCCCGGTCCGTATTTGGTTCTACCTTTTCTGCCGCCACTGACAATCCGCGATACTATCGGATACGCTTTTGATACGGCGATGACTCCCTATATTTATTTTATTCCGTGGTACGCTAACACCGGCGCCACGGCCACGAGCACGGTCAATGAAAGGTCGCTCAACCTTGATCGGTTCGAGCAAGTCGCGGAATCCACGGTCGATCTTTACGGCGCAGTGCGTAACGCCTATCTGCAGAGACGGGCCGCGGCAATCCGACAGTAACGCTGATGCGGAGGGATTAAAGCGCGTCCTTACGGAGCTTCAAAACCCTCAGCATCGCCCGCCTGGTTTGCCATCTCTCTTGCAGAATCGAAGCGTCGTCGCACCCAGACGTTTGTCGGACGCATGATTTCCGGCATTTGAAAGTAACGTCGAATGTTTCGGAACGGTCACAGGATCCGGCAGGGGGCAGGAAGCCGAACGGGTCATCCAATGCTGCGGCGAAGTTACCCGCCAGGAGGGCCACGCTATTGACAATACACGGCTGGTTGATTAAAAAAAGCCCTCCTTAATCACTTGAGAACCTCAGAGGAGAACTCCGAAAAGATGCCAAGGACAAAAAAGAAAACCCCGGGACGACCGGCCAAAGACCGAACTCACGATTACATCGACGACGGCAGTCACGATGAAATCGATGACGAGGATCTTCCCAGTGATGAGGCCGGACGACGCAAGATAAAGCGAAATTACGAAGAGCTGCTGGGAATTCGCATCGAAAAGCTTAAGGGGAGAGTTCTTAATCGGGAAAAGATCAACAAGAGCATCGATGGGCTCTATTTCATCTGCTTCGAATGCAAAAAAATCTGCCACAATCTCGATGAAGGTTGGGTAGAAGAGGTGACCACCCAGCACAACTTTTGCGCTACCTGCGCGAAGGTTAAAGGCATTCGCACTTCAGCCGCCTAGACTGTTCATCTTTACACGGCGCAAAAAGCGGCGCAGCTCCGCGGGCAACGGCGAGTCAACTCCGAGGGTTTCGCCGCTCGCGGGATGAGCGAATTCCAAGCGACAGGCATGTAAAAAATGGCGTCCGAGAGTCAAACTCTCGCGGTCCGTACCGTAGAGCGCATCCCCGACAATGGCATGACCGGCAGCGGCGAGATGGACGCGGATCTGATGGGTAACGCCGGTCTCCATTGCGATTTCTAAAAGACTCATTTCCCCAGTGGTCGCCAGCTTGCGAAAGCGCGTCACAGCTCGCCAGCTTCTTAACGGTTTCTGATCAGTTCTGGAATCTTTAAGGACTTGCATACGGGCTTTGTCGCTCGAGTCATGAGCAAGGGGAATGCTGATGGATCCGGACGGCGCAGCGTCACCCCAGACCAACGCCCAATATTTTTTCTTGATTTGGCGGCGGCGAAATTGCTCGCGCAGGTACCCAAATGCTTGTTGATGCTTTGCCACCAGCAGCAGCCCCGAAGTTTCTCGGTCCAGCCGGTTCACTAAACCCGGCTCCCATCGACTGTTGCCAACGCAAGATAGCTCAGGACGCCAAGCGATGAGAACATTTGCCAACGTACCACTATCTTGTCCGGAGAACCCATGCGTCGCCATGCCGGCCGGCTTATCCACAACCAATACGTCGGTATCCTCATAGACAATGGTTAAATAAGAATTTCCCGCCGCAGCCGGCTGCTCAGCCAGCCAATGCTCTGCGCCATCGAAGGTAACAATGTCACCCTCACTTAATCGATCACCCTTTTTCGCCGGCCGGCCATTCACCGAAAAAGCGTTCTCGGCAATTGCTTTGGCGGATTCGCGCCGTGAAAGATGCGGCAGGCACTGGCGCACAAACGTCTCCAGCCGGACTCCGGCTTGGTCCACAGTAGCTTTCCATCTTGCTCTCTCCTTAGAGCCTTGAACCGGCATCATCCCTCCCGTACTATATGCCAACTCGCGGACCGACAGCTAAATATGGAACAAAAATTTTACAGTGTCATCATCGCCGGCGGCAAAGGAACACGCTTTTGGCCGCTTAGCCGTTCCCTGCGCCCCAAGCAGCTGCTCAAGCTCTTTGGGCCGAAGAGTCTCGTTGACGAGACCGCGGATCGAGTGCTTTCCATGAGTGGCAGCGATCGAACTCTCATTGTCACGGTAGCGGAACAGCTTGATGCTCTGCGCAAAGAGTTGCGCGCGCTTCCACGCGGAAATTTTCTCGCCGAGCCGGAGGCGAAGAATACTGCGCCGTGCATCGGCCTGGCGGCGGTGGAAGTCATGAACAGAGACCCCCATGCCGTGATGATTGTTTTGCCCGCCGATCACTGGGTTGCCGACGTCGCCGGTTTTCGCCGCACGCTTAGGGCCGCAGCCAAACTGGCGGTTCGTTACGATCGCCTGGTTACCATCGGTATACAACCCAGCTATCCTGAAACCGGCTACGGCTACATTGTGAAAGGTAAAGCACTGGATGGCGGCACCCAATCCGGGGCCTATGAAGTAAAAAGATTCAAAGAAAAACCGCTTCCGAAGGTTGCCCGGCAATTGCTCCGCCAAGGTTCTCTCTGGAACGCCGGAATTTTCGCGTGGAAAGCTGCTACTTTACTCACGCTCATGCGGCGGTACCAGCCGGCCATTCACGATGGTTTGGCGATTATCGGGAAGACCGGCAACGGCAAATCGCTGGCCAATCCGAGCCCAAGACTTCACGCGGTCATGAGCCGAGAATATAAAAAAATGCCCAGCATATCCATCGATCACGCGGTCTTGGAAAAAGCCGGCTCGGAAGGCAAAGTTGTGACACTGGAAGCCAATTTTGGTTGGAGTGATGTAGGTAGTTGGGCAGCGGTGCACCGCATGTCGCAGCGGGATGCGGCCGGCAACGCCGGCAATGGCAAATGGTTCGGGCTCGGCGCGAAAAATTGCTTTATCCATGCCCCGGATCGGTTAGTGGTGCTCTTGGGCATGCAAGATGCCATCGTCGTCGACACCCCGGACGCGTTGCTCGTCGGCGATCTCAAAAGGTCGCAAGAAGTGCGCGAGTTAGTCGATGAACTAAATAAGAAAGGCTACGGCTCCTACACAGTTAAATGAGCTCCATTGCGACAACGATTTCATTCTTGTGAACTCAAATTATCCCAA
>JBBDNJ010000320.1:0-10973 GCA_040877705.1 Binatia bacterium | reverse complement strand
AGCGGCTTTCAGGCGCTGCGCAATCGCTTGCGCGGTGTCAGACCAGACCATCCTGGGCCCACGGGTTCGCCTCAGATACTCTAGATTGAACGATAAATAATTTCTTATTGGCGAAAAAATGGAACAAGAACCCAACCCATCACCAGGCGCGCTGCCAGCGACACCGCTGACTCTCGACGGCTCTTATTTATTGCATCAGATGTTTCGCGTGCGCTGGGCGGCTTGGCGTGGTCTTGGCGCGGCGGACCAAAGATCGGTACTGGACGAAGCTACGGCAATATTTGGCGGGATGGAAGATAACAAACAAGAATCCACCGGTCTATTTTCAATGCTTGGGCATAAAGGCGACTTAATGGTGGTCCATTTTCGCAAGACTCTCGATGCGCTAAACGACGCGGAACTCGAAGTTGCTCATGTAAAGCTGTTCGAGTTTCTCGAACCCGCAACATCCTATCTTTCAGTGGTGGAGCTTGGTCTGTACGAAGCTTCGGTGAAGTTGTACGCCGAATGGACGACAAAGAACTTGCAACCCGGCACGGCGGATTGGAACCGAGAAGTGGAAACAGAACTGGCCAAGCAGCGTCAAGCCGCGGCGCCGCGCCTGTGGCCGGAAATCCCGCAGCGCCGTTACTTATGTTTCTATCCCATGAACAAATTCCGCGGCGAAGTGAAGAATTGGTACAGCGAACCGATTTTGCAGCGGCAACGAATGATGCGCGAGCATGGCATGATCGGACGCCACTATGCCGGTCGAGTCACCCAAATCATCTCGGGGTCGATTGGTTTCGATGATTGGGAATGGGGAGTTGACCTATTCGCCGACGATCCTCTGGTTTTCAAAAAACTCGTTTATGAAATGCGCTTCGACGAAGCCAGCGCGGTATACGGCCTGTTCGGCACCTTTTATATCGGGTTGCGCTTTCCCGTCACCCAGCTAAGCAGATTATTCGGGGGAAAAGTTCCGACCTTTGGCTAATTGCTTTAGGTTCTCCCCCTGAAAATTCAAACGGTTGATCACTGCCCGGAGGCACCATGAGATTGCGGGACAAAGTGACCCTCATCACCGGCGCGGCGCATGGCATCGGCAAAGCCTATGCGCGCAGGTTTGCCGAAGAAGGCGCGCACGTGGTCATCGCCGATATCGACCATCAAGCCGGCCAAGCCGCCGCTGAGGCACTGACGGACGCCGGCTTTTCCGCGTGGGCGCGCACGACCGATGTCAGAATCTATTCAAACGTCGAAGGTTTGATGCGCGAAGCCATCGACAACTTCGGCCGTGTTGACGTATTGCTGAACAATGCTGCCATTTACGTCACGCAGAAGCTTTGGAAAGGAGCGGTGGAAGATTTAGATCCGGCCGAATGGGACCGGGTCATCGAAGTGAATCTTAAGGGGGTTTTCCTCTGCTCCAAGGCAGTCATCCCGATCATGAAGCAGCAATGCGGCGGCAAGATCATTAACATCGCGTCAGGCACCTTCTTCAGCGGCTCTGGCAACATGCCGCACTACACAACCGCCAAAGGCGGCGTGGTCGCGCTCACCCGTGTCATGGCGCGACAGCTGGGAGAATATGGCATTAATGTTAATTGCCTGACTCCGGGTTCTACCATGAGCGAGGATTCGGTTACCGAGGCGGTGGTCAAACGCCGTGCAGGCAGCGTGGAAAAACGCGCTTTCAGACGAATCGAAACACCGGCGGATATCGTCGGCACTGCCCTCTTTCTGGCCAGCTCCGACAGTGATTTTGTGACGGGTCAGCTATTGATCGTCGAAGGCGGCGGGATTATGCACTAAGCGGTTGGAACGATGAAGGAACAAAACGGCCACTCAAATACCACTGGTGAAATTCTTTCGATTCGTCGCGCAAAATTCATCTTTCGTGTGTAGGGCCACCTTGCGGCGAGCATTTTGAACAGCCAGCATTACGATTGCTGGCCCATGATACCATAGACGTGTCCGCATTCGCTGCAGAAAACGATGCTAAACGGTGCAAGCACAAACTGCTTTCCGCGAGATGATCCGATTCCGCCTTTGCGCGAGACAATGTAATCCGTGCCCACCGCGGAGCATTGCGGACATTTGGGTTGAGGTTCAACGTTAGCCTTAAAGTCGAACGAGTGGCTAAATCCTTGACCCACGCCGTCGCCGAATTGTTTGGCTTGTGGGTTTTCTTCAGGTTCTTCTTCTTCATCGGCTTGGCGCGTCGCCCGATCATAGAGACCGCGCTTACTGGCATCGGAAAGAATTCCGTAAGCTTGTAAGATTTGGTTGAATTTCTCAGCCGCATCCCGATTTTCGGGATTACGGTCCGGATGATAGCGAAATACCATCTTTCGGTACGCTTGTTTGATCTCGGTCTCGCTGGCATTACGTTTGACACCGAGTAGAGAATAATAATCGACTGTATCCAAGTTCCTCCTCTGTAAGCTTGCGGATTTCAGCCAACCGGCAAGTTGAGGCTGCGAAACTGATAAGATCTGTTACCTTCCTTCACAGGCAAATTTCGACGGATAATCAACTTTACCTCTCTGTTTGTACATGCTGACACACATATCGTAGATGGCCGCTCCCTCACGATCGTCCAGAACTCGCTCGCCGCCTTGGGTTTCGTATTCGACCGAATAGAAAGGATCGCTGCGGCGTGATTGGTTGTTTGAAATGCGAATGAGACGGGCGCCGTTCTTGTCGAGATAGCCGCCGATGGCCCGCAGGATCTGGACGAGACTGACGAATTCCCTTGCCGGCAAAGATTTTCCGCGTTTCTCTTGGCCCGCGCGATTGATTTCGTCGATATCCGCTGGCGTGTAATGAAGCGTTACCGGCATCGGTGCCGGGGGAGCTTGATAACCGCATTGAACGACGTACTCTGTGCCGTCGCTAGTGACGTCGAGTGTCCGCAGCCCACGGAGTTCGAGATCCTGAGCGATCGCGCGAAGGGCGGTTGAATAGTTGATCGAGTGTGCCCGTGACAGCCTTCTCATTTTTGCAAAATTGTCCTTTTCAGAACGAAGTTAGACGATCCATAACGTAAGATGGTACGAACAGTAGGCAAAAAAATCAACCGGAATCTTGGGTCGGGACTCTGGCGTCGCTTCAGCTCTAATGAAAATTCGTCGAAACAGGAAACCGCACGTTCAGGGCGTGGGTATGGGATTACCGCGGGAACTCGTCGTTTCTTTTGCTGCTCATAGCGACATCGATGTCATCGAGCGACGACTTGGAGATATCGTCCACGAAGTGACTGCCGTCCGATTTGGCAAATTCGACCCGGAAGGCAGGCTCTATTCCCGGAGATTCATAGTTGGCAACGCGCAGCAATCGGCCCCTTTTTTTCTCGACATAAGCGCCGAGGCTGCGGAGAATAGTACCGAGCGTTTCAGCTCCGCTGACAGCATGGCCGCCGCTCGTGCGTTTTAGTTTCGCCATGAAGTCTATCTGTTTGATAATCTTTTCCGTATAACGGAAAGACAGGAGATTGCCCGGCGGCGGCAGATCGCAGTCACATTGTACTAGATATTCATTCTCGCCGGCTTTGATTTCAAAGGCGACCGCGCCATGACTTTCTAAATCTTGACCGATAGCGCGGAGAGCTTGTGGATATTTCAACATCACCACTTGAACAAACGGATGATGGCGGAAGTAAAGATTAATCTTTAGGCAGAGCCGGCAAAGCGTCCACTACACCGATCATACTGTCCCGCGTCACCAGCTTGGCCAGCTCGGCCTCGCTCAATCCTTCGGTTCCTCTCGGGCGCAACGGCAATACGAGATAGCGCATATCCGCCGTGCTGTCGTGCACACGCACCTCAACGTCGTCGGCGGGCACGAGGCCGAATTCACGCATCACACCGCGCGGATCGTTCACCGAGCGCTGCCGATAGTTGAAGCTTTTGTACCAGTCGGGTGGCCGGCCCAAGATCGGCCTCGGATAACAGGAGCACAACGTGCAAACGACCATGTGGCGAACTTTTTCGGTGTTTTCCAAGATGACGAATTCATTTAGCGCCGTGGCATCGATGCCCAGCTCGGCGCAGGCGGCTTTAGGCTCGGCAATTAGACGCGCCTTGAACTCTGAGTCGACCCACGCGCGTGCGACAATTTTAGCGCCATTGGCCGGAGAGCGGGCTTCCTGATATTCGATTTGGCATTGGATATCTTTCTCGGTGATGACGCCTTTTTCCAACAGCAAATCACGAATCGCGTAGATCCGTTTGGCATAGTGGCTAAGTTCGTGCCTTGGATGCTCGTGACTGTGTTCATCATTCGATGCGCTCATCGTTCTGCCTCCTTAAGCGACGGGTTCCAGCCAATGATCGTAAATATCGACGAGTACTTTGTCCTTGGGCGGCTGCGCCGTTCCCCACACATCGGCTTGGTTAAATGCGACAAGATAGAGGGTGCGCTTCGGCAGCCCATCACCACCGAACGCAAGAGATTCGGGGTTCAAAAAGTCGCCATAAACCCGCTCTACCCAGCCGACCTTGCCGCGAATGTAATAAGGTGTCCGGATATGCCCAGGTCGATCCTCGTTAAGCACCCGCACAGGGTCACCCTGCTTGAATCTGCCGGCGGCGGGATTCATGGCTCACCCCATTTTTTTCGAATTCGGCAAGTTTACTGTCTATTTCTTCTTTTTTCAGAATACCTTTTTCAATCAGGATGGTTTCAATACTGGCGATCCACCGCTCATAGTAAGTCATCTCTCGATAGGCCGCGGAATCCATCTCTTCGCGGGCGCGGCGCATCTCATCAGTACGCTTTATGCCTCTGACGCCGAGGGCCTGATTGACGGCGTCCGCCATAATCTCCCAATCGGAAAGCTCATGCTGCGTTTGCTCAATCGGTCCCGCATTGGGAAGTCCGCCGACATCGTGATGTCCCCTCGCCATAACTGCACCTCCTGAATCAAGCCTTAAGACGTTCAGCCAATGCTTTGTGTTCTTCCTTGATACCCGCGGGCAGGTGGTCGCCAAATTTGTCAAAATATTCGCCTTGGCTTTTCAAGTTAGTTTTCCAGCTCTCCCGGTCGACGGTTATCAATTGATGGAGATCGGACTTCGAGATATCAAGGCCATCGCCATTTAAACTCGAAGCTTTAGGGACGTACCCGATAGCGGTCTCTTCCGCTGCACCGGCGCCTTTAGAGCGTTCGATGACCCAGCGTAGCACCCGCAAGTTTTCGCCGAAGCCGGGCCAGATAAACTTACCCTGGTCGTTTCTCTGAAACCAGTTAACGCGAAAAATTTTTGGTGGATGGGTCGCGCGTTTCGCCATCGACAACCAGTGGTTCCAATAGTCGCCCATATTGTATCCACAGAAAGGTAACATGGCCATTGGATCGCGCCTGACAACGCCGACCGCGCCGGTTGCTGCCGCGGTCGTTTCCGAGGCGAGCGTGGCGCCCAGGAAAGTGCCGTGTTGCCAGCCGAAGGATTGATAAACCAACGGAACCAGCTTGTTACGCCGAGCACCGAAAAGAATTGCGCTGATCGGCACACCCTCAGGCTTGTCCCACTTGGGTGAATAGGTCGGGCACTGTTTGAGCGAAACCGTAAAGCGCGCGTTCGGATGGGCCGCCGGATGACCGCTTTTCGGATCCCAAGCCTTGCCGCGCCAATCCACCGCATTAGCCGGCACCGGATCGTCGTGACCTTCCCACCAGACTGTGCCGTCCGATTTCGCCGCCACGTTGGTAAAGATCGTGTCTTTCTGAACGCTCTGCATGGCATTGGGATTTGTTTTAAAGCTCGTTCCAGGCGCGACGCCAAAGAACCCAGCCTCGGGATTAATCGCCCACAATCTGCCGTCCGAACCCACACGGAGCCAGGAAATATCATCTCCGACTGTATGAATCTTCCAGCCTTTCATGCTCTCGGGAGGCACCAACATCGCCAGATTAGTTTTACCGCAGGCACTGGGAAACGCGCCGCAGACATAGTGAATCTCGCCATCGGGGCTTTCGACGCCGACGATGAGCATGTGCTCGGCTAACCAACCTTCTTTCTGGCCGAGCTTGCTGGCGATCCGTAGCGCGAGACATTTTTTCGCCAGCAATGCGTTGCCGCCGTACCCCGACCCAACGCTCCAAATCGTATTGTCTTGGGGGTAGTGGCAGATGAAGCGCCGTTCCATATCCAGATCGGCTTTTGAATGAAGACACCGGGTAAAATCGTCGGAATTGCCCAAATGATCGAGGGCGATTTTGCCCATGCGCGTCATGATGCGCATATTTAATACTACATAGACGCTGTCAGTGAGCTGAAGACCGACCTTACTAAACGCGGAACCTTGCGGTCCCATAAGAAATGGAATGACGTACATGGTGCGCCCGCCCATTGCGCCGGTGAAAATCTTTGCGAGACGGTCGTAAGATTCGGCCGGCGCCATCCAGTTGTTATTGGGGCCGGCGTCCTCCTGGCGGTCGGTACAGATAAACGTTAAATTTTCCGCGCGCGCGACATCGTTGAGCGCACTCCGGTGTAGATACGAACCCGGCAACTTATTGTGGTTCAACGGCATCAGATCGCCGCCTTCAACGGCGATTTGTGTGAGCTGTTCACGTTCCGCCTCGGAACCATCGCACCAGAAAACGTTGTCCGGCTGGCACATTGCAGCCATATCCTTGACCCATTTTTGGATGTATGTATTTGCCGGTACTGTTCCTGTTGAATTACTCATGCTCAACACTTCTCCTCTTCGCACCAGGCGAATCTTGAATGATACCCCGACCTTGTGAAATCATGTCGGTCCGACTGAAAGCGATTATCTTGAATGAACGGGGCGCATCCTCAAAACTTAGCTGATGCTGTTAAAACTATCCGATAAAAAGCCGCAATGTCAACTAACGCAAATCATGAAACATACTATTTTACCAGCTGCTATTGTGTGAAGACGCGTAGCAGCCGCCAGCCACCGCCGGGGATCTCTTCATTCCATCCGATCAAAGCAACTAAATCGCCGCGCGCATCGATAATGCGCACCCATTCGTCCTTCTCAACAGGTTTACCGATCGAGCGCAAGACTTCCTGCTGGCCCAAGCGCAGGCCGTCAATCCAACGATTTTCCCAAACAATTCCCCTCAGGTGGCTGAGAGCCATCCCCAATGAAATCAGCGCGCTTTCTCCTCGTGACCCGAGTCGCTCAAGCTCGTTCAAGGTCATCGCTTGATTGATGCTTAAGTGGCCACAGGCCAGTCGCCGCAGGCTCTTGAGATGCGCACCGCAACCGAGCGCTTTACCCAGGTCCGAGGCTAATGTCCGCATGTAAGTCCCGCGCGAGCAGGTAGCCTCGATGCTGATTTCGATTGAATTAAGTTGGCGCAATTGGATCGCATCAATTCTGATGGTCCTCGGCTGCCGCGGCACTTCCCTGCCCTGACGCGCCAACTTATATAGGCGCACACCCTCTCTTTTAAGCGCCGAGAACATCGGCGGAATTTGCTGAAGCTCGCCGCTGAACTGCTGCTCGAGGGTACGCAGGTCGCGCTCGCCTACGGGCGGCACCTCTCGCGCTCCGATTACAGCTCCCGTGGAATCTTGCGAATCGGTCTCGACGCCCAAGGTCATCACTCCACGATAGCTCTTAGGCGCGCGTAAAAAGATATCCGCGATTTTAGTGCCGTCGTTTATCCCGAGAAGAAGCAATCCCGAGGCAAATGGATCTAAAGTGCCGAGATGGCCTACTTTTTTCGCGCCGAGAATGACTTTGGCCTTATGGACAACATATGCCGACGAAGGCCCTTCCGGCTTATCAATCAAAAGGATGCCGCTTTTTGTTATGGCTCTTTGCACGTTCGCGACTACGACGGACCCGGAGTGTAGAAAAGATCTATCGGGAAAACGGGGCTATTGCTTTACTTGCTTGAGCAGATCGTCGATACGCTGCGCCTCATCTGCAGACTGATCGTAAAAGAATTCAAGGGTGGGGACATAGCGCAACTTGAGCTGCTTGCCGGCTCTCGAACGTATGAATCCGGTGGCGCTCTGCAGCCCCGCCAGGACGGCATCCTTACCGGCCAACCCGCCGAGGATGGTGAAATAAACGCGGGCTTGCCGCAAATCCTTGCTTACTTTGGCGGCGGTTATCGTCACAGCCGCAACGCGCGGATCACGAATTTCCTCGCGCAGCACTTCGGCTATAACCTCAATGAGCAAGTCGCCGACTCGTTCCGATCGTTGATAGTCCATAAGCAATAACTTGACTTAACAATGAAAGAACTCGATGTCGGAGTCCGCGACCTGGGCCAGACCCATCTGGTCGACAAAGTCGACAATTCTATGAAGCGTTTTCTCGATTATTTTTTTATCGGTGCCGATCAAGCCAAATCCTAGAACCGCACTTTGCCACAAAGCCTGATCGCCACATTCCGTGATTGAAACGTTGAACTGGTTTGCAACCCGCGCCTGAATGCGTTTGAGCGCGCCCCGTTTACCCTTTAGAGAATGATTCTCCGGAAGTAAAAGACTTATTTTGAGAACCCCCACGATCGCCGTGGGGGTAGTATTTCGAAGCCGTTTGCGGCCTATTGCTATCTCCCGGCGAGGCGCGAAGCTTCACGGACGCTTTGAACAGGGCCGATACGCCGCACGACTGCAGTCCGCTCGTAAGCCTCGACGATATCGCCCTGTTTGATGTCCTGAAAGCCCTCGATCGACAGACCGCATTCATATCCGGCGGTTACTTCCCGCACATCGTCTTTAAAACGTTTCAGACTGGCGAGCTTGCCCTCGTGTACGACGACCTGATCTCTCAAGATTCGCACCAAGTTGCCGCGCTGAATCTTACCTTCCGTGACATGACAGCCCGCGATCGTTCCGACGCCTTGAATATTGAAGATCTGCCGAATCTCAACCCGGCCTTGGGTTTGCTCGCGAAACGTCGGCTCCAGCATACCTTCCATGGCAGCCCGGACATCTGCCACGGCTTCATAAATGACCGTATAGAGGCGCACGTCGACGCCTTCTTGAGACGCCAAAGCCTGGCCCTTAGATTCCGGGCGAACATTGAAGCCGATTACAATTGCATTCGAAGCCGCCGCCAGAAGGATATCGCTCTCCGTAATACCGCCGACAGACTCATGAATCACCTTTAGTTTCACTTCGGCGGTCGACATCCGCGTCAACGCATCGGTAAGTGCCTCGACGGATCCTTGAACATCGGCCTTGACCACCACGCGCAACTCTTTGACATCACCCGTCTTAATCTGATCGTAGAGTTCTTCCAAAGAAACTTTGCTGGATTTAACCAGCTCGGTTTCACGCTGCTTGCCATGGCGATACTCGGCAACCTGCCTTGCCTTGGACTCGTCGGCCACGGCGATGAAAGAATCGCCGGCTTGCGGTACGCCCTGTAAACCAAGAATCTCCACCGGAGATGAAGGCGGAGCGATCTCCACCTTCTGCCCGAGATCGTTGATCATCGCGCGCACTTTTCCATGGAATACGCCGCAAACAAAGGCATCGCCGATCCGCAGCGTTCCTTCTTGGACCAGCACGGTTGCCACCGGACCGCGTCCGCGATCCAGCTTGGCCTCGACGATGGTGCCGCGGGCTAATTTGTCCGGATTTGCCTCGAGCTCAAGAATATCGGCTTGCAATAACAACATCTCTAGCAGGTGTGGAATTCCTTCTTGGGTCTTCGCCGACACCGGAGCAAACACAGTATCGCCGCCCCAGTCTTCGGATGCCAATCCGTGTTCCGACAAACCCCGCTTCACTCGCTCCAGATCCGCCTCCGCCTTATCAATCTTGTTGACAGCGACGATGATCGGCACCTCGGCTGCGCGAGCATGGTTGATCGCCTCAATGGTTTGCGGCATAACGCCGTCGTCCGCCGCGACCACCAGGACAACAATATCCGTCACTTTAGCGCCGCGCGCCCGCATTGCCGTGAACGCTTCGTGACCCGGGGTATCCAAAAATGTGACGCTGCGGCCGTCAACTTGAACATGATAGGCGCCGATGTGCTGGGTGATTCCACCATGTTCCTGAGCGGTCACATGAGTGCTGCGAATCGCGTCGAGCAGCGACGTCTTGCCGTGATCGACGTGACCCATGATCGTCACAACCGGCGGCCGCGGTACCAGAGCAGATTCCTCTTCTTCCACCTGGTGCTCGATTTCCAACGCGCTTTCCGCATCGAACGCGACATTTTCCACCTGGTAATCGAAATCCGCCGCGACCAGCGTCGCCGTATCCACATCCAAAACTTGATTGATGCTGGCCATCATACCCAGCGCCATTAATTTCTTGATCACATCCCCGGCCTTGATGCCCATTTCCCGCGCCAAATCTCCGACGGTAATGACTTCAGAGATCCGGACGACGCGTTTACTCGCCCGCGGGACGGTGATCTCTGTTTTTCTCTGTTCTTTGCCCGGGAGCGCCCTTTTTTTCTTAGGAATCCGCCCGGACCGTAATTCTTTCTCTCTAAATTCTAAGACATCTTGCTTTTTAACGACTCGTTTCTTGTGGCGCCCGGGTTTCGGCTTCTCCGCTTCTCCACCCGCAGGTTTCCCCGCCTCTCCCTCGCGTGGCGGCCTTGCGGCGTCGGCGCTCGGCGCGGCGGGCGCTGCTGGCTGCCCGGCTGCGGGACGACGAACCGGAGGTGCTGCCGCAGGAACCAAGACGACCCTCTTGAGATCGATGCGGCCCAGCACTCGCGCGCCGCGCGGTGCTTCCTTCGCGGCAGGAGCTGCCGGTATTTGCGCTGCTGGCGGCGGTGCGAGTGGCGGCGATGGCGGGGCGGGAGCGCGTTCACCTTCCGCCACTGAAGATCTGGATTCCACTGCTTCTTCCGACCGAGCCGCGATCGGCGCAGACTCTTCCTTGGTTTCGAGCGGTTCGACTGCAGCTTCTTCACGATGCGAGATTTCAGCTTCAGGCGCGGTTGCGATAGGAGCCGAGTCTTCTTCAAAGGTTGGCGTGGTGGCGATTAAGTCTTCGATGGCAGAGATCGGTTCTTCCGCTGGTGCG
>JBBDNJ010000319.1:0-11129 GCA_040877705.1 Binatia bacterium | reverse complement strand
CGCCTATTGGCACCAGTTTCAAGTTCTTACCAAGCGCTCCGACATTCTTCGTGAAATTGACCCACTTATCGATTGGCCGCCCAACGTGTGGATGGGCGTCAGTGTGGAAAACAAATCTTATACATGGCGAATCGACGACCTCCGCCAAACTCATGCGCGAACCAAATTTCTCTCCATTGAGCCTCTGTTGGGACCGATCGCTGATCTCAATCTATCCGGCATCGATTGGGTAATCGTCGGCGGTGAGTCCGGTCCGGCAGCGCGGCCGATCCAGCGCAATTGGGTGGTCGACATACGCCGCCAATGCCGGCAGGCAGGCGTCGCGTTTTTCTTCAAGCAGTGGGGAGGCGTGAACAAAAAGAAAACCGGCCGCAAGCTGGACGGTCGCACGTATGACGAAATGCCTATCAATCAAAACGATGAGGGCGTCCAGCAATCACTGTCTCTGGTAAGTGGCCTCTGAGTGGAACTGTAATGGCTAAGAAACCAACGCGCCGCAGCAACGGGCCAAAGCCCGTCGAGTCCATCAAGCATAAAGACAAACGGGCCAACATCCCTACCGAAGAGCTACGCGACTTCGTGGCTGAGGACGAGAAGGCACCCAAGACCATGCTCTATCCCCGCGACCCGTCGCTCGATCCGCAGCTTGTTTGGAAGGGCAAAGACGAACAAGATCAAAAGGACCTCGCCGTCCCCGTCGTGCCAGTCTACATACAGGAAAAGATTCATCCGCAGGCCATCGTGGAAAACCTCCGTGAATCGGCATCAGCTGGTAAGAAGGAACCGGAGCAACTTCTCTTCGCTGACTTCAACGGCCTCGACGATGACTTCTCCAAGAAGGTCGATTTCTATCAGCATGAGCAGCACTGGACGAATCGCATGATCCTCGGCGACTCGCTGTTGGTAATGACAAGCCTCGCCGAGAAAGAAGGACTCAAGGGCAAGGTGCAGTGCATCTACATCGACCCGCCCTACGGCATCAAGTTCGGCTCCAACTGGCAGGTCAGCACGCGCAAGCGCGACGTGAGAGATGGCCGGGCCGAAGACACCACGCGGCAGCCGGAGCAGGTACGAGCGTTCCGCGACACTTGGAAGCTCGGCATCCATTCCTATCTTGCTTATCTCCGCGACCGTCTCGTCATCGCCCGAGAGCTACTCACAGAAACCGGCAGTGTGTTCGTTCAAATCGGCGACGAGAATGTTCACCTTGTTCGAAGCATCCTGGACGAGGTTCTGGGCAGTAGCAACTTCATTGCTGAAGTCACATTCAAGAAAACCACGAGCGCATCTGGGGACCTTCTCAGTGGCGTCTCTGACTATCTGCTTTGGTTCGCGAAATCGCGGGAGAATGTTAAATATCGGCCACTCTATCTGGAGAAAGAACTCGGCGGCGTTGGAACAGCTGGATACACTTGGATTGAACTTCCCGACGGGACTCGACGGAAACTGGACGATGATAGAAACGTTCCCAAAGGGGCCCGCCCTTTCTCACTCGATAATCTGACGAGCCAGCGACCGCAACAAGGTTCAGACGTTCATGAATTCTCTTATACAAGCAGAACCTTCACGCCAGGACGAGGAACTTTCAAGACGGATCTCCCAGGCCTTTCCTCCTTAGCGTCAGCTCGTCGACTTCATCCAATTGGTGACACGCTCCGTTATGTCCGATTCCTGGATGATTTTCCCGCATTTCCCCTATCAAATCTCTGGGATGATACAACTACCGCGGGTTATGGAGACCCCAAGGTCTTTGTGGTTCAAACAAACACAAAGATTGTCGATCGATGTTTATTGATGACCACCGACCCCGGCGACTTAGTGCTCGACCCCACTTGTGGAAGTGGCACGGCGGCGTACGTCGCAGAGCAGTGGGGACGCCGCTGGATTACTATCGACACTAGCCGAGTAGCTCTCGCGCTCGCTCGCACGCGCCTGATGTCTGCTAGGTATCCTTACTACCTTCTAGCCGACTCTCCCGAAGGCATCGCGAGAGTGGCTGAACTCACCGGCAAGATACCTCCACCACACAAGACGGATGGCGACATCAAGAAAGGTTTCGTCTACAAGCGCGTCCCACATGTGACGCTCAAGTCCATCGCCAACAACCCGGATATCCAGGAAGGAATGAGCCTCGGAGAGATCGACCGCGCCATCGCACGCCACGCTGAACAGGAGACGCTCTACGATCAGCCCTACGAGGACGGCAAGCGCATCCGCGTGACGGGACCTTTCACTGTCGAGAGCCTCTCGCCACATCGCGTGCTGGCTGCCGACGAGAACCTCGATGGTAGCGTCTCCGAACAGGACGCGAAGCAACAACAAGACTTCGCTACAATGATTCTCGAAAACCTGCGAAAGGCAGGCGTTCAGAACACAAAGAAGAACGAACGACTGAAATTCGACACTTTCGACTCCTATGCCGGCCAGTGGATTCATGCCGTCGGCAATTATGCTGACGTTGACGGCAAGACTAAGCGAGCCGCTATTTCCATTGGCCCCGAGCACGGCACCGTCGGGCCGCTTCAAGTCAAAGAGGCTGCGAAAGAAGCTGTCCAGGGTGTCGGCTTCGATATGCTGATCGTCGGCGGTTTCGCCTTCGATCCCCACGTGTCCGAGGAGGCCAAGCGTTACGGAAAGCTTAGCGTCATTCCCGTCAAGATGAACCCGGATCTCTCGATGGGCGATGAACTTCTGAAGAAAACCGGAGCCGGGAACCTCTTCATGTATTTTGGCGAGCCGGATATCGATATCAAGAAACTAAAGGACGGAAAGATTGTCGCCGAGCTAAAGGGCTTGGATGTTTACGACCCCACCACCGGCGAGATTCGCTCGTCGTCGACCGACGACATCGCCTGCTGGTTCATCGACACGAATTACAACGGCGAGAGCTTCTTCGTCCGCCATGCCTACTTCATCGGCGCTGAAGAACCCTACGAGAAACTCAAACGCGCCCTACGCGCCGAAATCGACGAAGCAGCATGGTCCGCTCTCTACTCAACCAAAAGCATTCCCTTCGACCGCCCGAAGACAGGTAAAATCGCCGCCAAGGTCATCAACCACTACGGCGATGAAGTACTAAAAGTGTTTGAAATATGAACGCGGTGACGATTTCAAGGATGACGCCATGAGCAACCCCGAATATATCCCCGCAGTGTTTCAGCACGGATCTGCATGGGTTCGTGCTGATTTCCACATGCACTCGTTGGCGGACAAGGAGTTCTCATATTCCGGGACCGCCGCCTCTTTCTCATCAGACTACGTGGCTGCCCTTAAAGCGGCAGGGATTCGTGTCGCCGTCATCACAAACCACAACAAGTTTGATCGGGACGAGTTCAAAACCTTGGCAAAGGCGGCCAAGAAAGAGGATATCTTTCTTCTGCCCGGCCTGGAATTGTCTGTCAAAGACGGTTCAAACGGCATTCATATGCTTGTTGTCTTCAGCCATGATTGGATCTCCAACCAAGAGAATACGGACCACGTCAACACCTTTCTGAGCGTGACATTCGCGGGACAGGCGAACTTCGAGCACGAGAATGGCCGGTCAAACCACGATCTCAACGAAACCATTCGTGAACTCGATAAGTTCGGCCGAGATTACTTCCTGATCTGCGCTCATGTGGAAGCTAACAACGGCCTCTGGGGAGGTCTTTCAGGAGGCCGGATTACCGAATTGGGGAAATCAGAGCTGTTCCCCCAACGATGCCTTGGCTTCCAAAAAGTCAGAACCAACGACAAGCGAGTACAGGTGAAGACCTGGCTACAGGACTGGTACCCCGCTGAACTGGAAGGCTGCGACTGCAAATCGATTGACGGCATCGGCAAGGGAAAGCCTGTCTACCTTAAGATCGGTGCGTTCACTTTTGAATCGGTGAAATTCGCGCTTCTCGACAAAGCGAACCGAGTTGCCCCAGGGGTGCCGAAGCAAGAACACTCGTATGTGAAGAGGGTTACGTTCGAAGGCGACAAACTGGATGGCCGGATCATTGACTTGTCACCAGAACTGAACACCTTCATCGGCATCCGGGGAAGTGGCAAATCAACGATTCTTGAAGCACTTCGGTACGCGCTAGACATTGCCTTCGGCAAGAACGCGGCCGACCGCGAATACAAGGAAGGCTCTGTCAAGAATGCGCTGGGCAGCGGCGGCAAGGTTACGTTGACGGCGATCGACCGGCACGGAAACGAGTATGAGGTCCGCCGCATTGTCGGCGAGCAGCCGGACGTCTACGTGAACGGCAAATTACAGCCTGGCATCAACATTCGGGAGACCGTACTTCACAAACCGATCTACTTCGGACAGAAGGACCTCTCGAATACCGGGCAGGGCTTCGAGAACGACCTGGTCGAGAAGCTCGTGGGCGAGAAACTTGTTGATGTTCGGCATGCGATTGCCAAACAACGTCAGGCAGTGGTCGAGATAACACGCCGACTGCAAAAGCTCTCGGATGTCGGAGAAAAACAGAAGGAATATGAAGGAAAGAAGCAGGATGCGGAGTTTCGGCTAAAGATTTTCAAGGCGCATGGCGTCGAGGAAAAACTTCAGAAGCAGGTGGAGTTCGAGCGAGACGGTCGGACCATGAAGGATCTGAGCGATTTCGTCACCGGCTACGTTCAGGAGCTAGATGAGTTCATCGCCCGGTACGCCGACGATTTTGCTAGTCGCCGTAAATATAAGTCGAAACAGAACGCGGCGTTCTTTGGAAAGGTGTTCGGGATCTTTGACCGGATCGCCAAGGGATTCGCGGAAATCGGCAAGGTCGCCGTGCTGGCGAAGGCGGCATCGATTGAAATGAGTAGTAAGGTCAAGGAGTTCGATGGGCTTAAAAATGCGCTGAAGGAAGAGTTTGCCGAAATTGCACGGAAGCTCTCTGAGGAATTGAAGTCGAGTGGCGTCACCGCCATCGATCCAGACGAATTCCTAAAGCTCCGAAAGACGATCGAGAATGCCGCGCAATTTCTCGTGGCGCTCGCCAAGGAGAAACAACAGCAAGTTGCGCTGAGGACGCAACTGTCGTCTGCACTGACGGCGCTGAACGATCAATGGCACCAGGAATTCAAGCTCATCAAACAGCAGTTGGATTTGATCAATGAGCAGGAAACGGCACTGCAGATCGAGATCGACTACAAGGGCGACAAAGCGGCATTCCTCAAGTACGTGAAGGATGTCTTCCGAGGAAGCAAGCTCCGCGAGACCACGCTCGACGAGCTGGTCAAGGCTTTCGCGGACGGAGCGGGCCTGTATCGGGAACTCGACAAAGCGAAGGGCATGGTTGGAGGCTCAGCCGCGACGTTCGACGAGTATTTCCAGCAGAATCTGAGCGCGTTATTGACGTGGCAGGTGCCGAACGGGTACACCATCAAGTACCACGGAAAGCAGCTAAAGAACCACTCGCTGGGCCAGCGTGCATCGGCGTTGATTCTGTTTGTGCTGAGCCAGCGAGACAACGACGTGGTAATCATCGACCAGCCAGAGGACGATCTCGACAACCAGACAATCTATGAGGACGTGATCAAGCTGGTCCGAAAGCTCAAGCCAAAAACACAGTTCATTTTTGCCACGCACAACCCGAACATTCCTGTCTTGGGTGATGCCGAACAGATAATCGCTTGCGCTTACGGCGACGATGCGATCGAAACGAAGGTCGGAAGCATCGACAGTCCGGAGCTTCAGGAGGCGATCGTCAGCATCATGGAGGGGGGAAGCGAGGCATTCCAGCGACGAAAGGAGATTTACCAGATATGGAAACGACAGAACTCCTAGAAATCGTCGCACGCGGAGAGGATAGCCGACATCAGTTCAAGGAGGACGCCACTAATGCAACCGCGTTGGCGGCCGAGATCGTCGCCTTCGCCAACTCTGGCGGCGGGCAGGTCTTCATTGGTGTTGCCAACGACGGAACAATTCGAGCGCACGACGCGGCCGACGTCAACCGGTTGAATCAGCTCATTGCCAACGCCGCCTCGAATTCGGTCCGTCCCCCGATCAATCCGCTGACCGAGAATGTGCCCGCCTCCACGGGTGTCGTTATCGTTGTCACGGTCCCTGACGGGCTCAGTAAGCCGTACATGGACAACAGCGGAACGATTTGGGTTAAGAGCGGTAGCGACAAGCGGAGGGTGACAGCGCGTGAAGAGATGCAACGGATGTTTCAAAGTGCGCAGCTCGTTCACGGTGATGACGTTTCTGTTCCCGGTACATCCATCGCCGATATCGATCTCGACTACTTTCGTTGGTTCTTCAAGATCCGTTTCGAGCAAGAGTTGGAGGAACAGGATCTCTCGCTCGGGCAGGTGCTTTCGAACATGCGGATTTTGAGCAACGATCTGTTGACAGTGACCGGCGTCTTGCTCTTTGCGAAAGATCCGCGCGCGTTCCTCCCGGTGTTTCATGTCAAGGCGGTGTGTTACCCAGGTGACGACATTCACGCCACGACGTACCTGGACAGTGCGGATATCTTCGGGCGCATCCAGACGCAGTTTGAAGAGTCTTTAGGCTTCGTGCTTCGTAATCTCCGCAGGGAGCAGGGTGGCAAGGGTGTCAATACCACTGGGGAGGTCGAGATTCCCAAGATCGTGCTTGAAGAGCTTCTCGTCAATGCCCTGATTCACCGGGACTACTTCGTGTCAGCGCCCATTCGCATTTTCATGTTTGATGACCGGGTTGAGATCATCAGCCCAGGCCATCTACCGAATAATCTGACGGTCGCGAATATTCGGAGCGGTAACTCGAACATTCGCAATCCGATCCTTACCTCGTATGCGACGAAAGTTCTCCCGTATCGCGGCCTCGGAAATGGAATCCTGCGGGCGTTGAAAGCGTATTCGGCAATCGAGTTCCTGGACGATCAGGACGGCAACCTGTTTCGGGCGGTGATCAGGCGGCCGACACCCTCTTCGTGAGAGCAGTTTGGGCTTTTTGCATCTTGGGGTAACCAACATTCGTAATAGTAGGGCCCTATCAGTCTTAGCCATCAAATCAATATGTGGGGATTGGGGTCTGTGTGGGGATTGATTTATGGCCATGGCGAAATCAAGCTTTTGGTTGTCATGTACAGTATCAACGTGTTTCTGACTTTTACGCTGTCGCAGCTTGGTATGTGTCGTCACTGGTGGGAAGTGCGGAAAACCCAATCGCCGTGGCGCCATAAATTCTCTTTGAACGGGCTACCGAAGAGGAGAGGCCGCCTCATATCTTCATAGCATAGCCGTCGACGACTAGAATTGAGAATTGGGTAGCGGCGGTAGCCAGACTTCAATTTTACCCGGCGCCGCAAATTCGAATTGCCTCCCATCACGCTCTAGTAATTTCAGTGACATACGATACCCGCGCCTGGCGAGTTCCGACTCGACGACGGACTTTACCGTTTCCGCATCGCTTCGGTCCCGGGGAAAAAAGAACCTCACATCGCCTTCAGTTCTACCGGTCGTGAGGCGTGTATCGCGAATACTGTAACCCTTAGTTCGCAGGGAGTCGCCAATTTCATCAAGCACAGACCGGTCACGCTCTGCCGATGTAATCACGTAGATGGTCGCGTCCACTTGATTGTTTTCGCGCGCTGCAACGCTACCGTCCGAAGTCGCCGCCGGATCGGTGGAATATATCTTGTCAAAGCGTTCTTGTTCTTTAGGCTCGTCTGCGCCGACCGGTGCGCTCGTTTGCTGCCGCGCCCCGCCGACGTCAGAAGATTTAACGCCGAAGATTTCACTTTGCCCGGTGTAGAGCATTGCCCCGATAACGGCGAAAAACAGCATCGCGACCACGGCAGAGCGCGTGAAGCGCCGCAACCTGCCGCCGCGGCCGCCGGGCTTGCGCTTGCTTTCGAGTCCGATCATCCATTCCTCCAGCCGGTAACGCTCCTCCTCGTCAGACCGGGCGTCACCTTCTGTATCTCGGTTGCTGGGTTTGCAATCTTCTTCACTCGGTTGTAACGGGACGTGTGTTGTTGAGAAAGCTGCCGGGTTCACTTCGGATTTTCCGATCAGCTTTAAATTCGCTGAGACTTTTTGAATCGTCTCCACGGTAATGACTTTTTCGGAAGCGGTCCAAGCGGCGAGGAAAGCGTTATCGCAAATCACGTTGATCAGTCGAGGAATTCCCTTCGAATAGACGGCAATGCGTTCAACCGCGTCAGGTCGAAATAAGCCAGGACCCTGATAGCCCGCGCGGGCGAGTCGATGGTGTATGTAGGTCCCTACCTCATCTGCCTTGATCGGCTCAAGTCGACACCGTAAGGCTATATGTTGTTTGAACGAATGCAGCGCCGGATCAGCCAGTTTATTTTCCAACTCTGGACCACCGGCCAGTATGATCTGCAGTAGGCTCTTATTGGCGGACTTTAGGTCCAAAAGGGACTCGAGCTCCTGAAGCGCAGGGAGATCCAGGTTTTGCGCCTCATCGAGCATAACCGCGACAATTCGTTTTTTTTTGCGTTGCTTCAGCAAATAATGTCTGAGTTCCTGGATCCTTGCGCGCTCGTCCGCCGGAGGCTCCGGCAAGTCAAGGCTGAGCATAATGAGCCGAAGCAATGCAGAAAACTCCCGATCAGGTCTCGCGACCACCGCCGCATGAATATTCGACTCACATTTGTCTTTAACAATCCTAAGTAAGCTCGTCTTGCCTGTCCCGCTCTCCCCGGTCAGGACGATCACACCCTTAGTGAGTTTAATTCCGTATCGCACAGCGATGAAAGCCTGTTGATAGCTAGGGTTGGCGTAGAAAAACCGCGGGTCAGAAGTGAGATTAAAGGGAAATTCTGAAAGGCCAAAGTGTTCAGTATACATGTTTTGTAATCTCGAAAACCGTTCTCAACGGACGCAAAGCCCCATCACAGCCGATCCTGCATTGATCGATTGAAAACTAGCCGTCAAAAGCTGTGCCGGAGTTCCATGAGCAATCAACTCGCCGGTGCGTTTTACAATGTCAACTTACAGCCGGGCAATCAGGAGTCAAGGTTGTCCGTATCGGGAGTGCTGCAATGCGTCATTGCAAAGGCGCCGACCGGCCGCTGCATTATGTTGTAACCCGAGTCGCACGAGCGGTCAAAAGCGTTTTTAAATCGACTGCTGGTAATTTCCGCTCAAATGCCTCATCATTTTTTTCTGCCAGCCGCAATGAGCCAAAAAAAAATCAACGTTCGAGAGAGTCTTCGATCGTCATTCAAGGACGGTATTTTCGCCGCCGTAATGGCCGGGATTACGGACCAATATGTAACTCCACTGGCGCTTTTTTTAGGCGCTACGGTGCAGCAGGTTGGTTTGATCACAGCGCTTCCGCATCTGTTGTCCTCGCTTTCGCAGCTGCTCGCCGTGCGAGTGATTCACTGGGTCGGCGGCCGGCTTAAATTACTGATGGGATTGGTGTTTTTCCAAGCTTCACTGATTTTGTTCATCGCCATACTTCCTTGGATAGAGACATCTTGGCGTGTCGAGCTATTAAGCATTCTGCTGATTCTCACGGCTACGTGCGGCGGCTTGGCAGGACCCGCATGGGGCAGCTTAATTACCGAATATATTCCTTCCAGTAAGAGAGGGCGCTACTTTGGCTGGCGTAACCGAACTGTTGGCGCCGTGACCTTGGGCAGCATCATAACGTCGGGATGGATACTGTATTCGTTCAGAGAGGTTTCATACAGCGCTGGATTTTGCGCTCTATTCAGTTTGGCAGCGCTGGCCCGCTTCACGTCAGGTTATTTCATCAAGCAGATGGACGAGCCCCCGCACAGAAGAGATCCTGCAAGCGATTTTACTTTTGTAATGTTTGTCGCGCGTTTCAGAGAGAGCAACTTCCTGAAATTCGTGGTTTTTAGCGCGTCTTTAACTTTCGCAACCTATCTGTCAGCGCCTTTTTTTGCCGTTTTTATGCTTCGCGACCTTCAATTCAGCTACCTGACTTATATGGGGCTCCAGGTCTGTTCGTCATTTGCCTCGCTGGTCGCGCTGCCGCTCTGGGGAAGGCACGCGGACCTGGTTGGCAACGTAGGAGTGCTGCGGTTGAGTTCCTTTCTTGCCGCTCTGATTCCTGTTTTGTGGCTCTTTTCCCGCGATCCCGCCTATTTGATGCTCGTTCAGATCTGGAGTGGGTTTGCCTGGAGCGGAGTTACGCTCAGCGCCGCCAATTTCATCTACGACGCTGTTACGCCACAAAAGCGCGTTCGTTGTATCGCCTATTTCAATGTCATCAATGGCGTTGCGCTCTTTCTCGGCTCTTCCCTGGGAGGCTTTCTTGCTTCTCGCATTCCGCCGCTTTTTGGCTACAGCTTGCTCAGTCTTTTTGTTTTCTCCTGCGCCTGCCGTCTTTTCTTTTACGTGCTGCTCTCGCGCTCTTTTCATGAGGTCAGACCGGCGCGCGAGGCTTCCATCCACGAACTGTTCTTCAGCGTCGTCGGCATTCGCCCGCTGGTCGGCCGCTCGCAGGACTGATTGCTTGATTCTTTCGACCGGAAATTTCGATGCGCTTACGCAAATCGAAGGATAATATGGCTGATGTGCAGGGTACGGAAACAGGTTGCGATCAAAATGTTGAAAAAATAGGGCACCGTTTTCGGTGCCCTATTTCACTGCTTTGCGATTGAGGTCGCGGCAATCGTTATTTTGTCACCATTACTTTTTTCGCCTCGCCCTTATCATGGTCCACCGTGACGCTCTGACCTTCCTTTAGGGCAGAACGGCTTTTGACGCCGTCGATGGTGGTGCGGCTGCCGCTGATTTTAACGGTGACCTCCTTGTCGCCCTTTGTCTTGACCGTGATTTCGCGCCCCCCATTGCCGACTTTCGTTATCGTGCCTTTTACTTCCTCAGCGACGACAGAACCTGTCAGAGACAGGGTCAAGAGGGCGGTTGCTAAAAAACTTAAAGCTCCTTTTAACATGGTTCATCACCTCCTTTCTCGATTAGGTACTTTGTCCTAACTTTGTCCTGACGTGGCAAATAAACGCTTTTTTGGGCCTTGTCAAGACCTCTTGTCTCTCTCGGGGATGGTTGAAATCCCTCGCCTTCAGGCGAAGTGAAAGTCCGTCATGCCCGCGCAGGCGCGCATCCAGGCGGGTGCGAGAGAACGAATAAAGTTTTTAGGATTAACGAACAAAAACACTTGGAGCAGGAGCCAACAGTGTAGAGTCTGGCGGAATACC
>JBBDNJ010000318.1:0-11139 GCA_040877705.1 Binatia bacterium | reverse complement strand
ATCGCTGCGATTTTATTGCCATGCCGTTATTTTCTTGTGCAGGCACGCGGCCGTCGAACCTCGGAGTCAGAGCGTCGCGGCTTGCGCCGTGCCCTTCATCTCCGAACTGCGTATCGAGCGACGCTAAGGACTCCCACGCCTCGTTCCGCCATTCGAGCTTGCGCTGCCGGCCGGCGATGCGTGGCATTCTCTTTTCACGGCGTGAGAAAGTCTAGAACGCCGGACTCCAGCGTTATGTCGATGACGGTCGATGAAGGCGGAAATGACCCGCCTTTGTCCGGCCATGCCTGATCATCGATATGGATGGGCGACCCCTCCCACTCGATGTGCACGGATTTTCCCCTGCGCACCGGTAGACCCGCAGGGATCGGATTGTCTTCCTCACACTCCGCCATGCATTGGCTCAACTTTTCTTGCGCGCCCCTGGTCAGACAAACGATGTCGAGGAAGCCGTCGCCCGGATCCGCTTTCGGCGCCAAAAACAGGTTCGGACCAACAGATTTAATATTCATCACTTCAAAAAGGACGTATTCGCCGGACAAGTCGAGCCCGTCCATCGTGATATTCAGCTCTATCTCGGCGCACGTGCTGAGCCGCACTTGCAGCATCTGCAAAACCGTGGTGATCTTTTCTTCAGGCCCGGTCAAGTGCGCGAGATCGACGTTGCCTCTGCCATCGAGGCGGGTCATCATCTCGGTAAACAGCCCGATACCCAGACCCTCGATGAAGTGCGTTGATCCCCACGGTCCAGTCGCCACGCCGGCATCAAAATTCTTGCGCCGCGCCGTGCTCCATCCGGCGATCGATTGCTGCAGCGGCGCGTCCATCATGCCTAGAGTTCTGGCGATGTTATTGGCCGTACCCATCGGTAAGACTGCGATGGGCGTGTGCTTACCCACAAGCCGCTTGGCCACTTTGCCGACTATGCCATCGCCTCCAGCAACCGCCACGAGATCGCTTGGTTCTTCCAGCGCGGTATCCCAATCTTTTGCTTTTGATGACCGATACGTGGGTTCGTGACCGGCCCGGCGAATCAGCTCGAGTAACTCGTCGCCGGAAGGTTGATCGTCGCTGCCGGCATCGGGATTGTGAATAAGCGTCACCTTCATGTTTTTCCCTATAGTGATGAAGCGCGGTGATTAATATGAAATACTTAAATGGTAGCACTGCCAGACAAAATTGTAAGTTACAGCTCTGGTGAACGAGGGTTTGTCAGGGCCGGCTTTCAAAGCGGGCCTGGGATGAAGGAGTGGATTCATGCGTATACTCATTTGCAATGACGATGGAATTTACAGCCCGGGAATTGCGGCGCTGGCAGAGGTGGCGAGTAAATTCGGCGAAGTGCGTGTCGTGGCGCCCGACGTGGAACGCTCTTCAGCCGGACACTCTATTACCGCGTTGCGCCCGCTTTCGTATAGGAGGACTCCCATCGGCAAGTTCGAAGCATACCGGGTTGACGGAACGCCCGCGGATTGCGTTGCCCTTGGGATATTCCATTGGGAGAAAGTGGACGTGGTGCTTTCAGGGATCAACCTGGGCAGCAATTTGGGTAATTCGATGTGGCACTCAGGGACTTTGGCGGCAGCTAAACAGGCGACGCTGCTGGGGTTGCGCGGCATCGCTTTGAGCTCAACCGTGACCATCGATGAACCGAATTTCGACCTTTTAAAGCCTTCTATAGAGCAGGTCTTGGCGCTTCTTCTGCATGAAAATAGGGAGTTATCGCTGGTCAATGTGAATTTCCCCGATGAAAAGCCGAAAGCTCTGCGCTGGACTCGCCAATCGGTGCGGCATTACGATGGTAAGATCGTCATGGGTGAAGACCCGTTGGGACGCAAGCATTTCTGGTTCACGGTAGTTCCCGTCGAAGAAACAGAAGAAGGGACCGACCGCTGGGCGGTCGAGCAGGGTTACGTCTCGTTGACCCCTCTGCGTCTTGACTTGACGAACGAAAAGGAACTGGCCGCCGCGCTGGAGCGTTATCCGCTCGAATGACGCAATTCATCCAATGTTTCAAATCAGATGTGGATTGATCTGCCGATTACGGATTGTCTTGCTAAGCCTGACAAATCTAAATACACTCCGCGCCAACGATAAAGTCCGACCACCGGCAACGGCCGGCTTCACGAAAGGAGGCTACATGTCTGACCAAGAGCTTCATGGAAGTTGTCTTTGCAAAGCCGTCCGGTATGAGGTGAGGCCGCCGTTTCTGAGATTTTCTCACTGTTACTGCTCACGCTGTAGAAAAGCCACCGGCGGTGTGCGGGCAACGAACATCGCGGTGCCCGTCGATCAATTTCATTGGACCCAAGGCGAGGAATTGATCTCGCGCTACGATCTGCCGGAAGCGAAAAGCTTTGCAAGACAGATTTGTACCCGTTGCAATTGTCCAGTGCCGCATAGGTCGCGCGATGGTCAGCGGGTTATTGTGCCGGCCGGCACTCTAGACGATGAACCAGCGACCAAGCCGGCAGCTCATGGCCATTGGTCGAGCCGGGTGAGCTGGGTTGCGGTCGACGAATCGGATTTACCCTGTTCGGAGTAATTGCGCAACGTATCCGCTCATCGAGCGTCGGCCACTTCTGTGGACCGGCAGAAGCGCGAAGCGCAGGCGTCGTTCGGCGGCCACAGGCGGTCGCCCCGACAAGTTTTCGCGCCACTGAACCCTACCCAATCGTTTGTTAAGTCACCGATATCATGTCTATATAAGAAGATGCCTTTTTCTAAACTTGGACTATCACCTAAAGTGATCGACGGCGTGCGCGCTGCCGGGTATACCGATCCGACTCCTATTCAATTGCGCGCCATACCGATTCTACTGGAAGGGCGCGACCTCATCGGCTCCGCTCAAACCGGCACGGGCAAGACCGCTGCTTTCGCGTTGCCGTTGCTTTCGCGTTTGGCACAGCGTGGCGCGTTACGCGCGCTCATTCTTGAACCCACGCGCGAACTCGCGGCCCAGGTTGAAACTGCCATCCGCGATTACGCGCGCTTTACCAATCTGCGCACTGTCGTTTTATACGGTGGCACGGGTTACGGGCGACAAGATCAAGCGCTGCGTCGGGGCGCCGATATCGTCGTCGCAACGCCAGGACGTCTGCTCGATCAAATTAGCCGCGGCATGTTGCGTCTCAACCAGATTGAAATACTCGTTCTGGACGAAGCGGATCGGATGTTGGACATGGGATTTATGCCTGACGTGCGCAAGATCGTCGAAAAGTGTTCCCGTACCCGGCAAACGATGTTGTTCTCTGCGACGGTGCCGCCCGAAATCGAGCAGCTTTGCAAGTGGGCATTGCGCAATCCGGAAAAGATCGAAATCGGCCAGCGCCGCTCTCCCGCCGAAACCGTCACGCACGCATTATATCCGGTGGATTCCGAACAGAAGCAGGAACTTTTGGAAGAACTGCTGCGGCGCACCGACTACGATCAAGTGCTGATTTTTTGTCGGACGAAAAACGGCGCTGACCGGGTTGTGCGCAGGCTCCATCAGCAAGGCCATGCGGTCGCCGTGCTCCACTCCCGCCGGACTCAACGCGAGCGCGAGCAGGCGTTGAATGGTTTTCGTAACGGCCGTTATGAAGTGATGGTGGCCACCGACATCGCCGCCCGCGGCCTCGATGTCGCACAGATCAGCCACGTCATCAACTTTGACGTGCCGCACCATCCCGAAGACTACGTTCATCGTATCGGTCGCACGGGGCGGGCGCAGAGCGTCGGCGACGCTTTTACCATCATGACCGGCGAAGATGTCCAGGAGATTGCCGCGGTCGAACGCTTTATTGGCCAAAAAATTCCACGGGTGAAGCTGGAAGGGTTCAACTACTCCTATACCCGGCTGCTCGATCCGAATCCCAAGCCTATTTTCGGTCGCGCCCGCACGGCACCCGGTAAGCGTTCGTTCGGTTACGGCAGAAGACGACGATAACGCCAGGCCGCGATGCCGCAAGTCCGAACGTGCCGTTGAACGAGCGCGCAAAGCGGCTTGCAAGCTTTTTTCCCCGCATCGTTTTAAACACTTCAGCTCACACTCAGGGGTTGGTTCTGCCCGCAGTTCGCGTTTTTGTGCCTTAGCCGTTTAAAAACAACATTCGCCTCAGTATACTCATTGTATGGTGTCGGCGCTCACCGGACCGGCTTCGTGCGTTTCTTGATGTGCGAACTAAACCAACCGGTCGAACGCCCTGGGAAAGATGAGACTCCACAATGACTTCCCAGATTCATCATTGAGAATCCAATGAGCAAAATAGTTGACCTGGAAACATTAGTTCAGGCGGCGGGCGATGCGATCATTGCCGCTGATCCGAACGGCAAGGTCGTTCTGTGGAATCCCGCGGCCGAGCGGATTTTCGGTTTCGGCGCGGATGAGGCGATGGGACAATCACTCGATTTTATTATTCCGGAGAAGTTCCGCGAGCGCCATTGGCAGGGCTATCGACACGTCATGAGCACCGGACAGACGAAATATGGCACGGAAGTCTTGCGGGTTCCGGCGTGTCATAAAGACGGCCGTGCTTTATCAATCGCGTTTACCGTGGCGCTTCTGCCCTCACAGGATGGTAAGGTGGGGGCGATCGCCGCAATCGTTCGCGACGAGACGTCGCGCTGGAACGAAGAGCGCGCAATGCGCCAGCGGCTGCGCGAACTCGAGGAGCAATCTAAGTAAACTTCCGTTTGACCTCGCCGTTACCTTGCTTTGCGCAAAGTTCGTGCTTCAAGGTCAACTGATCGGCCATGGACTTTATATGGGAAGAATTGGCTGCCGGGTTTGCCGATGGCAGACAGATGGTGAGCCTGACGATCCGGCTGTTAGTCGCGCTGGCTTTCGGCTCAGTGATAGGCTTCCAGCGCGAACGGATGGGCAAGCCGGCTGGGCTGAGGACCCACATGCTGGTGTCGTCGGGCGCAGCGGTTTTTGTGATCGCTGGTGTCGAGTTCGGCATGGATTCAGATGGCCTGTCGCGGGTCATACAGGGTGTGATCACGGGCATTGGCTTCCTCGGGGCCGGGGCCATCCTTAAAATTTATGAAAAACGAGAGGTCGAGGGGTTGACGACCGCGGCGGGCATATGGATGACGGCGGCACTCGGCGTGGCCGTCGGTTTGGGACGATTCGGATTGGCGTTGGTGGCCACGATTCTGGCATGGATGACACTCTCGCTGCTGCGCAGACTGGAACGAGTATTAAATACAGAGTCCCGCAAATACGAAGAAGATGACGTTTGAATCATGGCTTGCAGCGGTTGTATCTAACCGCGGGTTGAGGGATCCGTCAGCGCGATCAGATTGGGAGCGTTGTTGATGCCGCAGTTGTACCTTTATCTGGTTGTCGTGATTTTGCTGATGACCATCGGCAGGCTCGCTTGGCGACCCGCTCCAAAGGGAATCGATTGGGCGCTCATCGTGGCATTCATTCGACTCGATTTTCCGCCGGAGCAACGAGATGTGGCGCAACGAATCGCGGCGGGACTCGCCGAGGTCGTCGGCATGAAGATCAAGCAGCTAAGCCCGGAGCATACGCTTAGTGAAATCGCCGCATGGGCGGAAAATCAAATTTATGCGACGGACCTGATCAAGCTGTTTGTTGTGGCGTTTGGTGTTGCGTGTAACGAAGATTCGAGTTTTCGTGAGCTGGTGGAAAAAGTAGTAGAGAAGAAAGCGAAAAACATGGCCAAGGTTTCGTGACTCCGATCTTGCGCATGAAAGCAGAGCGACTAGGCAAAAATTCCAGCTGCATCGGCACCGAAGCTTATGTCCAAAAACGGCTAGCGAATTCCTCGATATTACCGCCGATTTGAACAGCAAAAACAATGGATGGTTTGGATGCTCTTCAGTGGCCCGCAATGGTCGTGACCGTTATCGCTGCTTGGCTCATCGGATCGCAGCGAAAAATACGCCGCGTGATCGGTTTCTGGTGTTTTTTATCGAGCAATGTGCTCTGGATCATCTGGGGCTGGCATGTTCGCGCATGGGCAATGGTGGTCTTGCAGGTGATCCTGGCCGGCATGAACATCAGGGGCGTGAACAAAAACGAGACGGACAATCCGACGGAGAAGTGATCGCCGGTCTCTCGGTGGGCGCAATTGGCGTCCGAGTCACCTGGAAAGCTGAAGACGGATGTCGTTTTGCTGCAAGAGTTGCTATGGAGTGGTCGGAGTAGTCGTTGACGGGAGAGGTTTATGAAAAAAAAGGGATTTCTCCAGCGGCTGTGGAAGTAAAAAATCGCGCCCAGGCCGCGGTCGCAAAGATCTGCATATTCACAGGCTCGAGGCAGGGTGTACGTTCGCAGTATGCCGCGGCAGCGCGCCAACTCGGCGCCGTGCTGGTTGAGCGCGGGTATGGTTTGGTATACGGCGGCGGCAATGTCGGTCTGATGACCGTCATCGCGGATGCCGTACTGGAGCTCGGTGGCCATGTCACCGGAGTGATCCCTGATTCTCTGGTGAGCAAAGAAGTGGCACATCAAGGGCTATCGGATTTGCGCATTGTGCGGTCGATGCACGAACGTAAAGCCGTGATGGCGGAGTTGTCCGACGGTTTTATCGCCATGCCCGGCGGCATCGGCACCCTGGAGGAGTTTTTCGAAGTGCTCAGCTGGGCTCAGTTGGGCATTCACGGCAAGCCCTGCGGGCTCTTGAACACAAGCGGGTACTACGATCATCTCATTCAATTTCTCGATCATGCGGTGGATCAGGATTTTCTCAAGCCGAAACATCGCTCGTTGCTCATTTTGGAAAACGGCCCGGCCGAATTGCTCCGCCGGTTCGAAGCCTTTATGGCCAAGCGCGGGGATCAGCGCTTCGATCGAAGTAAAATATAGGCAGCGCAGCAGCGAGTCTGCACGTCGCGCTTGACCGCGCTGGGATGACTCAAGGCAACTCGACTCCTTCCATCCGTTATGCGTTACCGATTTAAGAAAAGCTTTTTACTTTCGGGATCAGGATAACAATGGATCGGCGCGCATTCATTTCAACGCTCGGTCTGAGCGCCCTCGGCGGCATTGCCGTCGGCTGCGGCTTGTCGCTGGAGGATGGACTATTCAACCCTTGTCTCGCCGATCCACTGCCCAAGCGTTTACTCGACCATGAAATAGTTCGCGCGGCGTGGGAGGGGGTCAACCCCAGTCGCTTCTGGGACTGTCATGTTCACATCGCCGGTGTCGGCGACGGAGACAGCGGTGTGTGGATCACTCCGCACATGAAAAGCATGCTGCACCCGTGGCAAAATCTGCAACGCCGGTTTTATTTAAACGCCGCCTGCACTGAAACCGAAGGCAGCGTGGACGAGGACTTCGTCCGGCGCCTGGCGCACTGCCTCGATGCGTTTCCCAAGGGCGCCAAGGTCATGCTGCTTGCTTTCGATTTTCACCATGACGCAACCGGTGCCCGGCGCGAAGACTTGAGCGCTTTCGCTGTCGCCGATCGTTATGCCGCCGGCCTCGCCCAGCGCTTGCCGGAGCGAGCCGAGTGGATTTGTTCGATTCATCCGTACCGGGAGGATGGATTGGCGGCGCTTGACTGGGCCAAAAAACAGGGGGCTCGTGCGGTGAAGTGGCTGCCGTCCGCCATGGGGCTGGACCCGGCGTCGTCGCGGTGTGATGAATTCTATGACGCCCTCGTTCGGTTGAATCTGCCGCTGTTGACGCACGGCGGCGGTGAACAAGCGGTACATGGCGGCAGCATTCAGGAATATAACAACCCGCTGCGGTTGCGGCGCCCGCTGGAGCGCGGAGTGCGCGTCATCGTGGCGCATTGCGCGTCACTGGGTCAACACGAGGATCTCGACCGTGGCGCCGGTGGCTTCAGGGTCGATGCCTTTGCGCTATTCAAGCGTCTGATGGACGAACCGCGCTACGACAACCGATTATACGGTGATATTTCGGCAGTCACTCAAGCCAATCGCACCGAACCGGCGCTGGCGATGCTTCTGGCTCGCAGCGATTGGCATTGGCGGTTGATCAATGGCTCGGACTATCCACTGCCGGGTGTCATGCCGCTCTATTCCATGCGCCGGTTCGTGGAGCAGGGCTATTTAAACGAGGCGCAAGCCGGGGTTCTGTCAGAGATTCGCCGTTTTAACCCGCTCATTTTCGATTTCATTTTGAAGCGCAGTCTGGTGCAAGAAGGGCAGCGCTTCGCACCGGTGGTTTTTGAGTCACGCCGCCTGTTTGTCGGGGATGTTTGAGCTTGGAGGCCGCTTGTTGATAAGAGACAGGAAGCGGGTGGTGCTAAAACCTGATGGCGATTAAAGCCCTTATTTTTGATTTTGACGGTTTGATTCTCGACACCGAGAGCGCCGAGTTCCAATCCTGGCAAGAAGTTTTTGCCGAGTATGGTCATGAGCTCAGCATTGAGCTCTGGGCTGACTTGATTGGACGGCCGAGATCTTACTTCGATATGTATGCCTACTTTAAGCAGCTGACCGACATGGCAGTGGATATCGAGCAGTTGCGCCGCGCGCAACGGGCACGAGTAAAAGAACTGATCTTGCGCCAGCCGATACTTCCCGGCGTCCTGGAATGTTTAGGCGCCGCCCGAGAACTGGGTTTAAAGATCGGTTTGGCATCTAGCTCGGGTCGCCGATATGTCTGCGGGCATTTGGAGCGTCTGGAACTATTCCATTTTTTCAACGCGACGATGTGCTTCGAGGACACTACCGAGCACAAGCCCAATCCGGGCCCCTATCAAGCGGTTCTCGATGCTCTCGGAGTTGCGCCCCACGAGGCTGTAGCCTTTGAAGATTCTCCCAACGGCATCGCCTCTGCGCACGCCGCCGGTATCTTTTGTGTTGCCGTGCCGAATCCGGTGACTCTGCGGCTGCCCCTGGACCATGCCGATTACTGTACAACGTCCTTAGCTGCCGAATCGCTGCCGGAACTGCTGTAGAGAATTGAGCGTCTATTACCATGAGTTGCCGCGCTGAATGAGAGCTGATGCGGCCTGGGGCGTTCTGCACTGCCGGTACTCGGTTGTTTCTCAATCTACGAGCCGGTATAGCTGATAGCGGAAATTTGCAGTCACCGGCACCTTAGTTAGCAATCACCGATTGATCAGGAGAATAATCCATGCGGTTGTCAGTCAAAGCCGCTTTTATGGCTGTTCTGTTTGTCGCCGGGATGGCAGCGCCCGCGTTCGCTAGAGAACCTTTCGATCCTGCCAAGGCACTGCAGACGGCGAAACGGGTGAAGTAATTACTTTTCGAACCTGTCATAGGTGATTTACTCCCTGCAAGTCTGTATTGCCGATGCGCAGCCTTATTCCACGAATGTCTTGAAGGTTAAGCGTCCGTGTTTCCGCCGTCACCGTCCTCTTCAATGCACGAACAGCTTTTTGATCTGTTCGATGACCTCCGGCGGTTGGGTCATGACCTTCTTCGACATCGCCTGTAGTTGCTCGCCGCGCAGAGGAGTCACGTCAATGCGAAGCTTTTTCGCTTCACCGAGGAGGTCGGTATCCTTACTGGCTTTTTCGTGTGCGGCGCGCAGAATCTTGACCCGGTCCGCAGGAGTTCCCGGAGGAGCCATCATAGGCCGCGCCCATTCCCCTCCCTGGAGCATGGCCTCGGCCACCCGGCGCTTGGTTGCCGGTGTTTTGTACTCATCCATCAGTTCATAGATCGTCGGCGCATCGGCTACACGGGCGTCGCGCTTGCGACCGCTTTGGGCGAGAAACTTAACGAAGTTGTTTTTGTACCATGTCAGGAAAGGCTCGCGCCCGAAGTAAGTCGAAATCGTCAACCCCATGCAGGCGACCTCGCCGCGCTCGAGGGCGAGGGCGATCTCGCTGCTGCCAGGATAGCCGGTCACATGGGTGACTTTGGCGCCGATGGTCTCCTCCAGGATTTTCGACATGACGTAATCCGAGCTGCCGACACCGGTGGAACCGCACTTCGGTGCTTCTTTGGCTTTGATAATATCGCCTACGGACTTGAAAGTAGCGTCAGCGCGGCCGAACATCATCATATCGTCATTTTCCAAAGAGCCGATCCATTGGAATTTCAGTAGGTCAAACTGTACTTCCTTCTGGCCCGAGAGCTGGCTCAGATAGAAGTTGTTGTGCGGCGCGAGAAGGGTCAGACCGTCCGGCTTCGCCACACCCCAGACATAGTTAGCGGCCGTTACGGAGCCTGCGCCAGGCATATTTTGAACCAGCACATCCGGGTTGCCGGGTATGTACTTGCCGATATGACGAGCGAGCAGTCGCGCAGCCCGGTCATAGCCTCCGCCGGTGCTCAAGCCGACGATGATGCGTATCTGTTTTCCCTTGTAAAAGGACTCCTGCGCCGAAGCCAGTTTGTGCGTTATCCCTTGCAATACGAACGCGATGATTAAGATGATAAACATGACGGTTGGTTTTTTCATAGACTCCTCCCGGATGATGTGTTGTTAGGTCGCCGCTTCAAATCGAATAAAGTGGGTAACTTCTTCTTCGTTTTGCAATAGGCGCATTAATATTCATTTTGGGCGACTTGCGCAAGAGTATGGCGCCATTACACTTTCGTAGCGAAATTCTGATATCAAAGAGCATGCATTGCCGCGCTTAAAGCTACCGGACGACAGAGTATATTTTTCGGCCAAAACAAGGGTTTTTCTAGGGCGTTCATGTTGGCCGGCACGGCAGAAGAGCGGCACCGCCGCGATCATTTTGTATCGCTACAAATCAATACGGAGGAGCGGGTATGAAAAAAATCGTTGTTTGTTTTGACGGCACCTGGAACAAGCCGGCGGATGAAAGTTTGTCAGGCGAGGATCAGATCGAAACCAACGTTTGCAGGTTTTACAAGTCCATCAAGGAGATGGGGGCGGACGGCGTTCGGCAAGTCAAATGGTACGACGAAGGCGTCGGTACGAAATGGTACGCGCGATTTATCGGCGGCGCCATCGGCGTCGGGCTGGAAAAGAATATTCTCGATGGTTATAAATTTCTGGCCAAAGAGTACCAGGATGGGGACGAGGTTTACGTTCTGGGTTTTAGCCGTGGCGCTTATACGGCGCGAAGCCTCGTTGGTTTGATTCGGAACTGCGGCTTGGTCGAAAATAAGCGGCTCCCGCTTAGGATTGCGATGGCCTACGGAATTTATCGCACCCGGAATGAGTGCGCCCGTGAAGGCGCCACATCAGCACGGTGAAAGTCCGTGTCG
>JBBDNJ010000317.1:0-11176 GCA_040877705.1 Binatia bacterium | reverse complement strand
CGAGATCGACCTCGCCATCGAGAAGGGAGAGATCCACTGCCGCGGCACGGGTATCACCACGCATTATGCCCGCGAGCCTTATTTCACCTGGCACAAAAACGGCTTCGACCGGCACATCGTTCAAACGGGAGCCAAAAAAGATTCGCGGTTGTCCGATGCCCCTCCGACACTGAACGAATTGATGGACAAGAAGAAAACGCCCGCTCTGAGTCGAAACGTCGCCCGCGTAATGCTGACGTCAGCGACCCTGGGACGTCCGATGATCGGAACCCCCGGAATTCCGGCGGACCGGGTCAAGGTGCTGCGCGACGCCTATATGAAGGCTTTCAACGACCCGGAAGTCATACAGGAAGCAAAAAAACGCCGGCTCAGCCTCGAAACGCTGCCCGGGACCGAAGTCGAAGCCCAGATCCGCGAGGTGATGGATCAGCCGAAAGAAGTCGTCGACCGGGTAAAGAAGCTCTCGGAGTGATACCACGTATTCAATTATTCACCGCGCGATAAACATCGTTTTTCACAACATCACGGCACCGCCCATTCGAGACAACCACTCAAGCGCATCTCCGCCGGCGCTAAAGGCCGGCGGGATGCTCGCTGGCTTCTACTCGCCTGAGGAGCTTGAAGGCATCATCCCGCATCCGGGTGATCGCTTTCATGTTCACTACGTCGATGACGATAGCAAAATAATCGGCGCGCGTCCTCATCAAAAAATCATGACGACGCAACGACACGTTCTCGACGTCTCGACGGATAGCGCGCGTTATATTGGATTCCATGAGGTGATCGGTCAAGATCACCGCAGTGCGGTGGCGGCCTTGTTTCCGAAGGAGATCGTATCCCGTTGCCGAACACCCCGACCGCAACAGCAAGCTGTCGGAGATACGCGCATTCAGCCCGAGCAGGTGACTGGCAAGAGAAAAATAGAAGGAGCAAAGTTAGGTGGCTAAAAACTATATATTTCTTAAGCCTCTTATTCGCTGCTCTAACTCTTGCGCCTGCTATGGCTCATTTGTTGGAGTTGCCAAACAAAATCAATCTGTCCCGCGAAGACTACCTAACGGTGCAGCAAATCTATCGCGGATGGGCATTGCTCGGATTTGTCGTGGTGGGAGCATTGCTCTCAACTCTCGTTTTAACGATCATAATTCGCCAAGAACGAACGGCTTTTATTTTCGCCCTTATCGCCTTTCTTTGCATTGTCGGAACACAAGTTGTCTTTTGGACATACACTTATCCGGCTAATGCGGCGACAAACAACTGGACAATGCTGCCTGATAATTGGCTGGAACTTCGCAGGCAATGGGAATATTCACACGCGACGAGCGCTGGGCTAAATTTAGTTGCGCTGATTGCATTGATTTTATCTGTTCTGGCGAGAGATGAATAAGCTGTTTCCTGGCAGGAGCGCGTCACATCTCACACGCGATTTTAATCGTTAGCGCCTTTAATGTACGGAGGAAGCCATATGAGTGAAGTATCAGTTATCGGCTTGGGGACCAATGGGCGTAGCACTCGCTCGCTCGCGCGTTGCTTGATAACCGGCATCGCGTCACAGTCTGGAACCGAACGGAGAAACTGAGCGCGCGCGTGGTGTTGGTCTGTAAGGCGCTTCGTTGAAGATGACGGAAACGGACATGATTCACGCTCGCCAGATTGCAAATCACCTGTGGATTGTCGATGGTCCTGCCGTGCGCTGGTTCACCATGCCGTTCCCAACGCGAATGGTTGTTGTGCGGCTAGCGGATAGTAGCCTCTTCGTTCACTCGCCTATTGAACTGACTGCTGACGTGCGGAAGGCTGTGGAGGAGCTGGGTGCTCCTCGTTACCTGGTTTCCCCAAACAAGATTCATCATCTGTTCTGGGCGCAGTGGCAGAACGTGTACAAAGACGCCCTGAGAGGTCATCTCATAGCCGTCCGGCAAACGATCGAACAGCCGGGCGCCGAGTCTCTTTTCCAGGCTCGCGAGGCAGCGCAGCACGGTAGAATGGTTCACGTTCAAGAACCTTGCCGCGCCGGAAATCGAGCCGCGCTCGCTCACAGCAAGAAAGTAGCGGAGATCATCCCAATCCGTGTCCTGCATCTTTGCATACCTCGTCCGCAATTTTTGCGAATTGCCCCAAGAAATACCAGACCTATAATTCAATCCAGACAAAGCAAACAAAGCCGGTCTCGGAGAATCACGTAGCCGGCATTATTCACGAGATTACGGCCGAGGAGAAAGCCTCTTCGGTCGCGGCCAATGCGCCTGTACCTTGAGGAGAACGGCTGACTCAATGAGTGGATCGATCATTCAGGAGAAACGTAAATCGCTGCCAAGCACCCCGCAAGTCGGCGTAACATTGTACTCCTGTGTCCGCTCTCTACGACGCTTCCTCCTCGGCCTTACGCTGTGTTGGAGTTTTCCGGCGTGCTTGAATAAGCCGGGCTAGATTCGAGGAGGCAAAGAAAATGGCCTGGATTCTTTTATTGATCGCGGCATTGGTCGACATCGCCATGGCGATCGCTCTGAAATACACCCAGGGATGGACGCGTTTTTGGCCCAGCCTGCTTGGCATCGTGTTCGCTAATGGAGCGATTTTTCTTCTCACCCTATCTCTCAAGAGCCTGCCGGTCGGTACTGCTTTTGCCGTTTTCACCGGGATCGGCGCCGCCGGAATCGCCCTGGTCGGGATTTTGTTCTTTCAGGAAAGCACATCGCCGGCGTGCATTATCAGTATCTCTATGATCTTGACGGGAATCATTGCGCTTAAACTCCTGGAGGCATGAGTTGGCAGGCAGTTAGCGCAACACGCAAACAAAGGAGGAGAGTCATCATGTCCAAGTTACTCGGCAGATTTCTTCGTCATCCGCTTCGCCCCGGTTGCTGAGTAGCGGCAAAGTGGGAGAGAAGAGGTATGCACAGTTTTGACTATCGGCGGAACTTTGATTAGGTTGATTAGAAAGAAGGAGACAATCCATGACCAGCAAAGTTAAACCCATTCCCGATGAATACCGCGGCGCTACGCCGTACTTGTGCGTTAACGATGGCATGCGCGCTTTGGAGTTTTACCATAAAGCGTTCGGTGCAAAAGAGGTGATGCGCATTCCGATGCCTAACGGAAAGATCGGCCATGCCGAGCTTAGAATCGGCGACGCACCGATCATGCTTGCCGACGAGCACCCGGAGATGAATTTTCGCAGTCCGGAGTCCATTGGCGGCACGCCGGTGAATATTGTCGTTTACGTCAACGACGTGGATGCGCTGGTGCAACAAGCCGAGGCCGCCGGGGCGAAGGTTCTAAGACCGCCGGCAGACCAGTTTTACGGCGACCGCATGGCCACGCTGGAAGACCCGTTCGGCCATTCGTGGTCGTTCGCCACTCACATCGAAGACGTCTCGCCGGAAGAAATGCAGAAGCGCGCGGCCACGCAGCACGGTTAGCGACTCCGGCAAAAGCATCGCAACGACGTGCCCGGCGCCGGCCACAACGCGAATGTGGCCTGCGAAGTCATCGGCAGCGCCGCGAAGCCAACCCCCATGAAAATGCCCATGCCGACATAATACGCAGCGACAGAATGCGCCATCCCACTGATAACGAATCCCATCGCCATAATGATCGCTCCACTTGGCAGCACGATCCGAGGGCCAAGCCGATCGAGCAGCATGCCGATAACCGGGGCAGAGATCGTCCACATCACCGAGCCAAGCATGAGCGCACCGGATGCCAATCCGCGGCTCCAGTTAAACTCTTCGATCACCGCGATCAGAAAGACGGCAAAAGCGTTGCGCGCGCCGAAAGCCACGCCGACCGTAAGAAACGCGATGCCGATGACGACCCATGGATAGTACCGTTGCAGCGCGCGGTTGGGTGCGATCTCGACTTCGGCTACGGCCATGGTGTCTCTCCTAATAAGGAGGCGGCGTGTAACCATCTTTGTCTTGTCTTCATGGCCCGGCATCAAAAGGCAGAGCCTCTAACGCCACTCCGTTCTGTCCGGGTGATACACCGCGGTCGCGAGACGCCGGCCGTTTAAGTGAAAGATGCCGATCAGCCGCACAGCACGCCTGAGCGTGGCATGTGGTGGCGAGCGGTCCGCCCATTTGATGAACTCCCGGATCTTGTCGTCACTTTCTTTGCTCTCTATTTTGATTTCGAAGGTAATTTCCTCAAAACCCTTGTGCTCATATCCGAGGTCGTAAAGATATTCACCGCGCCGGTCGAACCAACCGCGCACCTGCTCTTCCAGGGAGTCGATCTCGAGATCCAGAACTCCCGCTGCGCGTCCCCACTGTGTGAAATGGCTGAATCCAAAACCAGCTAGAAAAGTATGCGCCGGACTGACTCCTTTCCCAAAGCCGGTGCTGTGATCGTTTTCATCTGAAATCAGCTCCTGGTCGCGAATCTTGGTCTTGCCCGAGCAATTCTCTAACCAAGTGATCGTGACGTTCGGTGTCGCACGGTAGTCTTTCGGGTCGACCTTTTGCGGCAATTCGACAATCAATTTGTCGAGGTATTTCATTTTCTCTTTGTAAATTTTTATAGCCATAATCTTCTCCTTCAAATTGTTGGCCGCACCTTAGATTCTTATGCGCCAGTCTTCAACTCCGCCGTAGTTATTGTGAGCTAGCCATTGAAGCGCGTCGATATGTTTGCCGGTAGTTCCTCGCGCGTTCTGCGACGCGAGAAACAGCGCGGGCGGTACCATCATCTCCGGACGCATGAAAATAAGATCGGGATTGTCTCTCAGCTGATTTATCTTTTCCTGGTCGGTCAGGATCGAATGCCTACCGGGAGACAGCGAATTCACGGCAATATCGAACGCTTGAAATTCCAAGGCTAAACACTGAGTCAACGCTTCTAGACCGAATTTTGAAGCGCAATAAGGCACTCGACCGGCCATTCCCCTCTTTCCTCCACCAGCCGAGATGTTGATGATACTGCCGCTATTGTTTTTTCGGATAAGCGGCAGACATTCCTTAATGCAAAGGAACGGCCCGCGCAGATTGACGTTCATCGCCCTGTCCCAGTCCTCAATGCTAAGATCCGCGAAGGAAATATAGTAACTATCCTTCTTGCCGAGCTGATTCATCCGTAGCGCAGCGTTGTTGACTAAAATGTCCAAGCGGCCAAAACGATCGCTGACTTTGTCAGCCATGCTCCGGACATCATCCAACTGTGATACATCGGCCCTAATCACGAGCATTTCGCTGCCAGTCGCACTCGCTTCACGGGCGGTTGCCTCAATTTCCGTCGGTGTTCGGGAAACCAGGACAATATCAGCGCCTTGATTGGCAAAGCCGATTGCAATGGCTTTACCAATTCCCCGGCCCGCCCCGGTGATGAGTGTTACCTTCCCTTTAAGTCCCATCGTCCTAACGCGAGAAAAGCTGCCGCGTCCATGATCTTAAACAATTCACGGCAGAATTTCAGAAATTAGCTTTATGACCTACGCGCAAACCTCTAGGCGGCCTCAGTGATCGCGAAGAGGCCGTCCTGCGTTGGTTCGTCGCACAACTATCCCGCAACAATCTACAGATATCCGTTCTCTTGATAGTACCTCTTCGCTCCCGGATGCAGGGGGATACCGAGAGGACCAGCCTCCGTCCCACGGCAGATCTTTTTCATGTTCAAAAGACTGTCATCGTCCACCGTTATAACCTTCTGCCTTGCGTCGATAGCCTGACAGAGGGCATAGGCCATCTCGTTACTGAGCCATCGATGGGTAATCAGCGGCCAGCCGCTGAAATCGATCGTATCGACGTCCGCTACGAGCTTTGGATACCGCGCCTTTGGAATTACCGACCTTTAATAGCCCAGCGCCCCCAACTGCTTGATAACTCGTGGCTCAAGAGACAACACTTCAAATCCATAATCCAGGGCTTGGTCGAGCCAGGTGTTCAGTCCCTCGTCGAAAATGGCGTTTACCTTGCCCTTTTTTATGCCTTCGATTCTTTCCGGCGAGGATGGCCGCGGGCACTCCGATACGGTGCCTCGCCAACTTTTTATTTTTGCGATGGACATGCCGTGCAAAGATAAAATCCGGGCAACTGTATAGGAGGTCGTGTTATCGACGCCGGATGATCTCGTCGAGAGTCTTAGCGGAATCTTTTTCTTGACGATCTCGTCCAAAGATTTTACTTTTAAATCTTTGGACACGGCGAACGCCATCTTATCCCACGATGGAAATGTTGCCAGAGCCCTCAACGGTAGTTTCTCTTTGTAATATCCTTTGCCTCGATACCCCATGGTCACGACCGCCGATGGGTTGACAAACGCGACGTCCACGCGTCTCTTTGCGACTTCAATGGGCGCTTTCATGCCTCCCCAAAGATCGCCATTGATTCCCATCGTTAAGTCAGGAAATGGCTCTTCCCGAGAACTTGGCCTTATTGAGATCGTCACAACATTTCCCAACGAAGACATCTGCCTGGTATATAACTCCGCGGCAACTTCCAAGGCCATTTTGGCTCGCATCATTCGAGCATTCATTTTCGCCATTGTGACTTCCTTTTCTTAGCGCGTCATAGTGCAAGGACTTGGCTCAGAAACCGGATATTTCATCCGCGAAATCGCCGCGCGCTTGTGTGTTTTTAACGTTCCGAGGTTGGGTCTAGGGAATAGCGCCTCATCGTTGGACAATCGCCGGCAAAAGGTCGCGAGACAAGATAGTAATCGCTTCCTCGTAGTCGGGTCCAAGCTTTGCCAGGCAAATTTGATCGAAACCAAATTGCTGCGCGAAACCGCACATTTCTGTCAGAGCTTCGATACAGTCGCCAGGGGTGCCAGCGATGAAGCCAGCGTCCACCATCGCATCCGTGACTAGCTCCGCGGCCTGGTCAATGGTGCCGCCGGACTCGAAAGCGGCTTTGACTCCTTTCACTCTCCCCGGATCGATCCCAAGGGCGATGAATTCTTCGTCTGAAAAACCCATGGCTTCAAGCACGACGAGCATATGGGCGATATAGCGCTTGGGAAATGCTCTAGCCTTATCGTAATCGTTGGACACCGAGATGTTGATTTCACAGACCCTTCTTAGCTTCGTCTGGCGGCCGGAATCTTTTCTGCCGCGCTCCGCCTTTTCCATGAGACCCGGCAACCTGCCGCTTCGTACAAGTGGAATGAAAAACCCTCCTATGAGAATCCCATCCATGATCTGTCCGGCGATTTCCATGATTCTCGGACCGTTTCCGCCGCAATAAAAGCGGATCGGCGCCTTCGGCGAGAAACCCAGACGAATGCCGGCCGATTGCCGTAAGTGATAATAGGACGCCAGAACGGGAAACTCCTCATATGAAACCGTCTTTCCTTCGAAGAGTCTGTCAAGAAATTGGACTGTCTCCTTGACCATGGCGATCGGCTTGATCATTTCGATCTGGTTGCCCGCTTGAGCGTAATCGCCTCGCGCGATCCCGACGCTGATCTCTCGTCCCGCTGTCATCTCTGATAAGGAGGCCAAGGCACCGGCTGTATCGATCGGATTCCTGAAATAAGGAACTAGGATCGCCGTGCCGAGTTTGATCGGAACCTTGGAAGCAATTGCAGATAAGATAACAAAGACGTTTCGATGACCGAGGTTGTCATTTACCCAAAGCTGCGAAAAGGCATGCTTGTGTGCCAACTCGGCCAGCTCAACCCAATGCGGAATCGAGTAGCGGTTGGCAATGTGAGTCGTGAATTGTAAACCAACTTCCCCTTTGAATTGAACCATCCTTTTACCTCCTAGAGAGAAAGCTTCGAAATGTCACTAAACTAGTCGATTCAAATTTCTCTATGCCCATCAGCATCAATGAGTTTCGTTTCCACGACCCCGGATTTTTCGCCTTCAACTGGCCTAGCACCTGCTCAAGCCCTTGCTCCGCCGAATAAGGTACTCGCTCCGCACGATCTTTAAAAGAATGACTTCATCGGTGTCGAAATGCGAACCGTGACTGCCGCCATTACGTTCTTTCGGTTCGGTTCCTCATTATCCTCATTGTTTTCCCCAAAGCACGACCTACGCTGCACGAAGGCGATTCACGACCTTTTGGCTATCAAAACCGAATTAGGGTCAAAAGTAAGCGAGCTGGAGCGAAAAGGCCCCTTGATACGTGAAAAGCCGGACTCGCGCAGCCATCCGAGAATCTCGTCCAGAGCGTAACAGCGGCCCCGGGGGGTATGTAAAAAAAGCAAGACGGAAAAAAGCGCCGCCCACTCGGGACCAGTCCTGTCCCGGCTCATGAATACGTCGCGGAGAATTAATTGCCCTGTAGGTTTGAGGCAGCGACGAATTTTGAGCAGCAGCGAGCGGTTTTCATCGACACCGCGCGAGTGAAGAACATTGGAAACAAAAACGGTATCAAATCCTCCGGGCAAAGCCTCACGCGCGAAATCCATCCCAACAACGCGCACTCTTTTAACCAACCCCGCGTCCGTGACAGCGCGACGCGCCAGAGGGACAATCCGAGGATGCTCAACGAGGGTCGCCTGCAGGCGAGGATAACGACGACAAGACGCAACCGAAAAAGCGCCAAGCCCGCCGCCGAGATCCAACAGAGTCTCGCAACGGTTCAACGGTAACTTCGCGATCAGATGAGGCGCGATCTCCTGGGCATCGAGATGTAGAGCACGCAGCAACCGGCTCGCCTCGCGGTGATTGGAGAAGAAGGGTTTCTGGGAGTTCGGTCTTTTTCCGGTAAGCAGGGCGGAAGCAAGCCCGCCCCAGATTTTCCAAGCGTCATATTCGGGCAGCAGGAAAGTCGCCCCGCCGCGACTGAGATCACGCGACGAGAAACGGGTGTTGGCGTATTTTTCTCCGCGCTTTCGCAACAGGCCCATGGCGCAGAGCGCGTTTAAAAAAACCTCCCAGTTCTCCGAGCTCCCGCCGAAATGAGCAGCCAGAGCCGCGGGGCTTTTTTCCCGCTTGCCGATCCAAGCGAAGAGATTAAGATGAGCCGCAGTGATGAGGACGCACGAACGCCAGTAGTTACCCTCGCTGCGAAAACGTTCAAGGTTCCATTTTTTACCGGGCATTGCTCGGCTTTAACTTCAGCTAGTGGCTTCCTCTAACCGCTCGCGGCAATTTTATAAAGCCGCTCATAGCCGTCCACCATCTGTCCCACGGAGAAGCGCTCCTGGATCCAGCTCCGACAGCACGCGCGATCCAGTGTCTCGATCCGCTGAATCGCCTCGACCATCTCATCTTCAGCTTCGACCAAATAGCCAGTCTCGCCGCTCTTGACTAATTCGGGCATGGAACCGCGCCCGTAGGCCAGCACCGGAGTCCCCGCAGCCATCGCTTCGATCACAACCATGCCGAACGGCTCATCCCACTGCAGGGGAAAGAGAAATCCTTTGGCCCTGCCCATCATTTGCACGAGATCGCGATAAGCTAGTCGCTCGATGTAACGGATTTGGTCTCCGTCAATATGCGGCTTGACCTCTTGCAGAAAATACTGCTCACTCCACGGCAAGTGCGTCGTAACATGGCCGACGATGACGAGCTTCGTTCTCGCCTTTTTGGCAATGCGGATGGCTTCGGCAACGCCCTTTCCGGGGGTCATCCGGCCGACTATGATGAAGAAATCTGCCGGCTTAGCGTTAAACGCAATCTCGTCCAGATCGACGCCGTTATAGACGACTGGGATCGATTCATCCCCCAACATTCTCGCTTGCGCCCGGCTCACGCAGACCGGAAGACATTTCGGGAAATGTTTTTTGTAATACTCGTGGATTTCTTTCTCTATGTACGCATAAGTGATCAATGTCGGCGTTGTCGTGAGATCGGAGAAATAGGGGACGATGGTCGTCCAGTGAGCGTGAATCACATCGAAGCGTTCTCCCTGGCGATAGAGGTTCCAGGTATTTCGCGTCTCATACTCCTTTTCCAAATAAAAAGTCGAACGCGGATCGTCCTGACTCGCGATGGGCACGACTGCATTCAGCGTGCAGTCAACGTTAGAATCTCCCGAACCAAAAAGTTCCACATGGTTCCCGCGCCGCTTGAGATCCCGGCAGAGATAATAGACGATCCGCTCCGTTCCCCCGTGCGTCTTCGGCGGAACAGAGATATAGACGCTGGTAATCTGAGCAATCTTCATGGCTTTAGCATCACGGTGAGGGCAGTCCCCAGTGAGACGATTGCACCGGCAATGATTACGTTATATCCGGCCGGTGTGAAAGACTTCATCAACAAACCCTATACCTTCTATGCGATCGTAGAAAGGTTCACTCTGTAACTGAGCCGCTTTGTCTTAGTATCGTTCCCCGGTCTTGATATTGCCCATTCCTCAGTTAACGATTTCACGACACCCCCTTTTGCGAGAAATCAAGAAACAAGCTACGTTATCGAAATCATTGCTCCGGAGAAGGAAGGTGCCCGGTGGTGCCGCTGGTCTTCAAAACCAGTCTGGGGGCCGTAAGGTTCCCGGAGGGTTCGACTCCCTCCCTTCTCCGCCAAGAAAACGCTGATAAATTAAACGCTTACAATTTGCTCTTCGGAGCTGTAGCCATCGGTAGCCCAAAATCGTCGCATTTCAACCTCCTCAACTCACAACAATTTTCACAACACCCCATGCGGAATCTTCGAAGGTTGATTCTCGTTTCGTGCTGCTCGCTAATTTAAAGCCGCTGTGGGCAAACGGAATAGGCACTCCTACCCAAGAACTATTGAATTCATCCCTTGGTAGGGAGCGCACCAAAAAACCTAAACGAAAGAAGATCGGCGCTCTTCATTTAGAAGGCGTCAACAGTCCGGAATTTTCAAGGGCGCGAATTCGCGATCCACTCCGGGTTTAACTTTTCTCCCTCTCAGGTCGAATTCGTCCGTGGCAACCCAGAGAAGCCAGATGCCTTGGTCGTCAGGGTCGCGCCCATGACCTTCACGGTAAGTGGGTGCGTCGAATTTATGAAGATGCGAGAAGTCAGCGTGAGGTTGCTTAGACTTGCAGAACTCTCCGCTAACGCCAATCCCAACATAGCGAAGAGCTGTAGCTTCGGTTGCTTTTGCATTGTCGAATTGGAGAAAGATTGAGACCTTTTCGTTCACCCATTTGTGAGCCCTCGGTGCTACCTGTCCCCCGGTTAACGGATTCTCGTTGAATAATGCCGCAAGCTTAATAATTTCTTCTTTCGTCAATTTGTCCGCTCCCTGTGGCGTGATATTCACTTTAGGCACGTTTGAGCCACAACTTGGAGGCGGTGTGGGAAAGGCTTCATA
>JBBDNJ010000316.1:0-11188 GCA_040877705.1 Binatia bacterium | reverse complement strand
CGCCTCGTCACTGAGATTCTGTAAATCCGCGGGGCTTAGATTAACGCGCTTCGAAGTTATACGACCGCCGGGAGGTGTCGGCGGCGGCGGCGTGCTCACATTCTTCAACACTAGCTTGACTGCCCCATCTTGGGATAAGGAAACCAGTACGCCACCGGTATCCGACCGCCACATGACACCCTGTCCCAGCGCCTCCTTAAGAGTGTTCATGAAGACATTTGGTGGCCACGGCCTCGACTTCAACTTCTTGAGCGCTGCGTAAAGTTCGGCCACTGTAGACGTCGGTTCTGCGTCCTTGCTCCAGGCATCGGGCAAGGCGCCCGGGAGAAGGTCGATCGCGTTTAACGGCCCTGGCCTTTGATACAGCTTCGCGGCATCGTCCAGTTGCACTACCGATGGATCTTCTCCGCAAACACTGTCGTTGCCAAAAACCAGCCAGAGATCACCGGACTTCACCGCTTGCGCCACGGCCGCATGCACGTCGGCTACTGCGGCCTTTGGAATTGGACGTGCCTCGGCTGGGTAGCCAGCTTGAGTAATTTCTTGGAATTGCTTCGTACCATCGAACCACCCGCACACTGTCGCCAGTTCAACACCAGGATCTCCACCCGGCCAAAGTCCCGGCATTGACTCCGGCAGCACGGCCCGAGCACTCACCGGCTTCACGGTTGCTCGCTGTGGGAGCCATGCCTCAGCGGACTTTTCCCAATCAACGACGTCAATCTTCGTGCGCCAGAACCATTGCTCCGAACCATCGGGTCGCGGGCAACGCGCAGCCAAAAGACCTCGATCGACTGCATCGGCAATTGTTCTATGCACCGTTTGCGCACTCAGCATCTTCGGCAACTTATAATCGCTGCCGAAAGCCTGAAACAAATCGCGCACGCGCACATAATCATCTCCGCCTGGCCAAACATTGTAGAGTCCGCCCGGCATGATCGCGGAAGCGTCAATTTTATCCGCGAATAGCCGCAGGTCTTTTTCCTGAAGCAATGTTGGAAATAACGCTTGTGCCCCCATTGTAAATTTCTTCATGGCGACCGAACCGGATTTATCCAAGTGGAGTACCAGTTCATAGGCGTTCTTCACGGCGGTCTCTGCTTGTTGTTTCGATTGTTTTTCGCTCTTTTTCACGCGGTCTTGCTGTATCGAATCAAATTTTGGGAACTCCGGCGTCTTCATAATTTCCTGCCACGCGATCCAGTCAGCAATTTGTTGCTCGGCTTGTTGTAACCCCGCTTGACTCGGAATCACCGCCAACATCACATTCTGATAGTTGCGCGTATCGCTATCTGATGAGTGGGTTCGCAACATTGTCTCCGCGGCTGCGGGGGCTTTACCGCCCGCTATGCCGGCGAAATCTGATCCCAGGACCGCCAGCCTAAATTGTCCATCGTCATCTATATCGCTCGGACTCTCCGGGAGATTATGGTATTGGATACCTTCCGGAAGGCCTTCCGTGAGCGGCTTGCACTTCTTGGCCAGTTCGTCGAACTTCGCCTTTGCAACTGACAGCGCCTTCCTCTTATAGCTGTCATGCATCTGGTTGAGGTTCGGCAAAGGCCCTAGGCGCCAGTATTTCGGCACGTTCGTCCCAGCTTCGACCGCGTCGGTTTGTTCCAAATACCAGGAAGTTTTCGCCCACGCGATCAAACCGTTGTTCAGCACGGCCGGCATGTCGCACGTCGGCCCCAGCAGCCAACGCAAGTCGGATAATTCCGCCTCTTCGCCAATTGGCTGCGAGAAAACGAACGTGGCCACGCATGCCGCCTCCAGTTCCCGCCCGGTCAAAGTTGCCGCCGCCACCTTTTGAGCGTCAAGCACCCGCGGTATTTCTGTTTTCAAATTGGTCGGCCACTGCGGGTTCTTCTCGCGGTCCGAATCCTTCGCCACCTCCGCGAGCTTGTCCAAAGCTGCGCTCAAACCGGGGTTGCCCCGCTCCGCGAGAAAGACTTGGGGTCCGATCAGCGGCGAATCATCCCACTTCTCCGCATCGCGCAAGGCTATCGCAAAAGTTTGCAGTACGCCCCGCGTCCGCTGGAATGATTTCAACTCGGTCCACTTTCCGAAAAAGCGAGCGAGCAGGTCAGGATGGAACGGATAGGAGTCCTTTAGTTGATCCTCAGCACCTGGGTCTTTTGCGCGGAACGGATGGATCGCCTTCATGCGGTCCCAGAATGCGATGATGTAAGGCTCCCGATCTGCCGGATTCTCCGGAAATTTTTCAAACATCCGCCGCCGCAAGAGTTCCGCGAGGTCGCCTTTTTCTACTGGCGATTGCACCGTCGCCATCCGGTTTAAACCTTGATTGCATGCGTTGAGGATGTCTTTGCCCACATCGTCACTGAGCGCCGGATCTGTTGCAAGTAGAGACACGACGAGCGCAGAACGCTGCGATGCCTCCACCGCTTGGGAAAGCCGTTGGAAGAAATTCTTCAGCCGGTCGTACCAGAACGGCCCGCGCTCCTTGCTCACTCCGGTGGGGTCGGGAGAAGCCGCGTCATGGGCCCACATCAAAAACTCGTCAATCAGTATAAGCGCCCCTTTGCCGCTCTTCTCTACTTCGTCAAGGATCTCGCGCCAGAGCGTGTCTGCTGGCGGCGTGTCGAAATCCGGTTGCGTTTCGTCTCGCTTCAGAATATCTAGCCCCTTCTGACCAAGTAGTTGCCACGCAATCAGATTCCACGGCATTCGGAAGTATTTTGTCGTTCCGTCCGGTGCTTTAGAGATGCCCCCCGCCTTCCAGTCCACCTTGTCGAACGAAACCGCCGCCACGACTGCCTGCGGCGGCTTCTTCAAATCCGCTTCGGCCAGGATGCTCTGAATCGCCGTGTGTTTTAGGTTCAGTTTGCTGCCCAACGTCGTTGTGTAGAAAAGCGTCGTGAGTGTATGGGATTTCCCGCCGCCGAACGTCTGCGCCACGTTGATAATAGACTCGCCACCTGCTTGCCCCGCTAGTCGCCGCAGCACGTCCGCACAGAACCGGCGGAGGTTGGGCGTGGCATAGGTCGTCTTGAAGAATTCATCCGGGTCACAATAAAGGGGCTTGGTCGCCCCGGTCTCGTGAATGACGCGGTGTATATCCACGGCGAAGTCGGCGGCGGTCAGTACTTTCGTGCGAATTTCACTTCGGAGCGTGCAACTCTCTTTCCAGGGAACAATTACGTTCTTCGGCATTGGTCAATCCTTCTTTCCGTAACTCACCATCGCTGGAAAAAACGGTTCATCCTTCACGATTCCCTCTTCCACAACCTGCCGACGAGTGAATTTCAACTGCGTGGCAACTGCCTCGATCAAGCGACGCTCAGTGTCATTTCGATCACGCATGGCCAGTTCGCGTGTGGCCTGGATCAACGGTGGAAACGCGCGTTCACTCGCGAGACCCCATGCCTCATATTGCTTTTGCACGTCGGCGGCTTGGTTGCGGTGAAACAAAGCCATTAGCCGATGCAGCCGGTCAATTAGCGGCGCGGCCTGACCATTGTGCAGAGCGCCCAGACTTTCATCCACCGCCCGTTCGTTCCAATCGCGCAGGCGAAACTGATTCCCGCTACTTTCCTCTTCTTCCTCTTCCCTTTCTTCCACGTCAATTCGCGGACGGCCTTTCTTCGACTGGCCGCCTTGCTCTAGGACATTCCACACGACCTTCAATTCCGATAGTGATTTGCTGCATGCCTGCGCATACATAATGCAAGGACCGGCTGGCGTCAGCTTTAGGCCGAACGATGCCCGATGCAGTAAGTAATATTGGGTCACTGCGTCCAGCTCGATGGACTCGCCACGTCCTTGTGTCTGCGCCTGCATCTCATGGAAGCCTGGTAGCTCGCCCAACGCAAAGTGCAACACGAGTTTACGAACCTCGGACAAAAAATCTTCCACCATCATTAGCCCACCTTCTGTTTTCTTAACGAATGGGTGCTCGCTGTAAGCTTCCAGTGCTGGACCGAGTGCTGCCCAAAGAAAATCTGGACCGTTGATGCCTAAATCAAAGTAGTATTGTAGGATATTCCTGTTACCGAGTGCCGCCCTCGGATTGAACAAAATTTCGCGCATTCGCTCCAAAACGTTGACGTCCCAACCCGACTGTGCGGTTACCGATCGTTTGCGGCAAACAATCCAAACAGACGTTGCCAATGCAGCGGAATTGATTCCGCGGCTTCGATTTGGCATTTCTGTTTGTATCGGCCAACTAGCCGTCACGGTAGCACCGGCCTTGATGAGAGCCCCTATCAGTGTCTCCCACGCGTCGACCTCCTTATTCGCGAAGACGATCGCGAGCCGACCCTGATCAGTGAGTTGCTGGAAGCAAGCCGAGAAAGCCTTCGCCATACCATTTTCATAAGAAGCTTTTGATTTGGCACCATCTCCGCCGAATCGGGTCGCGTCATCGATCAGTTCACCATCGTCGCTCTCGTGATTCCATTTAGGCGAAAGCGGCTGCTTAAAGTTCTCGCCGTAATCCGCATCAAAGTCAGAAAGAATCCGCCTTTGCCATACATAAAAAAAATCCATTAGGTCCGAATACGATATTGCAGCATAGTAGGGAGGGTCGGTAATGACAGCATCTAGACGACTCTCGTTCGGCGTTTTTGCCGATCGTCGAAAAATATTCGGGAACGCAACAGTTCTTTGAACCTTCACCGCTGTCGCTACTGACCTGGTAACCGAATTGATCATCGACTCCCAGCTTCCCGAAGCACCGCCAATCGGGGATGCCTCAGCGAAGTCCCACTTGATCGGAATCGCAAAGCGATTAAAAAGATGAGTAATCTGCTCGTTGTTGAGATACCATGCACAGCAGACGTTCTCGTAATCCAATAGCTTTCCCAACGTACACGTCAAATAGGCTGCTATTGCGGGCGTGAAAGAGTTATTTTGGGCTTTCATGATCGCGATAGCTTTGCGAATATGCTTAACAAAAACTCCTACTGCGTAAAGTTGTCTAGGTGTGAACATGTCACTCCACTTTTTAAACCCGTAGAGAGACACACGTATCCCAAGTGCACCGATCGGTGGCATCGGTTCGTCGAGGGGTCCGAATGGGATCTCCGCAAAAAGCGCTTCCAAGTCTTCGAGATCAATTTTCGCGGCCTGTAATTCAGCTTGAGTTGGTAATCGGTACTGTTTGGTCGTTTTGTTTCCTTTACCCAAGATTGTTTCAACGACCACGGCCGTCATTTGCACGTCAAGAAGTCCTTGTTGTCCTTGCCGCCGGAGATCCTCCATTCGAAGCGAAACAACTCCCGGGCGTCCGCTGCACGGGCTCCAGACGCCAGCTCGATTCATCGTTCCCTTTCCAAAGAATTCCTGCAGTGTCTCCTTTGTCACCTCCCAAAGTTGAAGGTGCGGATGTTCATCAATAACCCGCTCCGGATGGTCCAACTCCTCGTCGCGCAGCATCTTGAAATTGATACCAGAACCATCTGCTTCAGGAATCGGGAGCAGTGCGGCGCGTTTACCCTTTTTCTTGCAAATCCAGAAGGTCTTCAGTAGAGGAATACGGCCAGCTGTCCTCGGATCTCGCGCTGTCCGCGCCCACAAATAAGCTAGCGTCTGCTCGCCGTTCACCGTTGGATAACGGTCCGCGAGGTCTTGCCGAGCACATTCTATAACCCAACGTCCCCACGCCCGAACGTGCCAAGTCAGATCGGCGTCCGGCAAAGAGTCTATAGGTTCAAGAGGTTCAAGCCTCCCATTCTCAATGCTCGAATTTCCCACGTTCCCGAATGAATATTGTTTAGGATCACTGAAGTGCGGCCTGTTAGCGCCTCTACGCCTCTTCACTTTGCCGGCACGGTAGTCTTTGATGAAGTCTGGCCATTCATTCACAAAGGGTGCCAGCGGTAATTTCATGCCCGCGAATTGGTGTGGGTATTCCAAAGTGCATTTGAGAATAAACCAAGCCACCGGATTGAGATCAGACGCCGTCACTTCACAGGCCAGCCGCATTGCTTCCAATGGAATCGCACCGCCACCCGCAAATGGGTCTAACACCTTGGGTGCCCGTCCGCCGTAAAAGTCAGCTATCTGACTACGGAGTTTGTCCATCGCCGGATCATCTTCCTGCCCCCATGCGAGCACGCCCCCATCAATCGTCTTTTCCACCTCAGACACAGCGTTTCCATCTTCGTCCTGCTCGGTGACGGTTTTCGTCACGATTCTTCCGCTAATCAAATCCAACAACTTCTGGCGATCTTCCGCGTTACCCGGGTCCGGCAACAGAGTTGCTAGTAGAGCGGCGCGGCTTGCCGCCAGAGGCCGACGCGCGGGCCAAATATGTAGCGAGGAGATGTGTCCATGCCGCACATTTTTTTCATGCACGCTAGCGATCGACGCTTGCTCCAGCGGAAACGCTACTTCAATCAGCCGAGGTCTGTCGGTCATTTGTACGGTTTTGTTGGGAGTCATGAAATAGTTTTCCTAATCGCTTTGCGCTGCCGCCACGATGTCGCCGAGATTGATAGTGAAGCTCTGCCGCGTCTTGAACGCGAGCCGGATGGGATCTTGTACCCGGTAAAGCCGCGGCTCGGTCGCGCAGTCCACCACTACATAGAGCCAATACTTGTCGCGAACATTCGCCGCCGTCGGCCATTCATTGTCTGTCAAGTGAACAGCGCCACGGCCAGCACGACCCTTGACTTCAATCACGATCTTATCGCCGTTCATCCGGTGGCTTTCCAAATCATAGCCCCGCGCCAGGTGCGGAGACGAAACGTCGTACACTCGTGCGCGATGGTGATCCACCTCGTAATTCGTGGCGATGCGAACCGCGATGGCCTCGATGTTCTTGTCATAGGCATCCTTGGCGTCCGCACTGGTGTCCGGAATGACGAGCGCCACGGCTAGCCGCTGGAACTTAACAATGTCGAGCAACTCCGAGCGACGTTGTTCATAGAGCAAGCTGGACACCTTGTCCTCTGCCAAGCGGGTTTGCTGGGCTTTAACTTGATCCAGACGCTTCCCCGCGTTTACGTTGCCTTCGCGCACGCGTCGGGAGAGTTCACTTCTTTCTTCGGCGAGCTCACTGCCGTAGAAATCGAAACCCCGCTGCAGATCGTCGAGTCGCGCTAAGGATTCCGCTCGAAGTGCGGCCCGGCCTTGTTGCAGAATGCTCGCCTCCGCCTCAGCACGTGCGTAGCCTTCGGCCCGCATCACTTGCTCGAAGGGGTTTTGTAGCAGCGTGCCAGCTTTCCAAACCAATGATGGTGGAGCCGGCAGCAAAGCTAACAGATGATTCGCAGCACAAGTTGAAAACTGGCCGCTTTCGTCCCACCGTATCCCGACCAGCCGCCGATCGAATTTCGGTGTTGCGCTTAGGCCGTCACTTCTGTCGTTAAGGGTCGTTTCGCCGATCTCGCAAGCATAAATTGCAACATAGTAGGGTTTGTCTGTGGTTGGATCACAGAACAAACCGCCGCGCCCAACATCCGACCCGAAGCGTTCGATCGTCTCCGCGCAGAGTCCATCGAACAAAGGATCGCCCGGACGAAGGAACGCAACCGTATCAGCGGGCACACCTTCTGGCGCGGCGTCGCGACGAACCGAAACGAACGAGGGCAGTTGCACGTTAGGACTTCCGAGCCGTCGCCAAAGCCAAGAACTGTCTGCGTCCACAACCAACCGCGCGGCGGCGTTTAAATCACCTTCGATACTGATGCCAAGCAGAGGCGATACCTTTGTTACGAAACTTGAAATATACGCGGGAAGAAGTCGGTGAAAGTTTTCCACTTCTATCTCGCTCTTCAATTGTCCAAGGCGCTTCGCCACATCGCCAAAGGACGATGCCCGCTCGCGTTCCTTTTCGACCCGTGTACGAAGTTGTTGTGTAGCGAGCAAACTCTCTAACTTGCGTTGCCCGGAGTAAGGCGAGTTTTCAAACAAAGCCTCGCGCATTAACTCGCGCATAGAGATGTCCTGTAGCTGCTGTCCCACTACGTCAAATACCTTGTCACTGCACAACTCGCGCCTTGCTTCATCCAACTTGCGCAGCAACGTGGCCAGGACGTCGCCCTCGCGGGTGTTCTCGGCAACCAGGTTAAAAATGCGAACTTCATCGTGCGGTTGTCCGAAACGATGCAATCGGCCCATCCGTTGTTCCAAGCGCGCGGGATTCCAAGGAATATCGAAGTTAACCATCAGCCATGCGAATTGCAGATTGATTCCTTCTCCAGCCGCATCCGTCGCCAACATCACTCGCGCGCTGGGATGGTCAGGATCGTCCAGGCCTTGCGCTCGTCGAAACTCGGGCGGCATGAAAAAGCGTCGTTGTTCTTCCCGCTCCGCGACATCCATGCCACCATGAATTGACGCGATCTGCCCGGTGTAGCCGAGGGCCTCGAACCGGCTTTGAAGATGACGCAATGTGTCTCGGTGTTCGGTAAAAATCAGCAGCTTTTCTCTCTGAAATTCCGGCAAGTCCACCAGTTCCTTCAGCTTCGCGAACTTGGCCTCTTGTTGCTGAGACAACACCGCTTCGCCGAGTCCGGTGATGTGATCTAAATATTCCAACTCCTTTCGACGTTGTACTGAATCCGTCGGCCTCGCCAGTCGTAGTGCTTGCTCTTCGAAAACCTCCTCGCTCTCACGGCCAGCGACTTCCGGCTCATCTTCGTCTGCGGTACTCATGTCAAAACGTGAAGCAAGTCGCTCCAAAGACATTTGCTCACCCATGGGTGATGCTTGCTCGTTTGTGATGCGCTCTCGCCTACGTCGCAATGATTCCAACATGGCGAAAGTCGAGCTAGCCAGTCGCCGCTGCAGTACTGCGACGACCATCGCTGCGGCATTTCGATCCTTCGATGCGCTTTGTTGGTAACTCCACTTTAAATACTCAGTCGAAGCGTCGTAGAAGGCCCGCTCCGAGGGAGTCAAGGGAAAGCTGTTTGTTTGGCAAAGGCGCGGTTTGTAGATCGGCTTGCCATCGTAGTCGATCATCTCTTCCTTTAGCCGCCGAATGAAAAATCGCCGCCGCTTCTCCTGAGGCACCGCTTCGAGCGCCGATAGAGTCGAAAACACGTTTGGGTCGAGCAAGCGCCATAAGGCAAAATACGGGAATGGCTTCCCCATGTGTGGCGTCGCTGTCAGAAGCAAAAGATGCGTAGCTTTCCTTCCAACAATTTCCGCGAGTTGGTAGCGGTTTGTTTTAGTGTCGGCCCGGCGCGGGTCAGCCCAGGAAAGCTTGTGAGCCTCATCGAAGACAGCGAGATCGAAACGCGGACCGGTGTCGCTGTTAAGAAAACTGCGTATGCTCGGTGTCGCTGCTGTGTCCACACTCACAATAACGAATTGTCCGCCCGGTTCGGAAAACGGATCACGCTCGTCAAAATCTGCGCTTCGCAGCACGCGAAATTCTAAGTCGAAGAAGTGATGCAACTCGCGCCGCCAATTCCACGTTAAACCCGCAGGACAAAAGATGATCACGCGCCGCATCCGCCCCCGATTGACCATCTCGCGAATGTAAAGGCCGGTCATGATCGTTTTGCCGGCGCCAGCGTCATCTGCGAGCAGATAGCGCAGTGGATTTTGCGGCAATAGATGCTCATAAACTGCAATCCGCTGATGAGGTAGTGGGACGACTCGCGAAATTTCTAGGCCATATGTCTTGTTGAATAAGTGTCCGTTCTGAAGCCGAGTCGCTTCCACAACCAGCTTGATCGCTTCCGGATCACCCTCAAAATTCAAACTCGGAGCGGATACGTTCATCGACTGGGCAACATCTTTCTTCTGCGCCGAATCTTTCTTCTCCAAGAGCCCGCGAATCAGAGCGACGCGCCCCTTTTGCGGAATTGCCTTGCCATTTTCCCAACGATTGACCGTCGCAAACGAAACCCCTAAGACCTCAGCGAAGGACTCCTGAGACAGACCCATTTGCTTTCGGATATTCTTAATCTGTTCGCTGTTCACAGGAGCGAGAGTACGCCAAACCAAATTACATGTCAAATAAAAAATGAATCTAGCTATATAACAAACGCTATATAATTATATAATAGTGTTTAAATAATTGAAAAAGCTAGAATTTAATATACAAGAAAAGGCGTTTTGTAGAGCTGAGAAAAGACGTGGAGTGTTCTCAATCGCGAGCTTGGCTCTGTGGTTCGCGGTCGCGGATGTAAAAACGCTGCGAAGATTCAATAGGATAAAGGATTTCCTAGTTCGCTGAGCATCTGGCAGTTACACTTCCTGTGTGTTTTCTTATGCTCTCCTAAGCAACGGTATCACTTCCGCGCCAGCTTTCAGACCGTCCAAATAATCCGCCCAAGCCTGCATCATCTTACGACGCTCCGGCAGGTGCTCCGCGAAATTGTAAGCGGCGCTAACTGCGTTGCGCTCGGCGTGGGCAAGCTGGCGCTCGATAGCTTGATGGTTCCAGCCTTGTTCGTGCAACAGCGTGGACGCCATGCTGCGGAAGCCGTGGCCGGTCATTTCTTCCTTCGGGTAACCCATGCGCCACAGCGCCGCCAAGATGGCGTTCTCGCTCATGGGCCGCTCGCGCGTGCGTGCGCCGTCACCGCCGTAAAAATTTCCCTGACCAACAACATTTCGGGTCTACGGTGCATTTGTTTATTATGACTGCTGTCGTAGGTGAGAACCCAACTCGATCTTTATGAGTTTTCTGTTTGAAAAATTGGAGGTGTATCCGAGGGCGGTCATCTCGCGGAGAGGGTCAGTGGCGTCACAAAAAGCTTCCCACCTCAAGGACACTATCATTGGGTGGATCAACTGCGCAGGGCGTCTTTGTCGATATCTTTAAATATTGCCGAAAAAAACAGGCGGCCCCTCGACTGGCTCGGGGCACCATTCGACTTGATTTCTGCTAATCCGGCTCGGCGGTGGCTGCCATGAGCGAGCGCTTTGCGCGAGTCGAATGGTGGAGGCGGGGGGAATCGAACCCCCGTCCGAGAGTCTTCCATCTCCGTGACTACATGCTTAGCCGATGATTTGATGTCACTCTTTGAGCCCCCAACGGCAGGGTCTCTCAGAGCCAGCCGGTTTGGATCTCAGCCTCATCCCCTCCGGCAGAGGAATCAGCCCATCCCACTAAATGACGTTTTATCCGATCCCGTGGGAGAAAACCGGTAAAACGCTAGCTGCGATTAGGCAGCCAGTTGGTATTCGAAATTATCTGCGTTTAAGTTTGCAGTCTGTTTGTTTAACGGGACAACAGTACCCCGGCATGACACTTCGACTT
>JBBDNJ010000315.1:0-11202 GCA_040877705.1 Binatia bacterium | reverse complement strand
CAGGAAGCCGTACGATCGGTCATCATGATCCAGACTGTCGCTAAAAGTCACGACCTTAACTTCGTGGCCGCGCTCCACCAAGTCGCTGCTGAGAGCAGGCACATAGGTTGCCGGCCCGCCAATATCCGGAGGGAAAATCCCGGTGATCACAAGAATTTTCATTTCATTCATCCGTCATGATCACCGGTTCGCCTCGCGCGCAGCGGCGATCGCCTTTAAATGGGGCGGTTCAACCCGCGAAGGCGGAAAAAAACCAACATGCTCGCTATAGATCCAGACATAGCCATCGCTTATTTCTAAGGCGCTGGTCACCGCTCGCTGAAACTCCTGTGGCGTAAAATAGTTCGGATTTTTCTTGTAATCGATCCACAGACCGAATCCTGCCTCTACCTTTTCCCGGTATTGATCGGGTACGGCGCTGAGTGCGCGAGCAGCCTCGATGCGTTTGTGACCCTCAACAAACTGCTTGCGCTCCTTGTAGGCATAGGCATGCTCAAAGCCGTCAACGAGTTTTCCTCCCGCTGGCATCGCCTCCAGGAGACCGTCGTAGAATGCGGGCAGCAGGCCGTAGGTGGATTTGTGTAAAGGAGTCCCCCTTTGGACATGTCCCAGAGGCGTGCTGTATGAATAAAGAGACAAAATCACCGGACGCGCCATCGCCGCGGCGATGGCTGCCATGACTTCTGCCCCTCTCCGCTTGGCCATGTCGCTATATGCCTCAAAAGGCCTGTCCAACTGCCGCTGCTGAGCGGGATAATTGAAGAGAGCGTATTTATAGTCCTCAGGGTCGAAGAGAAGGCCTTTGACCCCTGCCTCCGCTGCAATCCGCGCCAGTACCCCGAAGTTGTTAGCCACAATGCGCCAGCGCGCGTCGTCGAACCAGTTCAAGCCAATTGTCGACTGAGCAGCCGAAAGATAAACGGGCAGGAAGTTGTCGGTGAACCTGCGCCACTTCGCTGCCTTGAGGTCTTCCGTGGCAGCTCGAAAATTCTCTACGCGAAATGGCTTCTTGCCCATGATTTTCCATCCCAGTTGATTGCCAGTATCGCGCTTGCCCTGCTCCCAAGCGCGGCGATCTACAGGCACTACAATCCCGACACCGTCGAACGGCATCTCTTCCATCTCACGCCAGTGATCGCGCACGTACAGCGTATCGGGGGACCCCCACCCATAGTAGATAAGCTTCTTAGCTTTTCCTTCCTGGGGAGAAATCACAGTCGTTGGCGGTTGCGCACACTGCCAGAGGCCAACAACGCCCAACAGAATAAAAGCCAGCGCAAATTTCGCAGTCATTACAGGCTCCAGTAGAACAAGTCTTTGTTAGACCGCAGCTCGCCTAGAACACCTTTGATATAGACAAACACTACCGGGCCCGTTCCCGCTCGCAGGCAGATTCAAGTCAGCCTCGATCATGATTTGCTAGCGCTCCTCCTCAATGAAGTCCAGGCGCAGTTGCTTGACCCAAAGTCCTTGCTCCTGGCATACAGAGCGAATTTGTTCGGCGTGCCCGTTGGCCAGGATGCTCGGCGAAGAAATAATGCAACCCTCCACTTTTGCTCTTTGGAGGATTTCCGGCAGCTTCTCCGCACCGCCGTAAATGCGCAGGCCAGCGACCGTGCGACCCTGTTTGCGCGGATCATCGTCGATGAAGCCGATGGGCCGGTATTGCACATGGGAATTTTTGCGGCACTCACGCACGACCACCTCGCCGCCGTCACCCGCGCCATAAACCAGCACAGGAATTTTCTCCTTGCGTGGCGTCACCACCAGACTGAACAATCGAAAAGAGAGGCGGCTGCCGGCCATGCCAAGGAAAAGCAATAGCCCGTAGGCGATGAAAACAATTCTCGAATAGCCGTCGAATCGGTATAAAAAAATCAGCGCGGCCATGGAGAGCAGGGTGGCGCAAGCAACTCCCTTGGCGATGCGCACCAGATCTTCCAATCCGGTATAGCGCCACAGACCGCGGTACAGGCCAAAGAGAAAAAAAGCTACGTAGGTCGCGGTCAGTACGAGGGGAAGCGAGCTGAGAAACAACCCGAGCAGGTAATCGTTCAGGCGGAATTCATAACGCAGGGCGAAAGCGAGATAATAGGCGAAAGAGATCACCAAAAAATCGAGGACCACTTCCATGAGCCGGCGTTTATACGTCAGCGTGGTCAGAACCACGGTGAGTCTTTTTTGCAATTGCTTTCGTTTGCTCTCGTCCTCTGAAACGATCTCCACCTGCGCCAGGTAGGCAGTGAAAAGAGTGAATGCAATGAGCACCAACGGCAAAAACGCGAGACTAAGAGAATAAGAAAGCCACTCAATCGAAACTGCGCTCGCCCCCGCGATGGTAGCCATGAGATAAAGCAATAGTACCGCCTGCCGTTCGCTTAACCCGAGAATAACCAACCGGTGCGACGCGTGGTTCCTGCCGCCTTGAGAGATGGGCTGGCCGCGGAGTAAACGAGTAATCGTCACCAAGGTGGTATCCAGGATCGGCACCAGCAAGATACAGGTCGGTATGGCAACCAGGGAGAGGATGTTGGAGGCCTGGCCATTAGCGTGCACCGTGAGCAGGCTGAGCGCGGCGCCGATAAAAAGACTGCCGGCATCCCCCATGAAGATCGAAGCGGGATAAAAGTTATGCAGCAGAAAGCCGCCCAGCGCTCCAGCGAGCGCCAACGCCATCATCGCGTGCTGAGCGTCGCCTTGCTGGTGAAATAGAAAAGCCAGATAGAGAGCGGCGATCAAGGCGATGCCGTCGGCCAGCCCGTCCATGTTGTCGAGCAGGTTAACAGCATTGGTCAGTCCGACGATCCAGATGGCGGTCAGCAGGGCATCCAGCGGAGCCCAGGTAAAGAAATGAAGAGAATACCCGAAGTAGATGGCGATGGCCGCGCTGATAATCTGGCCGATGAGCTTGGTGGCGGGATTGATCCGGCGCAGGTCATCGTAGATCCCCACAATAAACATCAAGGTGACGATGATGAAGAAAGGCAGGGCTGATGAAAGGTCCGGCGACAGCAACAACACCGGCAGAAGAAAGCCGACAAAGAAGGCAAGCCCGCCCAGCGTGGGAGTCGGACGCGTGTGCCACCGGTCTATCTTCGGCTGCGCCATGCAGCCTAGTCGGACGGCCAGACGTCCTACAAGGGGCACACAGGAAATATTTGACCTATGGCCTGGGGATGTTCGATCAACCGGGCAAGAGCCCCTACAGTATCCTTGACGTGGCAAAAACAGCGCGACTGTGTGCCATCGCCGAAAACCGTCAGCGATTGGCCGGCAAGCGCAGCGCGCACGAAGTTGGGCAGTACCATGCCGTACCGGCCGGTTTGGCGCGGACCGACGGTGTTGAAAAGCCGCACGATGACCACCGGCAGAGCTTTCTCCTTCCAATACGCCAGCGCCAAAAATTCATCGATGGCCTTGGAGCATGCATAGCTCCAGCGGCCTTTTTGCGTTCCGCCCATGACCAGATCGTCATCTTCACAGAAAGGGATTTTCGCTGATTTGCCATAGACTTCGGAAGTGCTGGCAATCAGCACTTTCTTTTTCTTTTTATTGGCCAACTCAAGCACCACCTCGGTTCCTTTTACGTTGGTCTCTATAGTACGGACCGGACTTTCGACGATTAGGCGCACTCCGACGGAAGCCGCCAGATGAAAAATGGAATCATGATCGTCGATCAGCTCGGCGAGCAGGGGCCGGTTAAAAATCGACTCGATGATGTAATTGAAGCCGCGTCTGGTCTTTAGATTCTCGATATTGTGGATAGCGCCCGTGCACAAGTCGTCGATGACCGTGACGGTATGGCCTTCGCGCAGAAGCCTATCCGCGAGATGGGAACCGATAAAACCTGCTCCGCCGGTAATCAGGTAGCGCATTACTGTTTCTCCCCCAACACTTGTTGCTCAACCTCTCATTTAAACGAAAGTCCAGACAAATTTTTAAGTAAGAATTAAAGTTCCATAGTGTTCACTTCCATGATTCAATGCCCCAACTTTTCACGTCAGCGTCGCGGACGAGTAATAGGACTCCGGGCTGTAATACTTGTAATAATCCTTGTACTCCGCGCTGCGGATATCCACACGATTGAGCACAACGCCCAAAATCCTCCCATGGCCATTTCCTAGCTGCGACACAGCCGCCTTGGCAATGTGTCTTTTGGTTTCATCGCCTCTCACTACTAAAACAACCCCGTCCACTATTCTGGACAAAACAACTGCGTCGCTGACCGGCATCACCGGAGGAGAGTCGATTAAAATAAAATCATAACGCTCTTTGAGAGCGGCAACTGTCTCGTTCATCCTTCTGGAGCCGACCAGCTCCGTTGGATTTGGTGGAGTCGAGCCGCAGTTCAAAACAAAAAGGTTGGGGATCGATGTAGGCTTGATCACCTTATCCAGCTCTTCCTGTCCGGCAAGAAAATCGGTAAGGCCCGGCCCCCCCCTGACTTTAAGGGCTTTGTGACACGACGGCCTGCGAAGGTCAGCATCAATTACCAAAATCTGCAGGTCCATCTGCGCGAGCATGATTGCTGTATTCGCCACTGTCATTGTTTTTCCTTCGCCGTTTGTCCCGCTGGTAAAAAGAAGCGCTTTAGGCGGTTCCGCCGGCCGGGATAGAAAGATGGCCGTGCGCAGTTTACGATAGGCTTCGGTTAGCATCGACAGCCGCAGAGCGGAAGCCCCAGGTTTTTTGCTAGGGACGCAAAGTTTCGAGTGAAGGCTGGATTCCGGACGGCTGATCCGGTGTTTCCCATTTTTCTGGGTCTGGGGCAGGCGGTGGAAGTCCGGCACAACCACTAGATTTGGCAGGCCGAGATAACGCTCGACATCCTCGGGCGTCCTCAGAGTGTTATTGAGATGCTCCAGGATTAAAGCCAGGCCCAGGCCTCCCATGAGCCCCAAGAGAGCACCAAGCATCAGATTTAATCTTTTATTTGGCTTAGAAGGTTTCCGAGGGATTTCCGCCCGATCGAGAATCGAGATATTCGCGTTGGGTATTCCCCCCGCAACGCTAATCTCCTTGAACCGCCCCAACACGCTATCGTAGAGTTGCTTATTGGTGTCTACCTGGCGGGCTAAAATCGAATACTCGACCGAAGCATCCTTGAGTTTTAAGGTATCGGCTTTCTGTTGCTCCATCTGCAGCCTCAGCCCTCGCTCTTTTCCCTGGGCAGCGAAAAAGGCTGAAACAATTCCTCCCACAACATTCTCGATCTGTTGCGCCAATCTTGATCTGGACTCTTCCAGCTGCGCTTTGAGCTGGCCCAGCCGTGGATACCCCGGGAGAAACTGCGCCGACAGCTTTGCGTGCTCGGCTTCCAACTGCACCACCTGCGCCTTCAAATTTTGAATAAGCGAATGGCTGAGAACCGCTGGCAACGAGTCATACTGCCTTTGCTTGATCAGACGGGCTTGGGCCTCGAGCCCGATGCGCTCGGCTTCGGCTTCGGTGAGGCGCATGTTCAAATCCGCCAAACGGTCTACGATGATATTTTCCTTGTCGTCCAGGGAAATAATCCCTTTGTCGCGACGGAAGTCGTTTAGAGTGTGTTCCGACTTTTCAACTCGATCTTTTAACTCGGCCAGTTTCCCTTGCAAAAATCTAAGCGCTTCCTCATTGGCCTGATTTCGCAGGGTGAATCCCTGGCGAATATAGGCGTCCGCATGCGCATTGGCGATTTGCGCGGCCAACACCGGGCTTGCGGCGCTGATGGCGATCTTGACCAGGCGGCTCCGTTTAACCGGCTCGACGTCGAGCATACCGCCATAGGCGTCGATGAGCTGCGAGCTCACCCCGGCCAGATCGGTGGACTCTACGGCCGGGGTTTGCGGCAAAAAACTCTTCAACCAAGCGACCGTATTCACCCACAGTTCAACGATAGCATTGTTGTCTCCGCCGGGGTTGGTGAACGCCGGATTTCGGTCGAGTTTTAAGGCCTTGATCACTTCGGCGGCCAAACTCCTGCTTTTGAGGACCTCATACTGGCTCTCGTAGTAGCTGCTCTCCTCCGCGTTGATCGGCTCGGAAAGTACCTGTTTGAAATTGACCACCTGCTGACCTTTGCGCTCGATCAGCAGTGTCGTCCTGGCGGTATAAGTAGGCGTCATCGAAAAAACGATGACAGCGCTGATGACAACGGCGGCGCCAAAACAGGCCAGGATCTTCCATTGGTGTTTGCGCGCGACGTGCCAATAATCGCGCAGGTTCGGAGCGTCACCGCCTCGTTCGCTATGACGGCGATCGGACAATGCGTCCTCCGGCTCAAGCCTAACGATCCGTTCTTGTGAATAGGGAGAGAGCTCTTTCATGATAGATCCATATGCGTTTATCTGAGCGGGATATTAGCTCCGACGTTGATGATGCTGCTAAAGAACCTGTACAGTCCGTAGGCGACTAACTTCGGACTGGAAGAGATGACGTCGATGACATCGCCTTCGCGCAGCGGCAGATCGGCTTGCGCGCCGTTCTTGATCGCGTCGAGATTCGCGACAAACGTGGATTTCTGTCCTTGTTTGTTAGTTCGGATCAATTCAACGGAGCCGGTGTCGGCTGGAAACGAAACGCCGCCGGCAGCCGCTACGGCGCCCAATATGGTCAGCCCTGAAGAAATTTTATAGGCGCCCGGCTTCGCAACCCAACCCTGAACCAGAACCTGGCCGCCCCCCGGGACCATCAGGACATCGCCGGGCCGCGCCGGTATATTAAGGTACATTTCATTGCCGCGCCGGTTGACGCTATCGAGGTTGATCACGATGGGGTCGACGTTTTTGAGAATGAGCGGCGCAGGATTCTGCCTCATGAGCTGTACAGGCAAGGAGTCGATAATCTCTTTGGCCTTCTCAGGTTCGGCGGGCTCTGCAGGAATCAACAGGATCCGTTCGGCAGCGATCTCAGTCATTCCGCCCGCCTGCGAAATCATGCTCAACAGCGTGTCGGAGCCGCTGGCAAGGTTGTAAAGACCGGGTTTTTGCACGGCGCCGATGACCGCGACCTGCCGGCTGCGAAACTCTTTGACAAACAAGCTTACTTGAGGATTACGCACATAATTGGTTTCGAGCCGGCGAGCGATTTCCGATCTGAGGGTTTTGTCAGTCAAACCTCTGGTACTGATAGCCCCGATGAACGGCAAAGAAATGGTTTCTTCGCCGGTGACACGCTCGGAGAGGTTCTTAATTTCATCCACGCCGGCAACGTTGACCTCGATGACATCGCCGGGCCCGATCGGGTAATCGCTGGCGAATCGTTCTTGCTTGCGCTGTTGCCAAATTCGCTTCAGACGATCGAGGTCGTTGCTTTCCCCTGCTTTGTCGACCAGGACGGCTTGCTCCGCATCGATTGTTTTAACAGGGGGGGTGGACGGACTGATAGCAGTAGAGCAGCCGTTGGCCAAGACGAACACGATTAGGCCAACACAACGCAAAGCCATGGAAGCGCGGATCTTGAATTCTTCGGCAGTTACGGGAATTCTATGGGAACTAAGGTAGCGTACGGTAGTATTTTTTGGATTGTATTTCATTTTCGAGTGCGCTACGATCCAAAATGCAACGGGGCTGTTAGCTCTGTCGTCTTGACAGGCCCGACGTCTTAACCGACGCATCTTTTTGCGGCACCTTCGCCAAAAGTTGACCCGCAAAAAAGAGGCTGCTAACTACCTCGTTGCATTTTTTTCTTATTCCATCGTACCTATTCTCTTATTGATACTGCGCGATACCCAAGCTCTGTCAAATGATGTCGGTTTGTGAATGACGTCATGTGAATACCGCCGGGTTGAAGAATACAAGATCGTGAACCCCTAACGAAAGCGATCGAGGGCTGAAATCATCAAATAAACGGAACCGCTGAATGGGAATAATCTTTTGCGATCGACTTCGCCTAAAATGTTCGTTCTAAAATCACGCGTAAGGTGCCGGAATCGTCGCTTATGCAAACCCATTCGTAATACATAGGAGGTTCGCATTTGCGCTTCGGGACTATTTAAGAATTTTAACGTTAGGCAGCCGCAGACCGCACCCATGATCTCTCAGAAAAATCAACTTCTAAATACTTGCGTATCACGAATTTTTTTGACTTAAAAGAAAAAAATCGATGTTTGTAAATTATTTTTACACTCGTTTTTTGCTGGGTGTAACTATTGCGCGACAAAAGAGCTTTGGATGTCCCGGAAAAGCGACATCATGGCTAAGAAGACGGTGAAGATTCCTTTGCCGCTCGACATCGACATAGATAATTAGACTACAGCAACCGCAGACGTTTCTTCTGTCGCTGTCTCGCTTGATGAATACCACTCGTAGTTTTCTTGCAAGAATATCTCTATGCCCGCTCAGGAGGACCGCGATCAGAAAGACGGCAAAAGCGTTGCGCGCGCCAGCATCTAGAGTTCTGCAACGAATCGCGCAACACTCATGCCAGTAAAATTTTGCGACGAGAAGAGCGAGGTAAATATTTTTCGCGCAAACCTTGCTGACGAAGAACAATTTCCTTTTCGTATTAACTTTCTCCGTAAAGTTTATGTGATCTACCGGGGCATAATAATCTGGCTCGATCGACGTCAGTTCGCGTCGTAGAAACAGGTATTTGTCGAAGTTTGATTCTCAACAACCCATCGACTATCATGCGCAGATTTCCTGCACGGTAGAATTATTGTTTCTAACTTTTCCGCGGCGCGACGAATGACTCTGCCTTGCATCGCTACTTAATGCTAATCAACTTCGAATGAACAGACGATAGAATGAAGAACATTTTGTAGGTTTTCCCTTCATTACAGTGCGTCGGTAAATACAGTCAGCGACAGCTACCTGACAAACTGAATTCGATCACACGATGCGCTCCAAATTCTTTTACGGCTACGTTATTCTCGCTCTGTGCTTCATCAATATGGTGGTGATGCGCGGCGTCAACGGCTCGTTCGGCGTTTACTATATTTCATTGTTGGAAGACTTTGGCTGGTCTCACAGCGATGGCGCCAGTATCGCGTCGGTCAATTTCCTGGTTTACGCGCTCGCGGCGCCGCTAGTCGGGTTGGCCTTCGATCGTTTCGGCCCGCGCGTGCTCATGCCGCTGGGAGGCGCGCTGGTCGGCGTGGGGCTTCTGCTCTCCAGCTTCGGCAATACTTTGTGGCATTTTTATTTTTCCTACGGATTCATTGCCGCCGTCGGCCAGGGGGCCCTCGGCTTCGTCGGTCATAACGCGCTCATTTCCTTCTGGTTCGTGCGCCGGCGCGCCACCGCCATCGGCATCGCCAGCATGGGCCAAGGCGTGGGCGCGCTGATCATGGTTCCTCTTACACAATTTTTGATCTCTCACATCGGCTGGCGCTCGACCTTTCTGGTGACGGCAAGCTTGATCTTGCTCGCCGTCATGCCGGCCAACGCGTTGTTGCAGAGGCGCAGTCCGCAGGACGTCGGGCAGTTGCCCGATGGCGATAGCGCGGCGCCGATAGAAAGCCACGAGCGCCACGGCAAAGCGCGCGTGGGCGCCCGTGATTGGACCCTGCGCGAGGCCGCCGTTTCTTTTCCGTTCTGGTGCATCACCCTCGGCCATCTTGCGCTCGGCACCGCGCTCTTCATGATCAACACTCATGTGGTGGCTCACTACGTCGCCGTCGGCTATGACAAGCTGGTCGCGGCGTTCCTGGCCGGTCTGATCGGCTTTGTGCGCATCGGCGGCACGCTTATCTGGGGATTTGTCTCCGACAAGCTCGGCCGGGACCGGACCTATGGGCTTGCCACTACCGTCGCCATCGTCGGTGTCGCCGGTTTGATCGCCATGCCGCTTGGGGCGCCGCTCTGGTATGCTTATGTCACCGCGGTTCTGTACAGCATCGGGCACAGCGCCGGCAATCCGACATACGGCGCGGTGATCGCCGATATCTTTTCCGGCCGCAAAGTTGGACTCATCTTCGGGTTCCTCGAAGTCAGCTTCGGCTTGGGCAGTGCATTCGGCGCATGGATCGGCGGTTATCTCTTCGATGCCACCGGATCGTACGCCTGGCCGTTTTCTTTATGCCTGCTCTGCTTCGCCGTATCCGGCCTGTCCATTCATTCGTGCATCCAATGGCAAGCGCGCCAGACCCGCCGCGCAAGTTGACACGCTTTCAGGTTTCAGTTAACTCGGGTGAGAGGATAAATGATGGCCATGAATTTTTGTCTGCATGGATCGGCACGCACCATCAAGGAAGCGGTGGACCGCGCCAAACACGCCGAAGATCTCGGCTTCGAAGCGATCTTTTTTGCCGACAGCCACATGAACAACGTCGACTGCTACCAGGTGATGGCCATGTGCGCCATGCAAACGAAAAAAATTCGTCTCGGCACCGCCGTGACCAATATGGTCTATCGCGACCCGAGCATTACCGCCAATTGTTTTGCCACCTTGAACGAAATTTCCGCAGGGCGCGCGATCATCGGCATGGGCACCGGCGACGGGCCGGTCTACAGTCTGGGACGAACGGCGACCCGGCTAGTCGATTTCGAAAAAGGGCTTCAAACCATCCGCGATTTGCTGCACGACCGGGGCGTCGAAGTTCCCAGGACCCGAGAGCGCGCCTCGAGCGGCAGGGTCACGCTGAAAGTCGGCAAGCGTCCCGTGCCCCTCTATATCTCCGCGGAAGGCCCGAAGACCCTCAGAGTCGTCGGCCGGGTCTGCGACGGCGCAATCCTTGGCACCGGCTTTGACCCGCAAGTGCTCGACTGGGCGCGCGCGCGCATTGCCGAAGGCGCCAAAGACGCGGCCCGTAGTCCTTTGGATATTGACGTCGTCCCGGCCGGTATGATCGTCGTCGACGATGACGGCAATCTAGCGCGCAGGCGCGTGCGCTCCCGCATGGCGAACCGCGCGCATCACAATTTTCGTTTCACTATGGAGACCGTACCGGAAAAAGAAGTCGCCGGCGTAAAAAGGTTTATGGACGGGTTCGATATCTCCAAGCCCATCGAAGAGCGCGTCGATCCCGACCTGATCACCGATTATTTGCTGCAGCGCTTCACCATCGCCGGCACACCGCAAGAATGCATCGCCCGCGTCAAGGCGCTCGAAGCACTGGGAATTAGACGATTGCTGTTGACGCCGCCCAACGCGATTTACGATGATGTCATGAGGGCCTGGGGTGAGCGGGTGATCCCGCGCTGCGCGAGCTAAGCTCACCGTTTAAACTCCGTCCACGAATTTAAGATCTTACCGCACAACCACTCTGTCGAATCCCTG
>JBBDNJ010000314.1:0-11251 GCA_040877705.1 Binatia bacterium | reverse complement strand
GTGAGAGTCACCCTATGGATCACGACAGCAATTCATCTGGACACACCAAATATCATGGCTGACCCCAATACCGGACCTCAATGATTCTTTAAACGGCACCACCGGCTTTACCTATGATCCCAACGGCAACCTGCTCACCGTCACCGACTCACGCAACAACACGACGACATACACCTACGAGAACATGGACCGTTTGGCGACGCGAACAGATCCACTGACGAGGAGCGAGAGCTATCAATACGATCTTTTCGGGAACATGACCCAGTTCACGGATCGCAAGAGCCAGGGCACAACCTACACGTACGACGGCATTAACCGGCGAACCGGCGTCACCTACGCGGACTCTTCGACGACGGCTTACACTTACGACAAAGGCAACCGGCTCACGCAGGTGGTTGATTCAATCGCAGGAACAATCACGCGCACCTATGACGGTCTTAACCGGCTGACTTCCGAAACGACGCCTCAAGGCTCGGTCAGTTATACCTATGATGCTGCAGGTCGAAGAACCAGCATGACCGTGTTTGGCCAGACGGCGGTTAATTACACTTACGACAACGCCAACCGCCTCACACAAATCACTCAGGGCTCAGCTACTGTGAGTTACACGTATGATAACGCCGGCAGGAGGACCAGCTTGACTTTGCCTAACGGGGTTCTGGTAGAGTACGCCTACGACGCCGCCTCGCGGTTAACCGGCATCACCTATAAACAAAATGGAACGACAGTATTGGGTGATCTCACCTACGAGTACGATAAAGCTGGCAACCGCACCAAGGTTGGCGGATCCTTCGCTCGTACCGGTGTTCCTCAGGCAATCGCGTCGACTGCCTACAACGCTGCCAATCACCAGACAACATTCGGTGATAAGACCTTGACCTACGACAATAACGGAAATCTCCAGACGCTTACCGATTCAAGCGGAACGACGACTTATACCTGGAATGCGAGGAATCAGCTCACCGGCATCAGCGGACCTGGAGTCAGCGCAAGCTTTGTGTATGATGGGCTCGGAAGAAGAGAAAAGAAGACAATCAACAGTAATTTGACAGAGTTTTTGTTCGATGGCCGAAACCCTGTCCAGGAAACATCGGGTGCAACGATACTTGCCAATGTTCTGCCTGGTCTCGGCATCGACGAGTTTCTAACACGCACCGAAGTTTCTTCTGGTACGACCAGTTTTTTTCTGGCAGATGCGCTCGGATCTCCAGTGGCGGTTACCGATAGCGCCGGCATAGCGCAAACTGAATACACCTATGAGCCGTTTGGGAAGACAACATCTAGTGGCGCGTCGAGCAGCAGTGCTTATCAGTACACCGGACGAGAAAATGACAGCACGGGACTGTATTACTACCGCGCCAGGTATTATCATCCGGAGTTGCAGCGGTTTATTAGCGAAGACCCGATCGAGTTCGGAAGTGGCGACGTAAACCTCTATGCGTACGTAGCAAACAACCCACTGATTTATATTGATCCTTTTGGGTGGGTCCGAGGAGCGTGCCGGAACCCGGCCGAAGACTGTGGTCCCTCTGACAAACCTCACTGGTCCGATCCACCGCCGCAGAATCCAAAGAGCAATCCCAAGCCGCCGATACCTCCGGAGCCACCGACCCCACCAATACCACAAGCTCCGTCTCCACAGGATGAATGTGACAAATACTGTTCGCATGTGCCTCCCGACAAACCTTGCACAGCCGGTCACGGGGGGACAGTTTGTGTTGGAGGCAGCCCTATAAATCAACCTCCACCCGAGTCTCTTATCGACAAAATAGGGCAGACTATTAAAGAGGTGATTGAATTCCTTTTGCCGGGAGGCAGCCCTCATGACTACTAACGAAAGGTCGAGGCAACTTTACGTTGGGCCCAGAAGCAGCGGTGGTGAAGATTCTCATCACGTATTTCGTGGCTCCAATGTTTGAACTCGATTGCTTAATTACCTGTCTCAAACGTTTTAGAAAGTTATTTAATATATCTTTGACGCCATGAGCTATCTTAGCGGGTTTGCCTTCATGCTTCTGCAACTCACGACGACTGCCAGCTGCGGGCTCTGGCTTGGAATGAAAGTTGCGGGCTTGATAGGTGGCCGCCGCCGGTTGAGCGACTCAGTAGTAAGATTTTTACGCATCGGAATGTGGCTACCTTTCTTAATCTATTGGCCATTGCCAACTTGGCCACCAAGAGAGGGTTATCAATATGACCCAATTTTGTGGGCTTGGTTAATGTGCCTTATAGTGGCCACACTTTCTGGTTCCTATACGTATCTCACCACAATTTTCGGTGCCGATATGGCATGGAAGGATGCACGGTCCTATGTGATGAGAATGTCTACCTTGCATGTTCTTTTCATATCACTCATTTCCCAGGAATGGATCTTTCCCCATGGATGGAATTGGTTCTCCTTGCAAGGAAATGGCGTTTTCGCGAAGCTCTCCATGTCCATTGTTCTGATAATGATCATTATCCTTGTCGTGGAAGGTTTGAGTAAATCTAGCTTTACGGAGAACGCTAGAATAACCGGCACAATTTTATCGAAGGAGCTAACGCAGAGAGGTATAAGTTCGCTAATTGGGGCTTTGATAATTGCACTAATACCAATAGCGTTGTGGCAAATCCTCTCGGCGCCGCTCAAATTGTATTTCTTAATCAGTTCTCCCGCGGAAGTTTTCGAGGCGTTTTATAAGCTCCTGTTTCTCAAAATAAATTTCCCCCACATTACGACTAGCGTATGGTGGCATATTGTCGTATCTGCGGTGGAGGTATTCGGCGGGCTAGCCGTTGCAGCCATAGTGGGGCAGGTTGTTTTCAAGGCGTTGAATTCTTCAGTTAGTTTTAGAAAAAGAGTACTGCCAATTCTACCGCTGACGTACCTTTCCCCGGTTGTTTTACCATTTTTCGTGATGTCGTGGGTTAATGGATATACCGGCCCTTGGAGGATTGTATTCGGTGTTAGTGCTTTAGCTTTTTTTCCCATTATCGAAGTTCTTTGGAGTTTACGTGACCTAGAACCTCGGTATCGTATGCTTGTAGCATTAAATGCTGCCCTTCCGTTCAGCTTTGTGGGGATGATTATCGGAGAAACCGCTAACGCCACTACGGGGCTGGGATTGCTAATGGCGGTGGCACGCACCTCTGGCCAAGTCCCATATGGGATGGCAGTAAGTCTAATGATCGTCTTGTTAATGATACTTTCGTCAGTAGCTCTGAGATCTGCTGCCCGACGTGTGAGAGAAACGCAGTGAAAAATGGGATTCACAGGGATCACAAAGGGGTCACCCATTAGCCGGCCGGTCAAGTAGGCACAGACGTTTGCGCGGAGAAGAATCTCTTTTTCTCCTCCCATCGCATCAAACCGTCAGCGTTTGATCGTCTCGGTGACGCGCCCCTGTTTTCAATCGGTCGGTGTCGGATTGTGGGTCGGGTAAGGACACGGCGTTGCCGCCGCACGACTGACTTAGCAAAGACTCAGAAGACTTAGGGGTCAAATTTTGACGGGTTGTTGCCCAAATCATAAATTTTTGGTGCAGACAGGAGAACACATCGTTATAATGCTCACCATGATTGATCGAGTTGGAGAGCCAAAGCGATGATGGGTCGAGACACACCGCCACAGCGATCGTTGTTTTACACGGGCATCGATTTAGACAAGCGAGTGCGGGGTGACCACGTGCTGCGCAAAGTAACGGGGCTGGTGGACTTTGACTTTGTCTACGGAGAAGTCAAAGACAGCTACGGTTACAACGGCAAGGCCGGGAGGGCAGGGACATCCTATAATTTTCCTGTCAACTCTTAATTTTTTGACACGTATTCATCGAGCTAGTTAGGCCCTTTGAGAAAACGATTTCTTTAACGGCGAGTCTCTCACTTGATTCGAACCCTGCACCTAATCGTTACAGATATCCGGCATACCTATTTCCAGTTGCCCATCATCCCTTATCCAGGTTGCAAAGTTCAGTGAGAGAGGCCCCGATGATTGTCCCGTACGAGGTCCATTGGCCTCCACGCTGTTGAACGGGGTCCTCTCTCGCCTGCAAAGCGGCCCAAGCTACGGGTCGGCTCCGCAGTAGCTCAGCGTGGTATTTTCCATGCTGAGGGTTCGCTTAAGCTGCAAGCTTTCAAAAACGGCTTCCATAAAGGAGGAAACCAAGGGCCAGGCTTGCATAAGTGAATGGAGCTGGAGAAAAGTGATATGGGGACATTCCAATTTCGTCTAACAGCGCGAGTAGCTCAGGTCTTGCATAGATGAAATGAACAAGCTTGAATTTCTGGTTTATTTCACCTCATTGATCTGCCTGCCCGTATCGAACCTCCTGGAGCGGTTTACTACATCGTCACGCGAGGCAATAACCGCCATTCATCTTTAGTATCGATCAGGTTTATTAACCTAACAGACGGATAGAGAAACCAACCGGATTTCCCGAAAGTGACGTCCTTAGCTCATAGCCATTCATAGCCGAAACGTGAGAGCACTGAGCGGTGGTGCGACACAGCGGACTCAAACCGTATGCAATCCGGATTGCGACGCAAGAAGCGAATCCCTGACTTGATGTTTAGAGTGGCATCCTTTACCGTAACAGTATGCTGCGTCTTTTTTCGTCTCTGAGTCTTCTACTGCTATCGCTCGCCGCCTTTTTGCCGCTCTCCTTCGCCTCTCAAGTTCAGGAATTTATTCTCGATAACGGTCTGAAGGTTCTTCTTCTGGAGGATCACAAGAGCCCCGCGGTGACCTTTCAGGTTTGGTATCGGGTCGGCTCGCGCAACGAACAGGATGGCAAGAGCGGGTTGGCGCACTTCCTCGAGCACATGATGTTCAAAGGCACGCCGACCACGGGGCCCGAAGAGTACTCTCGCATCATCGCCAAAAACGGCGGGCGGGCGAATGCTTTCACAAGCGCCGACGTGACGGTTTACTTCGCGACCATGAGCCGGGAAAAAATACACATTCAACTGGAGCTGGAAGCCGACCGCATGGAGAATGCTCTCTTAGGTGAGAGATATTTTGAAGCGGAGAAAAAAGTCATTCAAGAAGAGCGCCGCCTCAGGGTCGATGACAATCCTATTGCCGCGCTGGGAGAGGTTACCGGCGCCATCGCTTACATGGTGCATCCCTATCGCCGGCCGGTCATTGGTTGGATGAACGATATCCAGCACCTCACACGGCAGGATTTGGTCGATTTTTATAAACTCTATTATGCGCCCAACAACGCGTACATTGTGGTCACAGGTGATTTCTCCGCTGCTGAAATCATGCCTAAGATCAAAGCAGCCTACGGCAAAATTCCGCGCGGCGCCCAACCGCCCAAAGTCCATGCCGACGAGCCGCCGCAGCGAGGCGAGCAAAGAGTCATTCTCAAAAAAGACGCCGAGCTACCGTTTGTCTTGATGTACTACCATGCGCCCACTTTAACCAGCGCCGATAGTTTTGCGCTCGATTTACTGACGGTTATCCTTGCCGGCGGGCGCAGTTCGCGGCTGTATCAGGATTTAGTTTATCAAAAGCAATTGGTGCGCGGCGTCGATGCGGATTACAGCAGACTTTCCGTCGACCCGACGGTGTTTTCAGTCACGGCGCAACTATTGCCGGGCAAAGAACCTGACGTAGTCGAGCGGGAGATCGACGGCTTGATCGAGAAGGTCAAAGCGGAATGGGTCGGTGAAAGGGAGCTGCAAAAGGCCAAAAACCAGGTTGAAGCGGCATTCGTTTTTGGCCGCGACTCGATTTTCGGCCAGGCGATGAAAATCGGCCTTTATGAGGCCGCTCGCGATTGGCGACTAATCGATCGTTACATCGAAGGCATTAAAAAAGTGACCCGGGAGGATATTCGCAGAGTCGCCAAACAGTATCTGGATCGTGACCGCAGAACCGTCGGCACTCTGATTCCGATCAAAGAAAAGGCGCAATGAAGGAAATTTTATCTCTGCTACTGGTGATCTCGTTCCTGCTTGTTTTGCCAGGGCTCGGACAAACGGCCGTAACGCCGCGTCGATCCGTGTTGAACAACGGCATGGTCTTACTGACCTCCGAGCAGAGATCTCTGCCGATGGTATCCATTGAGATGCTGATCCACGCGGGTTCTCGCTACGACAAGCCGAAGCAGGAAGGGCTGGCCAATTTGACGGCGAAGTTGTTAACCGAAGGCACCAGGCAGCGAACCTCTCAGCAAATCAGTGAGACATTGGACTTTCTTGGAGCGAGCCTGTCGGCCGACAGCGGTGAGGATCTCGCCAGCGTGAGCTTGACGATTCTCAAGAAGGATCTGCCCGTCGGATTGGAACTCCTGGCGGAAGTGTTGACCAGTTCAGTGTTTCCGCAAGAGGAGATCGAACGGCAAAAGCAGGCGGTTATCGCGTCGATCCGAGCGCGGCAAGAGCAGCCGGGTGAGATCGCCGAAACGCGGTTTTCGGCGGCGCTCTTTCCTGAAAGCCCATACGGCCGTCCCGTGGAAGGCAATGAGGCATCGGTGCAGGCGATACCGCAGGCGAGCTTGAGAGAGTTTTATCAAACCTATTATCGGCCGAACCGTTCGATCATGGCAGTTGTCGGCGATATCTCGCATGAAGAAATAACGCAGGCGCTGGGTCAGGCCTTTCGATCCTGGAGCAAGGGCGAGCCGCCGGCTAAACCGCTGGCTCTGTCGACTCCGGCGGCAGTTGAAACGATTCGTGTCAACAAGGATCATCTCACGCAAGCTAATATCATTCTCGGCCAGCGCGGCATTGGCCGCGAGAACCCCGACTACTATGCGCTTCAAGTGATGAATTATATTCTTGGCGGCGGCGGATTTTCATCGCGGGCGATGGATTCAATCCGCAACGAGCGCGGACTGGCCTATTCAGTCTACAGCTATTTCAGCGCCGAAAAGGGGCGCGGCACGTTTCAATTCATAATGCAGACGAAAAACGAAACCGCGTTGGAAGCGATCCGCATCGCCAAAGAGGAGATTCGCCGCATTCGCGAAGAGCCCGTAAGCGACACCGAGCTTAACGAGGCCAAAGATTATCTGACCGGCAGCTTTCCGCTGCGTTTCGACACCACCCGCAGAGTGGCAAATTTCCTGGCTCAGGTGGAGTACTTCGAACTGGGTCTGGATTATCCTGAGCGCTACCCGGACCTCATCCGTAAAGTTAGGCGTGACGACGTCCAACGCGTTGCTCGAAAATATCTTGAGCCGGAGAAGCTGATTACCGTCATGGTCGGCAACCAAAGTAAAATTTCTGACAAATGATGACCGTTCTTTCGATTTTGATCGGATAGTACCTTACGCACTGATGTCCCAGGCTCGATTCACCCCCGCCGCGCAAGTCTTCAAATACCATCAGCGGCTTGCCGGCGGAATAGCGAAACACTTTGCTTGACAGCTAGTCAGTCGCTGCGGCATAGTTTATGCTTTGTAGCATCGATACCGGAGTTTTACCCATTGTTGCGTAATATTACCGAGGAAAAACAGCCCGCCCGATGAAAAAAGTTTTGATTGTCGAAGACCACCCGGATATGCGTGAACTGCTTAGCTGGCAAATCGAATTGATGGGATACGTGCCGATCTCGGCCAAACACGGCAAAGAGGGTTTAGAGAAGGCTATCGCAGAGAAGCCGGAATTGATTCTGATGGATATCATGATGCCGGGAATGGACGGCTGGGAGGCGGCGCGAACTCTTCGCGCTAATCCCGAGACCAAGGACATTCCGATCTTGGCAGCCACGGCGCTGTTCCGCGATTCCGATCTCAACACCTGCATGGAAGCGGGTTGCAACAGCTACATTGTCAAACCGTTCACCTTTCTAGAACTCCAGGGCAAGATTCGAGAGTTGATTCCTCAAGCCGACGGCGTGCTGCCCTCGTAACCGGATTCCGGCTTTCCTTCTTCCAGTTCCGTTTGTTGACTAATAGAATGCCTTGAGAGGCCGGACCATGTCACAAAAGGACAGAGCAATCGCTATTGTGAAGCGACTACGTGAACAAGGATACGAGAGCTATCTGGCGGGCGGATGTGTACGGGATTTTTTGCTCAACAAGACTCCGCAAGACTACGACATCGCAACCAACGCCCGACCCGAAGAGATTCAACGGATTTTTCCATACACGCTACCGGTGGGAGCGCAGTTCGGCGTCCTTTTGGTCGTCATCGACGGTCACCCCTTCGAAGTGGCGACCTTTCGTTTTGACGGCCCTTACCTCGACGGCCGCAGACCGAGCCATGTGCGCTACGGAACTCTGCGGGAAGATATCGTGCGGCGGGACTTTACGATTAACGGAATGATCTATGATCCGATCGAAGATCGGATTATAGATCTGGTCGATGGCAAAAAGGATCTTGAACGGCGCTGTATCCGCGCCATCGGCAATCCGCGCGAACGGTTTGAGGAGGATCGGCTGAGGATGGTGCGGGCGATTCGCTTTGCCGCCAGCCTGAATTTTGAGATCGACAGCGCGACATTCGAAGCCATCAAGCAATCGGCGGCCAGGGTCACCCAGATTTCTTGGGAACGGATCGGTGAAGAGATCACCCGTGTCCTGATCGAAGGCGGCGCGCGTCAAGGATTCGAGCTGTTGGACCAAAGCGGTCTACTCAAAATCCTCTTGCCGGAGATTGACGCGATGAAAGGAACCGAGCAGAGTCCCGATCATCATCCCGAGGGCGATGTTTTTAACCATACGCTTTTGACCTTGAGCCATCTCGACGCGCCCACGGAAACTCTGGCCTATGGTTGTCTTCTGCATGATGCCGGCAAGCCTGTTTGTATTCGAAAGGATTCGCAGCGCATTACTTTTTACGGCCATACCGATCGCGGCGCCGAGATGGCCGAAGAAATCCTCAAGCGGCTCAAGCGGGGACGGGCGGTGTGGGAGCGTGTCGCCTACTTAGTTAAAAATCATCTGCGCCACACGCAAGCGCCCAAGATGCGGCTTAGCACGCTAAAGCGCTTTCTCCGAGAAGACGGCATCGATGAACTTTTAGAGCTGGCGCGCATCGACGCTTTGTCGTCAAGCGGTGATTTGCAGTACTACGAGTTCTGCAAAGAGCGTATGTCTGAGATGCAAGAGGTGGAGATCCGTCCGGAGCCGCTGTTGCGGGGTCAGGATCTGATCGAGATGGGATATGTTCCCGGGCCTATTTTTACCGATATCTTGCGGCAGGTCGAAGATGCACAGCTCGGCGGTGAATTAACCAGCCGTCAAGAAGCGATCGAGTGGGTCAATCGAAATTACCAGCATCGAGGTTAATGGATGAGCAAGTCAAACGCATACAAAGTGATCGGCAGGGCAGAGCCCAGATCTGACGGGCTGGAAAAGGTTACCGGTAAGGCGATTTACACGGTCGACATCGCGTTGCCTGGAATGGCCTATGCCAAAATACTGCGCAGCCCATACCCTCACGCGCGCATCGTGCGGGTCGATAGCAGTCAAGCTGAGCGCTTGCCCGGGGTTTATGCCGTCATCACCAGGGAAGATCAGCGAGGACTCGGCATGTTCGGCGCGGCTTATAAAGATCAAACCATCGTCGCCGTCGATAAGGCTCGCTATGCCGGCGATCCCGTCGCGGCGGTGGCGGCGGTCGATGAAGCGACTGCGGAAGAAGCTTTGGCCTTGATTGACGTCGACTATGAGGAATTGCCGGCGGTGTCATCGCTAGAAGAAGCGCTGGCGCCAGGCGCGGCCTTGGTGCACGACTTCGCTTCAAGCGGTGGCGAGTTGATGGGGCAGCGTTATGAAACGCCGAAAGAATTTACCGGCAGCAATCTGTGTTATCGCTTCAGCTACGCCAACGGCGACGTCGGCGAGGGATTTAAGCAAGCCGACCAGGTTTTCGAAGACACTTTTACTTTTCCCCGCGTGCAGCATTTTTCGATGGAACCCCATGCCACGGTGGCGCAGGTTGAGGAAGACCGGATCACTATGTGGGCGGGCACCCAAGAGCCGTTCACGTTGCGCGAACACCTGGCCGATATTTTCAAGGTGCCGCTCAACAAGATCCGTATCATCGTGCCGTATGTTGGCGGCGGTTACGGCGGCAAACTGGCGGTAAAAACCGAGCCGCTGGCCGCTGCCTTGTCATGGAAAGCCAAACGTCCGGTGCGGCTGGTTCACACGATCGAGGAAAGCTTTAAAACCGTGACACGCCATCCCGCGCGTGTTCGTATCAAGACCGGCGTGACCAGGGATGGCAAATTGTTGGCGCGCGAATGTTTGATCCATATGGAGACCGGTGCGTATGCCGATGCGGGTCCGCGGGTGACGCAAAAGGCCGGTTATCGATCTTTCGGTCCGTATCGGATTCCGCACACCAAGACCGATGCCTATACAGTTTACACCAATACCGTGCCGGCTGGCGCCTATCGCGGCTTTGGCACGCTACAAGTGACCTGGGCCTACGAGTCGCAGATGGATATCATCGCCGGCAAGTTGGGGCTCGATCCATTGGAGTTCCGGCTGAAGAATTTATTAAAGAAGGGCGAGCTTTATACGCCCGGCGACACACCGGTGGACTGCGATCTGGAGGAAGGTTTGTTGCGCGCTGCCAAAGCAATAGGCTGGGGCGAGAAGAGCGAAAAAAACGCCAGGGGTAAGGGGCTCGCGTGCTGCATGAAGGACGGCGGCGGCACCTACAAAGTCTCTTCCGCGGCGGTGAAGATGAACTCAGACGGCAGCGTTGTATTGCTCACCGGTACCGTGGAAGTCGGCCAGGGCGCGCGCACCGCATTGAGCCAGATTGTCGCTGAAGAATTGGCCGTTCCCTTCGACTGCGTCATGGTGGCGCAATTGGACACCGATGTGACTCCGTATGACGTCAATACCAACGCCAGCAGCTCGACTGTGGTGATGGGCTTATCGGTGCAAAGAGCTGCGCAGGACCTGAAACGGCAATTGCTGCGTCATGCGGGCAAGTTGTTGAAAGCCAAACCGGATCAATTGAGGCTTGAAGGCGGAAGGGTTCACGGCGGCAATCACTCGAGCCTTTCGTTGCCGGAGCTGATGCACAAAGTATTTCTGTCGAGAGCCGGCGAAATCGTCGGACACGGCGCCTATCAGGACATCAAAAGCAAGAAGGCGGCTCTGGGCTCACCGACAACCTTCTGGGAGATCAGTTGGGGTGCGGCGGAAGTCGAGGTCGATGCGGATACGGGTGAGATCGAGCTGGTCAAGTATGTCTCGTTGGCGGACGTCGGTAAGGCGATTCACCCGGTATTGTGCGAGGGCCAAGACGAGGGCGGGGTGATGAACGCTATCGGCCATACGCTGCTCGAAGAGATGAT
>JBBDNJ010000313.1:0-11259 GCA_040877705.1 Binatia bacterium | reverse complement strand
GAAACGGGAACCGTGGCAGGGGCACTCAACCTCGTGGTCGATCAGCGCCCCCTCCCCCAAAGAGCACTGGGCGTGAGTACAGGTATCATCAATCGCAAAGAACTCCTCGCCAATGCGAGCCACGGCCACTTTTTTGCCGCCGGCGGAGGCAGTACGAATCTCTCCATCGGGAATGTCGGCGGTTTTGGCAATCTTAATCCAAGGCATAATTGATGATTTTCTCCAATTTTGATCCTAGCCTTTTATCCCCAACTTCTGCAACCGCCGGACGGAGAAAACCGGCAACCAAAAGTCTTTCCGCTTCCGATTGGCTTAACCCTCGGCTGCGCAAATAAAAAAGTTGGCCTTCGTCCACCGGGGAAGAAGTGGCGGCGTGGGAAGCCCGGACATCGTCCGCTTCAATCTCAAGATAAGGAAAAGATTCCACCCGGGCTTCTTGGCCCAAAAGGAGGGTTCTTTCCTCCAAAAAATCGTCCGCGCCCTGAGCGCCTTTTTCGATTTTCACCAGCCCGCGAATCCGGGCCGTCGCCCGGTCCCGAAGGATTCCCTTGACGGTAATTCTCCCTTTTGTCCGGGGTTTAAGATGGATCATTGAAAGGTCCAAATCAATTCGATCGTTGTCTTTCCCCGCAAAAACTACCACCAGCTGCTCCTCCTTCCCCACGCGGTCTAAAGAAACTTCTACCTTTTTATTTTTGCTGCCCATCACCGGAACAAAGATCATCCGACGGATCCCTCCATCTCCAACTCGATCAAACGATTAAGCTCAACCGCATACTCCAGCGGCAAGACCTTGATGATCGGCTCGATAAAGCCGTTCACGACCATCCCGACCGCCTCATCGGCGGTCAAGCCCCGGCTCTGAAGATAGAAGAGCTGCTGCTCTCCTACTTTGGTAACGGTTGCCTCGTGCGCCACCGAAGATTGTTTTTCATTGATCTTCATTGTCGGATAAGTATCGGAACGGGATTTCGGATCCAAAATCAAGGCATCGCAGCGCACGTTGGCCCGAGAACCGATTGCCCCCGGATTAATCTCCAAAAGCCCCCGGTAAGTTGTGCGCCCCCCGCCCCGGGAAATCGATTTGGAAGTTATTACGGAAGAGGTGTAAGGAGCGGCGTGAACCGCCTTCGCGCCGGCATCCTGATGCTGACCGGCATCGGCGTAGGCCAGAGACAACACTTCGCCGCGGGCGCCTTTGCCCATCAAGTAGACGGAAGGATATTTCATCGTGATTTTGCTCCCTAAATTCCCGTCGATCCACTCCATCACCGCGTCCTCCCCCACTAACGCTCGTTTGGTAACGAGGTTATAAACGTTTCGGCTCCAATTCTGAATCGTGGTGTAGCGCACCCGCGCACCGCGCTTGACGATAATTTCAACGACCGCAGCGTGCAGGGAATCGGTCGCGTAGATGGGCGCGGTGCATCCCTCGACGTAATGCACAAAGCTTCCTTCCTCGGCAATAATCAGCGTCCGCTCGAATTGCCCCATGTTCTTGGCGTTGATCCTAAAGTAGGCTTGGAGAGGCATCTCAACCGAAACTCCGGCCGGGATATAAACAAAGGAACCTCCGCTCCAAACGGCGGAGTTCAGCGCCGCAAATTTGTTGTCGAGCGGCGGGATAATCGTCCCGAAGTATTCCTTAACCAGGTCGGGGTGCTTCTTTAGCGCCTCGTCCATTCCCATGAAAATGACTCCCCGCCGGGCCAAATCCTGTTGGAGGGAGCCGTAAATCACTTCGCTGTCGTACTGGGCTTTAACTCCGGCTAGATACTTGCGCTCCGCCTGCGGGACCCCAATCCGATCGTAAGTCTTGCGAATTGACTCCGGAACTTGCTTCCAGCTTTTCGCTTGAGAACGAGTGGGACGGAGGTAGTAATAAATTTCATCAAAATTAATCCGGGAGAGGTCGGCGCCCCAGCTGGGAAGAGTTTTCTTTTCGAAGATTCTTAAAGACCGCAACCGAAAATCCCGCATCCAAGCCGGTTCACCTTTAATTTCCGAGATCTTTTCAACCACATCCGAGGAAAGTCCCTTTTCCGCCTTGAAGACGTACTCTTCGGGATAAGAAAAACCAAAACGATACGGCTCCCGGCGGGAAATTAACTCTTTCATCGGAAGGATTTGTACCCTTCTTTTTCCAACTTCTCGGCCAGTTCTTCCCCACCAGTCGCTTTAATTTTGCCGTCTACCAAAACATGGACGAAATCCGGTTTGAGATATTTAAGAATTCGCTGGTAGTGGGTCACAATTATCACCCCGGTTCCCCCATCTGCCAGAAATCGGATGTTCTCCGCGATCATTTTGAGGGCGTCGACGTCCAAGCCGGAATCGATTTCGTCGAAAATCGCAAACTTCGGCTTCAGAGCCAGCGCCTGCAGAACCTCGCTCCGCTTCTTTTCTCCCCCCGAAAGATCGAGGTTGACGGTCCGCCTCAAAAAGTTCTCATCCAGCCCAACTTTTGGCAGATAGCCATTTAATTCTGACAAGACTTCGCTGGCGGAGGCTTCTTTCTTGGCCGTTTTGATCAGGTTGAAAAGGGAAACTCCCTCGATTCCGACCGGGTACTGAAAAGCCAAGAACAGACCGGCCCGGAAGCGTTTCTCGGGAGGAAGGGAGGATAAATCCCGCCGGCCCAGCCGGACCTTCCCCCGGACGGCATAATCGGGGTGGGCGGCTAGGGCATTGGCTAGCGTAGACTTCCCGGACCCGTTCGGGCCCATCAAGGCGTGGATCTCCTTCGACTTGATCGTCAGATCGATTCCCTTAATAATCTCCTTGCCTTCGACTGCAACTTTCAAATTACTAATTACTAATTTCGAATTACTGGTTTTCCTCATATCATTCCCAACTCCGCCCGGGCGGCGGGCGACATCCGCTCCAGGGTCCAGGGAGGAGTCCAAACCACCGCCACGATTGCTTTCTTCACTCCGGAAACCCCGCGGGCCGCGTTTTCAATCTCCATAATCATTTCCGGCAGATAGGGGCAGAAAGGGGTGGTGGGCGACATCGCAATCCGGACCTCTCCCCCCTTCCCCGCCGCCACTCCGTAGATCAGGCCCAGATCGACAATGTTGATCCCTAGCTCTTGATCATTTACCTTCCGGAGAGCCGCCAAAACCTGTTCTTTGATCTTCACGGGGCGATCGGCAGCAGCTGATGGGGGTTGCCGGAAACTAGATCGGCCAGGGTTATTCTCTGGAGGGTTTTGTGCAGGTGGCGCTGGAGAACTTCCCAAAAACCGCGGGTCGGGCAGGCAATTAGAGTGCACTGGGAATCCTGGCAAGGAACGGTCCGGATCGGACCTTCCAAAACCTCCAAAATCTCGACCAAACTGATCATTTCGGGCCGCCGCGACAGCCGGTACCCCCCGTTTCTCCCCCGTTGAGCTCCCAACAGCTGGGCTTTCCGCAGCTCGAAAGCGATTTGCTCCAAAAAGGTTTGGGGCAGCCGGCAGGAACTGGCGATTTCGGCGAGAGAGCGGGGACGGTTGTCGGGATCCTTCGCCAAAGAAGCCATCAAAAGTATCCCGTAGTCTCCGCGAGAAGTGAGTAATTTGGGCATTTCAAAGTAATTATTACTAAAATGGTAATGATTAGGCAATAGGCCAATAACTAAAGAAAACAGTTTAGGCAATAGGTAACTAGGCAAACAGGGATGGTAAAATTGAATTCATTGGGAGATCGTCCAACGGGACGCGACACTCGTTCGTCGCTAGCCGTTGGATCTCATCCCAATTCGCCTTGCTCATTGGGAGATCGTCCAACGGTAGGACTGCGGACTCTGAATCCGCCAATCTTGGTTCGAATCCAAGTCTCCCAGCCATTCGATTCGCTACGCTCACTCATGGCTATAGCCACCCATTGAGAATCGAATGTCCTGAGCGCACCGAAGGTTCTGAGCGAGTGAAACGAGTCGAAGAAGTCGAAGGACAACCCATGAGCTTTTTTGTATATATTCTTAGAAATCCTCAAAATAAACTCTACGTTGGGCAAACTAATAATCTCGACGAGAGGTTAACGCAACACCGTGGTTCAAAGGCGGCAAAATTTACCAGGGATCATCAACATTTTAAGTTGGTTTACTCCGAAAAACAACCATCTCTGCTTGACGCAATGCGCCGGGAAAAGCAAATTAAGGGGTGGACTAGAGCGAAAAAGGAATCATTAATCGAGGGGGACTTAGATTTACTCAAAAAGCTGTAAATCCAACTTGGGCACCCCGAAGTGACCGAGTTCCCTCTTTACCCCACAACTGTCTTTAAAACTCTGATTTTTCGCTAAAAGTCTCGGATCGTAAATTCACGCTTATTCAACCTACGATGGTAAAATTTTGGTAATGGCTATAAGAAATCCAATCAAAATATTAAGTCTTCCCTCCCGACACCCATATACGAGCAAATTCGACAACGGCAGAGATTTTACATTCGTAAATCCAGATACCGATCTACTTGGAACCGGATTCTACCAGCCATCTTTTTACGAGAAAAATTATCCCCCACAAAAATACGATCTGGTCCATGTCCACTTCTCGTTCGATAGTGTGCCGTTGCCAAAATTCAAGAAACTTCTCAGTTATTTTAAAACCCTTGGAAAGCCAATCGTTTGGACTCTCCACAGCAAAGAAAGTCAACGAGTTAGAAACCTTGGAAATGGGCAATATCAGAAACTTCTCTTCAACTACGCAGATAAAATTATTAGCCCAACGGAAGGTGCCAAAAAATGGCTGGAGAAAAAATTCGGCACCCACAAAAGAGGAGTTCCAGTTATACCTCTCGGTTTTATTGTCCACCCAGATCATGTAAAAAAAGAGAACAAGGGAGTGATAAAAAGCAAAAACGTATTCACATTTCTGGTTGGGGAATTCCGTGAGAATAAAGAGTTTGTGCAGTCGATTATAAACTTCCTGCATTGTTCGGAGCTTAGATCCGTGAAACTCCAAGTAATCTTTAAGCCGATTAATATTTACCGGAAGAAATACGGAAAATTAAGACCGGAGATCATTGACTTCCTTAAAATTATTAAAGACCCGAGGATTATAAAGATCTCGCTTCCTAATATTCCGAACGAAGTGATCACCAAAGCTTTTCTAAAATCGCACGCAATTATTCTTCCCTACAAATGGGGAACCCACAGCGGACAAATCGAGCTCGCGAAAGACTGCGGGTGCCACGTCGTTGTATCTAATGTCGGTTTCTACAAAGAACAGTGGAACAAGGTGAGATTATATGACGTGCTTGATGGAAAATATGAAGAATATCCTAAGCGCTTTACAGAAGCATTAATTGAGGTCTACGGAGAACAATCGCTAAATCCAGCAGGTCATGGGAGGAAAATCGAATTCGAGAAAATCATTCAAGAACATATCAAAGCGTACGAAGAGATTCTGAATAACAAATCCTAATAAGATTGGGCGAAGAGAACCCTTCGTTTCGAAGGTTTTTTTGTTAGTATGCATCGCCCTTTTTCTTCTGGCTGATCAAACGGAACACACCGTATAGTTGCTTTTGTTTCTTCCTTAATCTTCTCTTCCGCTTCGGCATCGCCACACCAATGAGCTAAAACAAATTTCCTACTCCTAATCGCACGCTTGAAATCATCCCAGTCATCAACAGAAACAGTATTTTCCTTAAGGTTGCTCAAAGCTCGGCGGTAAAGCTCATCCTGAATCTCAACTAGAACGTGTTTGACCGATTCAGCAACGTCTTTTATCTTAACGTCAAATTTTTCACCCGTATCCCGCCTGACGAAAACAACAGATTCTTTCTGTACATCTCTCGGACCTATTTCAATTCTTAAAGGCACTCCCTTTCTTTCCCAAAAATAATATTTATCACCTGGGTTTATATCTTCCCGATCGTCGAACTTGACTTCGCCTAGTCCGGAATTATGCAGGGCTGACACAACTTCTGAAACCTTTCCCCCAACAGTAGTTCTGGATTCTTCGTCCCAAATCGGAACTATGGCCACTTTCACAGGCGCCACCTTCGGAGGGATCACAAGACCTTTATCGTCCCCGTGAACCATCACCAGAGCACCGATTGTTCTAGTGCTCAGGCCCCAGCTTGTTTGCCAACAGTATCTCGAAGAACCGTCTTGATCGGTAAATTCAATCCCAAAAGCCTTAGAAAAGTTTTGGCCAAGATTATGGGAGGTGGAGAACTGAAGGGCTTTCCCATCCTGCATCATAGCCTCCACAGTATAGGTCTGAAGAGCGCCCGCGAATTTTTCTGACTCGGACTTAACACCAGTTATAACCGGGATTGCCATAAAGCTTTCGGCAAAATCTTTATAGACATCCAGCATCAAGCGAGCCCGCTCGTCTGCCTCGGACTCGCTAGCATGAGCAGTATGACCCTCTTGCCACAGGAATTCGGTTGTGCGAATAAAAGGGCGAGGCCGCTTCTCCCAACGCACCACATTTGCCCATTGGTTTAATAGAAGCGGTAAATCTCGGTGCGATTTGATCCACCCAGCAATAATCGGGTAAATGATGGTTTCTGAAGTCGGACGAATGATCAGCGCTTCTTTAAGCCGCTCCCCGCCAGCGTACATCACCGCCGCCACTTCGGGCGAAAAACCTTCCACGTGTTCTTTCTCTCTCTTTAAAAATCTCTCCGGTATAAGTAGCGGAAAATAAGCATTTTCTACCCCCGTTTCCTTAAACTTTTGATCAAGGATATTCTGGATGTTTTCCCAAATTGCGTATCCGTGGGGCTTGAAAACAATGCAACCTTTAACCGGAGCGTACTCAGCCAAATCGGCCTCCCGAATCACGTCAAGGTACCAGCGGGAGAAGTCCGTAGACTTCGGAGTGATCGGACTTTTAACTTTTTCTTTTTGTTTGCTGGCACCCATAGACTCTATTTTACTTTAAAATCTCCTCAGTGCCACTAATATGACCAAAGATCCTATTTGATAAGGAGACTAGCTCTTCATCTCGCATAAGATTTAGATAGAATTCGTCATCCTTAAAGTAACGCCACCTTTCCAGAACCGCCATTTTCTGAGCGGATCCGTGGAACTTGGTGTAATCAAACGAGCTGCCTCTCCCATGTTCCACCACATCTTGAACACTCAGATCCCGATTCACAGTTCCCAAACAACGTTGGCAAAGCTCATCTCGATAGTCGCGATTGGAAAACCAATCGTTGTAATTAACGTTTACCCTATCTCCTAAGAGATTTGTTTCTCCCAAATACTCTTTCGCATACGTCCTCCACAAACGCGAGATCCCTTTCCAACCAATCTTCTGAATAGGATTTCGAACTCCTTGTTCCTGCATATCCCGTAACATTTTTAAACGACTGGCAAAAAAATTAAAGGGATCCCTAACAAGTAAGATTTTAATCTTAGTAGAATCTTCAAGAATCTCATTCTCATATTTGACACCCGGAACGGAATCCAAATTCAGCAGATCCACGTCTTCGTAACCCAAAAGCAGGGTAAAATTTCTATCTCTCCTTCCGTCAACCAAATCCTTGGTAGTGAGGATTTTAGGAGGGTCTTCACATAGATCAAACACGTTGTTAACACGCTTAATACGACCAGAAGAATTGCTAAGTAACCAATTTGCCACCGCGTGATTTCCCGATCTTTTTAATCCGAAAAAGTGGATAAGTCGCCTCACAACGCAAAACTATTTCCGGCACCAACCGTGGTGCGTCCCGTTTTACTATTAAATAGAAAAACGTTCTCTTTTCCTATTACGTTCGCCTCGCCGGCTTCATCTATGGCAACCCCGCTCCTCTCCGGAATCGCCAAAACGGGGCTGTGATACTCATCAATGAAATTAACAATCTTATATTCTCGTGATTTAGTGTAATGGCAAAAGACGGAGTAATCACCGGCAAACCCAAATCCGTAGGGAGAATTGTAACCATCAATAGGCTCTTCACCAAAAACAGAGAAGTATTTCCCCATTAGGATAGCACCGGTGCTTCCACCGTAAACTGTACCCCCGTTCGCAAAAAAATTTCTAAGAGAGGAAGCGAATCCGGACGATTCAAAAAGCCCCATTAGTCTGTAACTGTTATTTGCGCCACCGACGTAAATCGCAGAGAATTTTCGGAGATCCGAATAAGATTTCCTTTTGAGATCAACCCACATTGAGATATCCAACAATCTGCCGAAAACGTTTAATGTGCGGCAAATCCATTCGTAACATTCGTCATATCCAGAGAGGTCTCTAACTAAACCGACGGGTACGTAAAGAATGGAATTACTTTTCAAGGAATGTACAAATTCCCGATCTAAATCTTTAGACTCCTCTGCGCCCCCTCCACCGGATAAGAATAACCTTAAATCTCCTGAACCTGGATTGCGAGAATTAGCCACTAATGTTTCCCTCTAAGACTCTAGCGGTAATAGTTGGTATGTTTCTGACCTGAGATTTCACTAACTCTTCCAGCCGAGAGACATCTTTAAAATCCGCAGGAACGTTAACCAGAACAATCCAAGGATCCAAGAGATCCCTGCCACTCTGACTGATAAGAAATACTTCGGTAGGTATGTCAAATTTCTCATAAATTTTATTCGCTAAATCAAATGCAGCTAGATAATAAACCTTCCCGATGTGATAGACCGGATTTTTCCCGAACGATCCTTCCATACTCATCGGCCTGGAAGGAGAGATAACACCGTTGACCCTGTTCCCCCTACCGGCAATTCCCTCGTCCCCACTTTCAAGCGATGAGCCTGTTGCGGTTAGATATAACTCCACCAAATCGTAGTTATCGCGAGTATTCAAGGATAGCTCAAAGTTGTCGATTTTGTGTCTGGAAATAAGAGATTCGAGGTCAGATCGGACCTTCGCCACATTTTTCTTATAATCCTCCAAGGATGGTACAAAATTAGCAATTTGGGGGACGCAAACGGTTAAGTAATACGCATCCTTAGACCTTACCACCATCACTTTCACGTCGGTTCCGACCCACTTATTTCTGCTTCTGTATTTCTCGGATGTCACGAAGCCTTCCACATCCAGAACCAGTTGCTCCAATTTCGACCTGGGGGCGTACCCCACACCAAGAGATGTATCATTGGAAAACAGTTTCTCTAATTCCGGCAAATCTTCCAGACTCTCCGGCTCGAACCATCTGCTGCGTGCGCTCCGTTTTGATTCGCCCTCGTAAACCCTCCCCGGACTGCTTTGATTACTTATGTTTAAATCAATCTCAAGATCTTCCCGCGGATCTATAATCGGAAGTTTTTTGCTAAAAAATTCCTCAACCCATACGCGAAGCAACCGGCGAAATGGGATAGTAACGCCACCAAACTTTGTGGAAACCCGACCATTTACAAGAACTTTGATCGGGGATGTCATATACCCTTTTCCAAAAGAAACGGAAGAGGATCCCCCCAGCAGTGCAACTTTGTCGAAGTTATGATGGAGAACTGCGCCGAAGGCATCTTGCGTGTAAAGCGAATATTTCACAGATAAATATTCTGCCAAGGCATCAGCCAGGGTATCTGGATGCCCAATACCCTTACGCTCCACCACCTCACAATCCAGGTTGAATTCCTTCTGTGAGACAAAGATATTCATTGAATGAATATTACCACTATAGATCGGGAACGCTCTCCTTTTTATACTGTCTCGTTTGTCTTGTTTTCTCGGGTTATGCTGTCCCGCCGTTGGCGGGTTGCACTTCGCAAAATCGCGAGGGAATGTTATCGTTATCAGGACGTAACTGGTCCTGACCGTTACGCTCAGCCAACCTGGACACCCCAATCATTCGACATACTACAGGATATATGTTATAGTTAAACTTATCTTGTGATCGATGAATACCGAGCTCTTCTAACGTATCTCGACAGTTCATCTGCACTGAGATATTAGAAAAGAAGCTACTGAGGTATTCATGCGTAATTACTCATTTCATAAAGCTTTAAATAAAAATGGCGGACCGAGAGCTTTTTATAACGGCCGACCCATTCGTTTCCCCCGGGACCGGGGTGCCTATATCAATCCCGAAAGATTTGTTAATAAAGCCACCACCCAATCAGAACAAGCTAATTTTGTGCCACAGCATCAATTTAAGGACTTCCATTTGGAAGAAAGATTGCAGATCAATATCAAAGCCCGGGGATACGCGTCTCCGACTCCGATTCAAGACGCGGCTATTCAGCCGATCTTAGAAGGCAAGGACTTGATTGGATTGGCTAACACCGGCAGTGGCAAGACTGCCGCTTTTTTGCTGCCAATATTGCACCATCTAAGGCATTTTTCGGATCGTGAAGCGGCGGTTTTGATATTAGTCCCAACCAGGGAGCTGGCGAGTCAAATCGAAGAAGAGTTTAAAGCTTTCGCCTGGGGACTCCAACTCTATTCGGCTTTGTGCGTGGGAGGAGCTAGTATAAACCGCCAGATTGCGGTGCTTAATCGCCGCCCCCAAGTCATTATTGGAACTCCCGGACGACTTACTGATCTTTTTGACCGAAAGGTGCTGCGGTTGGACCGGATTCGAATTCTGGTTTTGGACGAGGTCGATAGAATGCTCGATATGGGTTTCATCAAAGACATTCGGTTCTTGGTCGCACAACTGCCAAGAGAACGTCAGTCTCTTTGTTTTAGCGCTACAATGCCGAAAGAAATTGAGCACTTAACGCAAGAATTGATGGTTGATCCAGTTGCAGTATCCGTCAAAACCGGAACGACTAGCGAATTTATTGAGCAAGACGTTATTCGCGCTTCTTCTAAAGAACAAAAGATAGAAATCTTAAACGGACTCTTACGCCAACCCGATTTTGATAAAGTCCTCATCTTTGGAAGAACCAAATGGGGCGTCCAAAAGCTAGCTGACAGCCTGGCTGCGCTGGGGCACACGACCGCATCAATCCACGGCAACAAGTCGCAACCGCAGCGCCGGCGCGCTCTGCAAGCCTTTAAAGAGGACCGAGTCGGGGTACTTGTCGCGACCGATGTAGCCGCCCGCGGACTGGATATTCCCGGAGTCAGCCACGTAATTAACTTTGATCAACCAAATACTTATGACGACTATATACACAGGATTGGACGAACCGCCCGGGCCGGTAAACAGGGAAAAGCTCTGACTTTTGTTTCCAGCTAATTCATAAAGGTGTCGTATTTTGTCTACATCCTCCGCACTTCTTCAAACACGCTTTACACAGGCCAGACGGGCAATCTAGAACGCCGGCTCAAAGAACACGCGGAAAAGTCTTCCCGATCGGCAAAATACACGCGGTATTTCCCTTCGTTTGAACTGGTTTACACAGAGAAGTTTCCTTCAAGAAT
>JBBDNJ010000312.1:0-11376 GCA_040877705.1 Binatia bacterium | reverse complement strand
CATCGCCGCGAGCAATCGAGATCTAGAAATCCTGGCTAAAGCGGGCGAGTTCCGTCCGGATCTCTTTTACAGACTGAATGTGGTCTCTCTCTATCTGCCGGCGCTTCGTGAGAGGCGAGATGACATCGCTCTGCTCCTGGATCATTTCATGAGACTCAAAGCGCAGGAGCATTCCATCGCGCCAAAGAGCTTGTCTCCGGAAGTGGTGGATTTCTTCACCGGATATCACTGGCCGGGCAATATCCGAGAGCTGGAAAACCTGATCGAGCGGCTGACGATACTCACGCCGCACGAACAGATCATGCTGCGAGATTTGCCGGTTGGAATGCGCTCCACAGATCAAACCGCGACGTTGAAGGAGGATGTCCTGAGCGGCTCACGCCCTCTGAGTGAAGCAGTTGACGAATTTGAGCGAGAGCTCATTGTAAAAGCGTTGCAGCGTACAGGTTTTAATCAGACCAAAGCCGCCTTATTGTTGGGAACTAGCCGGCGCATTTTAAAGTATCGAATCGAAAAGCTGAAAATCAATGAGTCGAATAGCGTCGATGAAGCGAAATTATTCACATAGTGGACAAATTTGTTCCCTTAACTCTTCCATTTAACCTCCCTAGCCTAAAATTACCCTTTTAAATTCGTTGTTTTGTTGCTTTCTGCCGGTGGCATATTCCTTGCGTTTTTTACTGGCATGGATGACAGTAAACCGCATATCCTCGTCGTCGACGACGAAATGGGTCCACGAGAATCCCTTAAAATGATTCTCAACCCTTATTATAACGTCCATGTGGCCGAACGGGGTGGTCAAGCCATTGAGTTCCTGAGCAAATTTCCTGTTGATCTGGTAACTTTGGATCTTAAGATGCCGGGCTTTACTGGCATCAACGTTCTGGAAAAAGTTAAGCGGCATGATCCCGATATCGAGGCGATCATCATCACGGGTTACGGTTCCTTAGACACGGCTATCGAGGGACTCCGTCTCGGCGCTTTCGACTACATTTCCAAGCCCTTCGATGTAAACCATATTTTGTCGTTGGTGCGCCGGGGCATCGAGCGGCGTGGCGCCAAGGCTAAACTGCGACAGGTCAAATCGGATTTTCTCTCGAACGTGTCTCATGAGTTACGGACGCCCTTGAGTGTTGTGGTTGGATTCGTCTATCTTTTGCTCAACCAGGTTATCGGCAAGCTCAGTGACGAACAGCAAAAGGTTCTCGAAACAGTTTATCGAAATTCCGAAGAACTCCTGGAGCTTATCGACAATGTCTTATGGATGACTTCGCTGAATTCCGGGGATGCCTCAGCAATACTTGAAAAGTTCGACGCGGGCGATATCGTGCATGAAACGGTCAAGCGTTACGAGAGAACGATCCGTGAAAAGGGCCTGACCTTGTCCATCAATATTCCGGAGAGCGGTGTGCCGATCGTCAGTGATCGTTCGAAAGTCGAGAGGATCTTCCAAAATATTTTCAATAATGCCGTCAAGTTTACTTCTCAGGGGGAGATCCGGGTGCAAGCCCGACCCGCCGCGGACCGAGGAAGCATCGAATTGGACATATCGGACACAGGAATTGGCGTCGATAAGAGTAAGATGGATTCCATTTTCGAGCCGTTCCAGCAAGTCGATAATTCCATCCGTCGACCCTTTTCGGGTTTAGGACTCGGCCTCACTGTTGCCCGGCGTATGGCTGAGTTGATCGGCGGGACCATCCACATTAAGAGTGAGCCTGATGTCGGCACAACCGTCCTAATGAGCTTTCCCTCCCAAATTAACAAGGCGGCGGCGCCACAGACCGTGGAACAGCGTAAGTATGGTTAAAGACAAATTCCTTTGGTGTGCGCGGCGTATTTTCGCTCCAACGAATTGCTCGACATTCGGAAGTTTATCGACTCTCACATCGAAGGTTGCGACGTGATGGCCCTAGTCATGCGGCGCCAAATAATTCTCGACCGACCTGCTGCTTAAAGGCCGAAGTTCTTACTTCCGCAAACCGCTTAAATTCGGAGATAGAGCCTTTCGACACCTTCCTGATGATTCTCCTTGATGAATAATGGCCATGCGAGTGGTCATGGCCGAGCCTTCTCTTCTTATTTTTGGATCCTGATGATTCTGCTTTTTTTCTCGTAGTATTCGTTGACGAGAAAAAAAGCCCCCGCGGCGGTAACTCGCCACAGGGGCTCGGCCCTATCACTGGCTTATGTTCGTTTGAATAAGGACGTTAAGTCGCTAGGGGAGCCTCTTTGCTAAGACACGAAGACGTTGCCATCCATGAGCAGCCGTGCCGTGCGCGCTAGCGCCGCCCTAGTGAGCTCTAGCTTGCCGTTCTGCTCTTCGATCTCTATCTCAACCTGCAACTTGCCGGTTGGATGGCCGATTCGCACTGCCGGTGGATTACCTGGCTGCGCTTTGCGATAAACTTCATTAACGATAGTTCCTTCGATCTTGGCCGCAGCGCCGAGACAGACCGCCCCGGTGACCGCAAATGCTTTGTGCAGTTTCTGTAGTGCGGTCATGCGCGCAACGATGTCGATCTGCGCCGCTTCGACCATACCTTTCGGAGTCGAGTAAGCTGCCGCAGGCGCGACCACTGCGATCTTAGGAACACCTGGGCTCTTTTGAGTTGCTTCGGCTGCCTTGGCGATCCCCATGATTTCCGCAACTATGCAACGAATCTCTTCGCATTTCTTTAGGGTCGATTCGTTACTGCCGAACTCGTCGATATTTTCATTTCCTTTTAGGCCGAGGTCTCTAGCGCGGACGAATACAAACGGATTGGCCGCATCCACCATGGAAACTTCTAGTGTTCCCAAAGTGGGGAACTTCACTTCTTCTCTCACTTTTCCCGTCGGCAAAAGCTTGCCCGTCACCGAACCGCCCGAGCCGATAAAGTCGAGGAGAATCTTTGACCCGCTGCCGGGAACGCCGTCAATGGTAAATTCGCCTTCGCTCAAAAATTCGCCGTCCTGTACGGCGAATTCCGCCAGGATGATCTTCTTTGTGTTCGTGTTATAGATTCGGACTTTGGTTACCGGCTCCTGAGGTTTGATGAGACCTCGGAGTAAGGCGAAGGGACCCACGGCTGCTGAAGTGTTGCCGCAGTTACCCGCGTAATCGATCACCGGCTGGGTGATACCGACATAGCCGAAGGTATAATTCAAGTCGGCGTCAGGAACGGTGCAAGGACCAATATAGGCAACCTTGCTGGTCAGAGGATCCGCCCCGCCCAGACCGTCGATCTGACGTACGTCAGGGCTGCCGAATGCATGCAATACCGCCTTGTCTCGTTCCTTGATATTATTCGGTAGATCCTTTTCTAGAAAGAATACCGGTTTACTCGTCCCGCCGCGGTATAGGGCACATGGAATTTTCATGATCGCTCCTCTGTTGTCCATTTTATATTTTAGTTTCTAAGCGCCGGTTCTTCAACTGCTTGCCGGTCGAATATCGGTTATTTGCACACCACCACTTCGTCTTTGCCATCCACTTCTTTAAGCTTTAGCCGGACCTCGCCTTCTTGCGGCAAGGTGATTTTTTTTGCCACGAAATTGGCCGCGATGGGAAACTCCCGTCCGCCTCGGTCGATCAGCACGGCGAGGTGGATCGCCTTCGGACGCCCTAAGTCAATCAAGTGATCCACAGCCGCGCGGACCGTGCGGCCCGTGTGCAGGACGTCATCAAATAAAATAATCGTCTTGTTATTGATGTCGAAGGGAATCTTTGTGTGGTCAACTTTGCCGTCGGGCAGCAGGGCGTTGAGATCGTCTCGATATAAGGTGATATCCATTTCGCCCAGAGGCACATCCTTGTTATGAGACTTTTTGATGATGCTACGCAGTCGCTGCGCTAAAAATAACCCTCGGGTGCGGATACCGATGAAGGCCAAGGAGTCCGACGGATTATTTTGCCGGAGGATTTCGCGGCCCATGCGCTCAAGGTTCTTCTTGATGTCTTGCGCGGTTAAGAGTCTCAAGCTTTTAGATTTTTTCATTCGCAACTCGAACTATGGCGTCTAGGAGCAGTTGCGCTCCAAGACAGATATCCTCGGGATCGGACCATTCAGCCGGACTATGGCTAATACCTCGCCGGCTCGGAATGAACAACATCCCGGCCGGGGTAATCTTCGCCATCTGCATCGCGTCATGACCGGCGCCCGAAGGCATGATCTCGTATGAGATGTTTCTCGCCTCGCAGCACTCTTTTATCAGATGCACGAGGCGCTTATCTAGAGGCACGGGGTCTTCTTTTCTGATGGGTAGGATATCGATTCGTATCTTTCGCCGGCGGGCGATCTCATGAATCTTGGCTTCGATTAGACGCACGGCGCGGTTTTTGGCCGCCGCCGTGATGCTCCGTACATCGACGGCCAGCTCCGCCTTACCCGGTACGGCATTAATCACGCCGGGCTCGATCTTGATCGCACCCACCGTGCCGACCACGCGTCCCTTATCCATGCGTGAATACTGGCGGACAATCTTTTCTACCGCGACGATCAATTCCGCTGCCGCAACCAAAGCGTCTTTTCTCATCTCCATAGGAGTTGTGCCGGAGTGGTCTGCTTGGCCGGTGATAACCGCCTTGAATCGCGTCGGCGCGGCGATGGAAGTCACCACTCCGATGGGCTTTTTAATGGCTTCTAAAATAGGACCCTGCTCGATGTGCAGTTCGAGATAGGCTTTCACCGATGACGGATCGCGCCGTAGCGAGCGCAAGTTGCTCTGGTAAATGCCCAGTCCCGCAAGAATGTCTTCGAGTTTAGTTCCATGCGTGTCGGTGGCGTTTGCGAAATCGCCACCGTGAACTTCACCGGCCACCAGGCTGCTGCCGAGGGTTGAAAAGCCAAAGCGACTGGACTCCTCGCCGACAAAACAGACGACTTCTACCGGCGATTGCAGAGAGACTTTCTCTTCCTTCAGTGTTCGTACTGCTTCGAGTGCCGCGATGACACCCATGGTGCCGTCGAATTTTCCTCCATCGACGACTGTGTCCAGGTGCGAACCCGCGAGCACGGCTGGCGCCTTTGGATTAGAGCCGTTGAGTCTGCCGAAGATATTGCCGATACGGTCGATGTGGATTTGCAGACCGATTTGCCGCATCTGATGAATGAGGAATTGCCGGCTGCGCAGTTCTTTGATGGAAAAGACCAGGCGAGTAACGGAGCCGTGGTTGCCGATACCGATGCGGGATATGGCATTGAGATCACGCAGCAACCGGCGTTTGTTGATGGCAACATGAGAACCGTTCAGCACGGTGTTCGGGTTCTGAGGCGACTTCATGGCGGCCATTTTATCAGTTTAGGTTCAATCAGAAAAACTACATTTCGCGGTTGCAAACTAAGTTGGAAAGAGGAGGAGGCTATGTTATAGCCTGCCTATCTAAGCATTTGAAAGGTAATTTCCATGAGCGAAGTTTCCAAAAAGGTTGCCGAAATGCTTTTGTCAACGGAGTCCATTCAGGTCTATCAAGACAAACCGTTTGTTTTTGTCTCCGGCCGGATCTCGCCGGTCTATATTGATTGTCGAAAACTGTTATCGTTTCCGGCGGAGCGTGAGTATATCGTCACTGCGCTCGCCAAGATGGTCGAAACCGATATCGGCGTGGAAAATATCGACGTCGTCGCCGGAGGCGAAACGGCCGGCATTCCATACGCTTCCTTTGTCGCGCATATCATCAAAAAGCCGATGATCTATATTCGTAAGCAACCGAAAGGCTATGGCGGCACTAAACAAATTGAAGGCATCCTCGATGCTAGCCAAAAGGTCTTGCTGGTTGAAGACTTGATCACGGACGGGTTGAGTAAGCTACGTTTCAATATCGGTATCCGCGGCGCGGGCGCGAAGATGACGCACTGTTTGTGCGTATTCGACTATGCCTCTGACAGGCTCAATCAGCATGAAGGCAAAGACAACCTCGCGAAGAACGATATTGTCCTGCATGTGCTGGCAAATTGGGACGACGTGTTGGATACCGGTCCGGGTAAAAGCTATTTCACTGACGACGCCAGTAATCAGATCATCGATTTTCTGAAAGATCCGGAGAATTGGGGCCGCAAGATGAGGTTTGTATGATCGTGCTTCGCCTGCCGGTCTATGATCCCCGATTTCAGAAGGCATCATGAAGTTACTCGTTCGTAATCCGCTGATTGTCACGATGAATGAGGATAACGACGTCATTGAAAACGGCGCCATGGTTGTCGCCGGCAATCGGCTTGCCTATGTCGGCCCTGCGGAATGGACGCCGCCGGGCCCGTTTGATCGAACGATCGATGCCTCTCGGATGATCGCCATGCCCGGTATGGTCAACTCGCACTGCCACTCGCCGGCCAATCTCGTCCGCGGCATGATGCCGAGCAAACCGCTTGAAATTTGGCGCGCCTGTTACCGGGCATCGCTCAGAGACATGCGCGACCTGGGTCTGCGTCACGTCGTCGCGCTGACGCTGTCGGACAAGAACTATGAAGAAACGATTCCCCTCGGCAACACGGCCGCTGACCTCGATAACGAGATCAAACGCATGAGCCAGAGCGAAGACAAACCAACCAAAGCATGGCTCGACGACTGCGAAGCTTTCATCGATACGTTTCACGCTCCGGAAAAACTGACTACGGCATGTCCCGGTCCTTCGGCCGTCCAGAGCCCTGCGCAGGCGCTTACGATGTCGATATGCAACGGCGCGCGCGTTTGGTCTCGATGCCGGTATGCTTGCGCCGGGCAAGCTTGCCGACGTTACTTTGTTGCGTCGCGATACTCCGGCGTTCACACCGCTCAACGACGTGAGGAATCAGCTGGTTTTCTGCGAGAATGGCAGTTCCGTTGATACGGTGATCGTCAATGGGGAGGTGATTGTGGAAGGGGGTCGCCTGCAGCGTATGGACGAGCAAGAAGTTCTCAATTTAGCGACCAAGGCACGCAAGCAACTCGACCCTTCCATTCAGCGCGAATTGGCTGCCGCGAAATCCATGGAGCCGGCGCTGGCGGAAATGTATTTCCGCGTTTTCGGCACGGCCGAGTAAGCAAACGCTCTTGTCGAACCCTTGATCCTACGATTCTCCGGCCGGACGCTTTCGGCACTGTCGCTCTCCGAAGAGCGGCGTAGACTTAGGCCAAATATCGAATTCAAGAGCGCCTATAAACATCCGACGACTAAGTGAGGTCACTGTGGTAGCTTTCATTAGTTTCTAGAGAACCGGATGTTGCTTATGCCACTCTGTGGCCCGCTCATAAGTGTATGCCGCGCGAAGCGCGGTAGCTTCATCAAAGGGTTGCGCGACAATCTGCAGTCCCGCTGGCAGACCATCCGGCGTAAAGCCGCACGGCACTGAAATAGCAGGAAGACCTGTGAGATTAAACGGATTGGTAAAACTTGGTCGCAGGGTTTGTTCGTTGGGGTTCATCGCCGCGAATGCTTCAGGAGGACGGGCAGCACTCGGCGTCGCGAAGATATCGACATGTGAAAAACTTGCGATGATTTGCTCGTTCAGCACCGCCCGAGCACGCTGCGCTGTGATGTAATCGGCGGCGCTCAGAACCGCGCCCTCGAGCATTCGCCGGCGCACCGAGCTGCCGAACTTTTCCGGCGCTTCTGGGAAGCGCTTTTCGTGATAAGCATAGGCTTCGGCGACAAGAATAGTTTGATTGGCTTTTCGCGCCATCGAAAAAGGTTGCCCATTGATTTCAACGATGTTAGCGCCGAGCTCTTCCAGCGTCTTCAGTGCGGCATTAAAAATGCCTTCAGTTTGCGGATCGATACCCAAGTTTTCGTTGAACCAATCCGTTCGGGGCACGCCGATGCGCATACCTTTGATGCCGTCGTGAAGCCCAATGGAAAAATCCGGCACAGACACATTGGCCGACGCCGGATCTTTTGCGTCATAGCCCGCGATCGCCTGCAGTAGGATGGCGCAGTCTTCCACGCTTCGGGCCATCGGTCCCGCATGATCCAAAGACCAGCTCAGCGGTACGACGCCGTACCGGCTTACGCGGCCGTAGGTCGGTTTGAGGCCGACAATGCCGCAGTGTGACGCCGGTGTTCTAATCGAGCCGGCCGGTGTCGGAGCCGAGCGAGCCGTAGCACAGTCCGGCAGCCAGCGCCGCCCCGGAGCCGCTGCTGGAACCGCCGGGGATGTGCGCGGTATTCCACGGATTGCGCACCGCCGGAAAAGGCGCATCCATAGACGGGCCGCCAAAAGCGAACTCGTGCATGCCGAGTTTGCCAAGGAGAATGGTGCCTGCCTGCTTGAGCTTGATCGTCGTTGTTGCATCGTACTCGGGCACCCAATCCTGCAGAACGGCGGAATGACAAGTGGTGCGAATCCCTTTGGTTGTGTAAAGGTCTTTGAGCGCGATGGGAAGGCCATGAAGCGGTCCGAGATCCTTTCCAGAACGCAGTTCCTGTTCAGTCTCGTGCGCCTTTTGCAGCGCCAGCTCGGCAGTCAGCGTAAGAAAGCTGTGCAGTTTGCCGTCCAGGGATTCGATGCGATCGAGGCAGGCTTGTGTGAGTTCTATCGGCGAAAAGTCTTTACGCCGCAGGCCGGCGGCGGCTTCGCCGATGGTGCGATAACAGAGGTCGCTGGTCGCCATGGCAATCTATTTACTTAATCCTTTCACCGTCGAAAAACTTCCGGCAGGCTCGCCGGTGTCAGACAGGAGTTGTCGGAGCTCGGTCACCTGTTTGCGCGACCGGTCTACGCCCGGCAGCAACTTGCGCAAGTCTTCTTCGGACAAATTCAATCCCACGCGCGCGGCCATTCTCTTTAATTCATCCAATGTCATTTCTTTTGCCATGGCTCTCCTTATGCGATCTGCCCGTGGGAACATTAGTTTAGTTACGAACGAGAATTCCCACATCCGAAGCGCCGCCCTGAAAGTCAATACGCCATTATGAAAGAATGAGTCAACACGACAGGAGACGGGGTAAGTATGGCGGCCGGGGAGTTTTTAGACGCATCTTTCTTAACGCAAACAAAAACCGGCGCATCTGCACCGTCGTGATCTCACTGATGTGGGCTCGCCGCGCTAGTTTTTTGGGATCAAAATTTCTCTGATCTTGCTGACGTTGGCGGCATCCATCTGGAATAATTTGCTAACGACTCTGTCCACTTCGGCGCCTGAAAGCGCGTTGATTTCCAGCTTAGATTTTTTCATCTCCATCAAGAATTCAGGGTCTTTCATGGTGGCGTCAAAAGCATTGCGCAAGCTGCCGGCCCGCTCCTTCGGAGTCCCTGGCGGAAGGGCATAGGCGCGCAGAATGGCCGACGGAGCGTGCACGCCGGATTCGATCAGTATGCGCGCCTCGGAAGTTTTGGCGTAGTCGATGGCATTGGGAACGTCGGGAATGTCCGCGGCCTTCTGCGGGTTGACCTGCACGATTGCCTTTACCAGTCCCGATTCCAGTCCTTTACTCCAAGTGGTGCGGATCGATGCCCAAGTCCAGCATCCGCCGTCGATCTCGCCCGCTTCTGCGGCGATTCGAATGTTCGAAGTTCCCTTGAAACCTTCGATCAGTTGAATCGGCAGACCTAGCGCTGCCTTCAAAACCCGCGGCACATCGGAGTCGTTAGCGCCCGGTGCCTCGCCGCCGAGTTTCACCGGCTTCTTGGCGGCAAACCAGTCATCGATCGAACCGATGCCGCTCGCTTTGGTGAGAGCGCAAACCGTTTCATCCTGCACGGGCGCGCCGAGCCACTCGAACTTTCGACCGTCGAATTCGAGCCCTTTGTCGCCCATGACCTGCTGCAAAATCAGAGAGCCAATGAAATTGCCGATGAGCAGACCGTCGGGTCGCGATTTATAGAGGTAGTTGGCTGCGATTCGACTCCCCGCGCCGGCCATGTTATCGACGATAATTGCCGGATTGCCGGGAATGTGCCGGCCCAGGTTGCGCGCGATGGCTCGCGCGTAGGCATCGAAGCCGCCGCCGGCGGCGAAGCCGACGATGATGCGAACAGTTTTTCCCTTGTAAAAGTTTTGCTCCGCGACCGCGGCATTAGCCGTGGCGGAAGCGCCGATTAGAAGAAGCGATAGAATAAGACCGGCGAGTCTAGCCATGCAGCCCTCCTCTGCGAAAACGAAACTAATAACCCGTCTTTTAATCCAATCGATATGCCTAGCGCAAGTTCCCTGTGTGACCCAGAGAGTAACGACCGGGCTGCGGCCATACGGTTAGACCGTGGGGTTCGGATTTTACCGGGATGATCTTTACCTGACCCGTGGTGGTATCGACGGTGTAAACGGCATTGTCATAGCGGCCTGACAGCCACAAGGTTTTTCCATCGACACTGAGATTGCCCATGTCCGGACTACCACCGCCTGGAATCGGCCAAGTCGTGGTCACTTTTCGGGTGGCGAACTCGATAACGCTCACGTTTCCTTTGCCCTTCGGCGGCCCATAGACGCGGGCTACGCCGCGGTTGGCGACATAGAGCTGGGTTCCGTCGCGACTTGGATAAAGGCCGTGCGCGCCGAGCCCGGTTTTGATATGACCGATCTCGGTAAACCGGTTGGCTTCGACTATGAACACCCCTTCCGCTTTCATATCGGCGACGTAGAAGATCTTGCCGTTTGGAGAAATGCGGATGTCTTGGGGCATGCCGCCTTTCGACAATTTTAAATAGCCGACCACCTTTTTCTCGATGAGATCGATCTTGACGAGACTACCGGCATATTCGCAAGTGAAGAACCCGTACCGACCGTCGATAGAGAAGTCGGCATGGTTGATGCCGGGACAATTCGGCGTATCAATGGAATACTTCATTGCCATGGTCTGCGGGGCGCGAAAGTCGAGCCGCTTGCGCGCCTCGGCGACAATGATGGCGGCACTGCCGTCAGGCGTGAAATACATGTTATAGGGGTCATCGACGGGAATACTTTTTCCCGGTTTGCCGGTCGTGGGGTCTATGGGTGTGACGCTGCCGTCGTTTCGTCCTTCGGCATTATTGTTGACCCAAAGCGTCTTTAAATCCCAGGAGGGAACGACATGCTGCGGGTGAACGCCGACGCGGAATTTGTTAACCACTTTCAAGGTGGCGGGATCGATGACCCAAACATCATTGGAGCTGCGATTCGGCACATAGACGCGCGACAGATGTTTGGCCACCGTGGCGCTCAGCTTGTCGGGCCGGGTCTCGCTGTAAAGGTCGTTGGGATCGATGACAGGCGGCATTCCTGGAACTGTTTGAATCGCGCGCGCGCTTCCCTTTGCCGGCGATTCCGCCGCGATGGCGCGTGACGACGAGTAGCCAAAGAGTGTTAAAGCCAGAACCAAAAAACCGCAATGACGTTTCTTTTTCGTACCGATCACGTTCTACGACAGTTTCAGCAACCGGCGGGAGCTGTGCACCCCCCGCTGTTTAAAGGCTGCCGCATCTTAGACGAAAAAGAAACAGATTT
>JBBDNJ010000311.1:0-11392 GCA_040877705.1 Binatia bacterium | reverse complement strand
CCTCATCCGACGATTTTGACGCTGCACGGCCGCGGCGCGAACGCTCTCGATCTGCTTGGTCTCGCTCCCGATATTTGCGATGGCCGCTTTTTTGTCATCTGCCCGCAAGGTCCCTTGGAGACGGCGATCGGATCGGAAGCCACCGGTTATGCTTGGTATCCGATGAGCTTGGGCGGCCCGCCGGATATTGCGGCAATCCTCGAATCCCGGCAAAGGCTGCACCGATTTCTCGACGAATGCCTGACCCAATATCCCATCGACGCGAAGAAACTGGTGGTTCTCGGCTTCAGTCAAGGCGGGGTGATGGCCTATAGTTTGGCACTGGCGCAGCCGGATCGCTTTGCCGCGCTGGTTGCGCTGAGCACCTGGCTGCCACGGGAGCTCGTGCCCCACCTTTCGCTCGGCGATACACTGCAGTCCTTGCCGACGCTGGTCCAACACGGCACTCAAGACTCGATGATTGAAGTCGACCGGGCAAGGAGCTCAGTGGAAACACTTCGTCAAGCGCGATTACCGCTCACCTACCGGGAGTATGAGATGGGTCATGAAATCAGGCCGAGAAGCCTTTCCGACCTCTCGGCCTGGCTGGAAGAGAAAGTGCTGTCGCCGAATCTATCGGCGAAGTGAAACACGATTAACGCTGCATGTAGCTATGGTCTTTCGCCATCGCCTCCAGGCGGGCAATTCGCTCTTCCATTGGCGGGTGCGTGCTAAACAGCGCAGCCATTCCGCCGCCGGTAAGCGGATTAACGATAAACATATGCGCCGTGGCGCTGGCCGTGGCCTGGCTCGTCTCGAGAGGAATGTGCTGGGAAGCTAAGTGGAGCTTGCGTAAAGCGCTAGCCAAGGCGAGCGGGTCTCCGGTGGTCTTGGCCCCGCCGACATCGGCTCCATACTCGCGTGACCGCGACACCGCCATTTGAATCAGCATGGCGGCAAGCGGCGCGACGATCATCATCACCAACAGGCTGATCATACCGCCACCACCGCCCTCGCGGTCTCTGTGGCCTCCACCAAATATCGCCGCCCATTGCGCCATCGTTGCCAGATAGCTGATAGCGCCGGCCAACGTGGCCGCGATCGTGCTTACCAGAATGTCGCGATTAGCGACGTGGGCCAGTTCATGCCCCAGTACGCCGGACAGTTCCCGCTTATCGAGAATTCGGCGAATACCTGCCGTGACTGCCACCGCGGCGTGGTGCGGATTGCGACCGGTGGCAAAGGCGTTCGGCGTCTCTTGCGGTAACGTATAAACTTTGGGCATCGGCAGCCCGGCGCGCTGGGCGAGATCCTGCACGATACCGTAAAGCTCTGGATCATCCTGCGCCGTTACCTCTTGGCCTCGATACATTTTGATGACGATCTTATCGCTGAACCAGTAACTGAAGAAATTCATTGCCGCGGCAATCACAAATGCAATCACTGCTCCCTGTTGGCCGCCCAGAATGCTACCGACCCAGACAAGCAGCGCCGTCAGCATCGCTAATAAAATAGTAGTGCGAAACGCGTTCATACGTCCCCCTTTGTCGTCATATCGTACGACATAGCAAGTCGATGTCAAGCCACATACGCCGTTATAGGAATCTGCGCACGACCTTTACAAAAAGCAAGCCCCAAGTTACACAACAGTTAAACCAGCGCCATTATAAGGAGAAAAATCCATGCGAATCGGAGTGGTTTTCCCGCAAACAGAAATCGGCAGCGATCCGGCGGCGATCCGCGACTTCGCCCAGACCGCCGAACAGCTCGGCTACCGCCATATTCTGGCTTATGACCACGTGTTAGGGGCCAATCCCGCCAGCCGGCCGGGTTGGCGGCCTCCCTATACCCATCAAAGCGCTTTTCATGAGCCGTTGGTCCTTTTCGGCTACTTGGCCGCGCTGACAACGACTATCGAATTAGTCACAGGCATCTTGATACTACCGCAGCGCCAGACTGCGTTGGTTGCCAAACAGGCGGCGGCACTGGATCTTCTAAGCGGTGGCCGTTTGCGTCTGGGCATCGGTATCGGTTGGAACCCAGTTGAATATGAAGCGCTCAATGAGAACTTTGCGAATCGGGGCAGGCGATCGGAGGAACAGGTCGCACTGCTGCGCATGCTTTGGACCAACGAACTTGTCACATTCGAAGGACGATGGCACAAGATAACAGATGCCGGAATCAATCCATTGCCGATCCAGCGGCCGATTCCTATTTGGTTCGGCGGCGGCGACGATCGCGTGTTGCGGCGTCTAGCAAGTGTTGGTGACGGCTGGTTTCCTCAACTCCCTCCGGACGAAAAATGCCGAGCGGCCATTGAGAGAATAGCCGGGTATGCTCGAGAGGTAGGACGGGATCCGCAAGCTATCGGTATCGAAGGCCGGATCACAATAAACCAGGAATCGGCGGAAACATGGCATCAACAGATACGAGCTTGGAACGAGCTTGGGGCAACGCACCTAAGCGTGAATACCATGAAAGCCGGGTTCACGACCTCTGCCGCTCATATCGAAGCAATCCGGCGTTTCCATGAAGCCACAAAAGATCTTTGGTGATCGGCTCTTTTGTCGTCAGCCCGCCGGCGCGCTCTTCTCGTATGACTGTCTGTCACGCCAAGCTCTTAATGCGTCAAACGGCTTGCCGCCGTGCTTCGTCGCTTGACGTAGAGACGCAATCGTCCGGACCAGATTTCCTCCCTCATACTCGTACAGCGACTCGAACAGCTGCAGGTCCTTCAAATAGACGACGTAGTGCATGAGCACCGCGTTGTTGAGCGGCTGCTGCACAAAGCCGCGGAAGCGATGCGATGGCCTTCGTTCAATGCGTCGCGCCCATTCGGATTGGCGGCGCGCGAACACTTCTTCACGCAAGCGCAGCTTGTCTTTCATCGCGATATCCCGGCGATACAGACCGGCGAGAGTGCCGACGACTTCCTCGATAAATTCGCCAAACTCCCGCTCTTCTTCCCAGGCTCGAACCGCCCGTCGATGTTCCGCGCTATCTGCGCCGGATCGTTGGCGGAAAAAATCGATGGCCGCGCGATGGCCGACGAAATTGGCCGCGCTCTCGTTAAACGCGCCCGCTCCATTGATATAAAGCGTGTTATGAAAAAGCTCGTGGAACACGATTTCGGTGAGAGCCACCTTGTCGTATTTGAGCAAATGCGACAGCAGCGGATCGTCAAACCAGCCCAGCGTGCTAAATGCCGCGGACGTTCGAACATAGGTGTCATAGCCTTCCGCCTGGAGACGTTCGACTTCCGCCTGTGCCTCGCTTTTGGAAAAGAATCCCTTGTACGGCACGTTACCGACGACTAAAAACCACCAGGTATAGGGCCGCAACTCGGTCTTCGGGGCGGCCATGACGATGTAAGTCAGGTCCGGCCGGTCGATGTAGGAGTAACTTGCATAACTGCCGGCGACGTTGAGACCAAGGACGTTGTGCGCGTATTCGCGCGCCGCCAACACAAGTGTGAGTTTTTCCTTGGTATCGTCTTGTAGATCCGGTGTCGTCAGAAACTCGACGATCGGTTGGCGCCGCCACAGGATTTTCCCTTCTTCGTAAGCCGCGCGGATCAGGTAAATGGGCGAGCAACCGGAAAGCAGAGAAATCAGGGCCCCGGCCATGGCTAGGACCCAAAACAAGTTCCGGGCCGTCGCATGAGTCGGACCGACAGCGGTGAGTAAGCGCGGCCAAACGGCTGATCGCCGATCCTTAGCCATAAACCTTAGGCTCGGTCTCCTGGACCGCAAGCTTCAGCTCCTCGCGCTCATACTGCAGCTGATAGAGACGATGATAGATTCCCTGCTTTTCCATCAATTCCGCATGCGAGCCGATCTCGCGCACTTCGCCATGGTGCAGCACGATGATGCGGTCGGCATTGCGAATCGTCGAGAGTCGATGCGCGATCATTAAACAGGTGCGGTCCCGCATCACCCGCTCCAGCGCGTCTTGTATGAGCGCCTCGGTTTCGGTATCCACGCTCGAGGTCGCCTCGTCCATGACCAGGATCTCCGGTCGAAACACCAGCACCCGCGCCAGCGCTAACAACTGCCGCTCCCCGCCGGAGAAATTGCTGCCGCGCTCCCTAACCTGCGCGCCGAACCCTTCAGGAAGCCGCCGAATAAAACTATCGGCATTGGCGAAATGAGCCGCCTTCTCGATGCGCTCGATCGGCACCGAGCGGTCGCCGAGCGCCAGATTGCTCCGGATATCGCCGGAAAAAAGAAAGACATCCTGCAAGACCACGCCGATATGCCGGCGCAGCGCCTGCAGGTCCCAATCACGAACATCGACGCCGCTGACTTTGATCGAGCCTTTTTGAATGTCGTAAAAGCGATTGAGTAACTTGATCGTCGTGGTTTTGCCGGAGCCTGTGGCTCCGACCACCGCGATCTTCTCTCCCGGAGCGATGCGGAAAGACACACCCTTGAGCACCGGATCGTCGGCTTTGTAATGAAACCAGACATTATCGAAGACCACTTCGCCACGAAACGGTTTGGGAACCACGGCATTTTTACCACTGTCGATCGTTACCGGCGTATCAAGCAGCTGAAAAATTCTTTCCGCCGATGACATGGCCGACTGCATCACCGCGTATTTCTGGCTGAAGTCCCGCAACGGGACGAAAAATCGGTGGATGTATTCCTTGAACGCCACCACTGTGCCGATGCCGATCACGCCGTGCAGGACTTCACCGCCGCCGTACCAGAGCAACAGAGCGACGCTCACCGAGCCCGCCGCCTCGACCATCGAGTACAGCGCCGCCTCATAGACGTTCGAGAGGTGATAAGCGTCCCGATGGTCGGCATTAAGCTCGTCGAACTCGCGATAGGTCTTTTCCTCCCGGGCAAAGAGTTGGATAACGGCCATGCCTGAGATCGCCTCGCCCAGATAGGCGTTGATGCGCGCGATGCGCTCGCGAATCTGGCGGTAAGTGTGACGCGCCCTGACGCGGAAAAAATTGATGGCGAACGCCATCGGCGGGATCAGCGCCAGCGAAACCAGCGCCAGTTCCACGTGCAGATAGAACATGATGCCGACGATCCAAACGACCATAAGGAAATCCGAGATCAGCGTCATCACTCCGGAAGAAAACATTTCCTGCAAAACATCGACATCCGTGGTCGTCCGCGTGACCAGCCGGCCGACCGGATTGCGGTCAAAATAACTCATCGGCAACTTCTGCACGTGCGAGAAAATCTCCGCGCGCAGATCGGCGAGGCAGCGCTGCGCCACCGCCATGGTGAGGTAGTAGTGAAAAAATACCATCACCGTCTCGCCCGCAAGGGCGCCAAGGAAAAGCAAGCCGACGGTCTGCAGCCCGCCGAGATCGCGCTGCGCGATGTATTGATCGATGCCGACCTTCATGAGGTACGGCTGTGCGAGGCCGAAGGCTTGCTGCAGTGGAAGCAGCAACATGGCGAACCAAAACAACCGCTTGTAGGGAGTGATAAACTTCCACAGCCGCCTGATCAGCCGCAGATCGTAGGCCTTGCCGAGGATTTCTTCCGGGTGCGACAAATCGGCCACTTAAATTCGCTCCAACTCCTCGGTCAGCCGTTGCTGCTGGTACAGTTCGGCGTATACCCCGCCGCGTTCGACAAGTTGATCGTGGCTGCCGCGCTCGATAATACTGCCCTCGTCCAGAACGAGAATTTCGTCCGCATCTTTCACCGCTGAAATCCGGTGCGAGATGATCAGGCAAGTTTTCTCTCTGAGAAATGAACGTAAGCCCTGCAGAATCTCTGCTTCAGTTTGCGCGTCGACGCTCGACAAGGAGTCATCGAGGATGAGCACCGGCGAATCCATCACCAGGGCGCGCGCCAGAGTGGCCCTTTGTTTCTGACCGCCGGAGAGCGTCACGCCCCGTTCGCCGACAACGGTATCGAGGCCCCGGGGAAATATTTCCAAATCGCGGTCGAGTTTAGCAATGCTCACGGCACGTTGTAACTCTTCGTCAGAGACAACGTCTCGGCCGAACGCGAGATTACGCCTGAGCGAAGTCGAAAAAAGGAACGGGTCCTGGGGAACATAGCCCGAAAGCTTGCGCAATCCGCGCAGGGACAGTTTTCGGATATCCTGTCCATCGACGAGAATCGCACCGGAGGCGACATCGAAAAGACGCGGCATTAATTGCGCGATGGTGCTCTTTCCTGAACCGATTCGGCCCACCAGCCCGACGGATTTGCCCACCGGTAGCGAAAAGTTAATACCTTCCAAAGCAGGATAGCCGTTACTCTGTCTCTCATAGACAAAGGAAACATCGCGGAACTCCACGCCGTTTTTGAGCCCTCTTACCGGCACGGCTGTCGTCGGGCTGGCGATCGCCGGCTGCGTGTTCAAAATCTCCTCCAATCGCTTCATGGCGGCGCGGCCCCGCTCCACCAGCGAAAACATCCAGCCGAAGGCCGCAGTGGGCCAAGCCAGAACATTAAGATAAGCGATAAAGGCAACGATATCGGCGACCAGCAAATCGCCGCGCATGACGCGGACGCCGCCATACCAGATCACGATCAAAACGGTCAATCCATTGATGCCTTGCATGATCGGCGTGACGATGCCGCGCATTCGCGCCAGCTCTAAGCTTTTGATTTGGAAGTCTGCGTTGAGCGCGACAAACTGCTGGGTTTGAAACTTTTCCTGCGAATAAGCTTTGACCACATGCATGCCGCTAAGATTTTCCTGCACATGGCTGCTCAGCACGGACATCTGCTGCTGAACGTCCAGGGAGGCTTTCATAATCCGGCCGCGGAATTTGGCCGCGGCATAAATCAGCAGCGGAAAGGGCGCCAACGCCGCCAAGGTCATGCGCACGTCCATCGAAAGCATCAAGGCGAGAGCGTACAGGTAGTAGAGCGGCGCGTTGACGAAGTTGAGCACGCCGGGACCGAGCATCACACGCACGGCCGAAATATCGTTGATCACCCGCGACATCAAATCGCCGGTTCTCCGCGACTGGTAGAACGTCAGCGGCAGTTTTTGAAGATGACCGAACAGATCGTTGCGCAGGTCGTATTCGACGTTACGGCCGGCGTTGAAAATCAGTGCGCGTGAGTAAGTTCGTATGACACCCTGCGCCAGCGCCGCCAGACCAATGATCGCCGCATAGAACGTCACGTCGCGCAGCGATCCGCCTTGCTCGAGAATGCGCACGGCCTCGCGGATCCACCAGGGAATCCACATCACCAATGTTGCCGTGCCGAAAAGGCACAAACCGCCGAGCAGGTAAAGGCGCCAATAGCGCCAAAGGTAGATCTTAAGTCGCCCCATTTATTCCATCAAAATACTCCAGGGGGAAAGCCTTATCAAGGAAACGCGCCAAACGTGACCGAAAACACTCAGTCGCTTGACAATGTTTCGTCCCTCCCTAATAAAGATGTATGACTCAAACCACTGTCACCCGCCGTGACGATCTGCGCAACATAGCGATCATCGCTCACGTCGATCATGGCAAGACAACCCTCGTCGACGCGCTATTGCACCAAAGCGGCATTTTTCGCGCCAACGAACACGTCGCCGAGCGCGTCATGGACTCCATGGATCTGGAGCGCGAACGCGGTATTACCATCATGGCCAAGAATACCTCGATTCATTACGGCAACGTCAAGATCAATATCGTCGATACGCCGGGTCACGCCGACTTCGGCGGCGAGGTCGAACGCACGCTGGCGATGGTCGATGGCGTGATGCTGCTTGTCGATGCGTCCGAAGGGCCGCTACCACAGACCCGTTTCGTATTGAAAAAGGCCCTGGAGGCCAATCTGCCGCCGATCATCTGCATCAATAAAATTGACCGTGCCGATGCCCGGGTGGCAGAGGTTCTCGACGAAATCTACGACCTGTTCATCGATCTCGATGCAACGGAAGACCAACTCGATTTTCCGGTGGTCTACACTAATGCCCGGGCGGGCACCGCAACACGCGACCTGAAACTGGCCGGTGAAAACCTCAAGCCGATGTTCGAGCTCATCGTTCAGGACTTACCCGGCCCGATCGTGGATCCGCGAGCAGTCACACAGTTCCAAGCCAACAATTTAGATTACAGCGACTACATGGGACGGCTCGCCGTCGGCAGGGTCAAGAACGGCACGTTGGCTCCCGGGCAATACACTCTGTGCCGCGTCGACGGCAAGCAAGAAAATATTAAGATTACCCAAGTCTACGGTTGGCAAGGACTCAAAAGGATTGAATCGGCACAAGCTGAAGCCGGCGACATAGCCGCGATCGCCGGCATCGAAGACATCGGTATCGGCGATACCATCACCGACCGTGAAAAGCCACAACCGCTGCCGCCGTTGCGCATCGACGAACCGACCATCGCCATGGTCTTCAGTGCCAACAATTCCCCCTGGTCCGGTCGCGAAGGCGAATTCGTGACTTCGCGCAAGTTGCGCGAGCGGCTTTTCTTGGAACAGCGCCGCAATGTCAGCCTGCGCGTCGAAGAAACCGACCTCCCCGATGCTTTCCGGGTCACCGGCCGCGGCGAATTCGCCCTGGCCATTATTATTGAGACGATGCGGCGCGAGGGCTATGAACTCCAGGTTTCGAAACCCACCGTCGTCACACGCGAGATCGAGGGCGTGATCCACGAGCCGATGGAGTTGCTGGTGATCGATACCCCGGAGGACTTCATCGGCGTCGTGTCGCAACTGTTGGCTGTACGCAAAGGTAAAATGACCAAAATGATCCATGCCGGGTCGAGTCGGGTGCGCTTGGAATTCGCGGTCCCGTCGCGCGGCTTGATCGGCTTTCGTTCGCGCTTTCTCACCGACACCCGTGGCACCGGCATCATGAACGCGCTGTTCAACGGTTGGGCGCCTTGGCACGGAAGCATTCAATCTCGGACCAACGGCGCGATGGTCGCCGACCGCGAAGGCCAAACCACCCCCTATGCTGTTTTTCATCTGCAGGAACGAGGCGTGCTCTTCATCGCGCCAGGGACCAGAGTCTATGAAGGAATGGTCGTCGGCGAGTATTCGCGCGACAACGATCTCAATGTGAACATTTGTCGCGAGAAGAAACTTAGCAATATGCGAGCCGCCGGTAAGGACGAAAACATTATCATCTCACCGCATCGCGAAATGGGACTGGAAGAAGGCATCGAGTGGATTGCCGACGAGGAACTCGTAGAGGTGACCCCGGCATCGATTCGCCTGCGCAAAAAGATCCTCAAACAAACCGATCGGCCCAGGCGGCGGCAAGAAAGCGACGATTGATCTTTGACGGCATCGCCTATGTTTTCTTTAATCTCTGTTCCAGCTCTTTCGCTGTCACTCGATATTTGAACGCTTTGCGCCCATCGACAAATAGCACCGGAACTTCTGCGCCGTACTTTTCCTGCAACTCGCACGTGCCGTCGACATCGATCTCTTCTAGGTCCAAGGGTATTTTTTTGGCCATCTCGCGAAGGGTCGCCTTCATTTCTTCGCAGAGGCAACAGTCGATTCGAGAGTAGAGAATTAGCCGATGGCTCATTGGGGCGGCGCCTTGATCTCGTTCTTCTTCTCGCCGTCACCTAAGCCGATAAGATTCTTCGGTATGCCGAGAACTCCCCAGAACCATTCCGAGACCGTGCCCAGTGGCGCCGGCGTAATCGCCGGATCTTCAATGGGGCCTTTGATATTGAAGCTCGCCACTAAGAAGGAATTCTTGATGGCGGCGATGCCGCGGCCAAGCAGCGGTATGTGATGGATCGCCGAATCGATGCCGGCAAACGGACGCACGGCGACGACGAATTCGACCTCATCCTTCGACACGTCGATCTTGCCGGCGCCGGTCATGCGCAGATCGTCGCTATCCACCAGCAGATTTTCGGTGCGATAAACTCCTTTGTTCACTTTGAAATCTCCGGTGATTTTGCGGAAACGAATGCCCTGTTTTGCCAGGTCCGGCAGTTGCAAGGTAAACCAGCGCGACAAATCCAGAAGATTCAAGATCTGCACCACGATACGCATGCGGTGAATCGTCCCGTCGTCGATCTCGAGATTAAAAGCTCCGCTCAGGTTTCTTTTGCGTTCAGCATCGTCGTTCCCGTTGGTTTGCAAACTCCCGGTTAGTTTGACTCGGCCCGTCATCTCGGTTGTGGTCATATCGAACCAGCGCAGAAAGGACTGGACCGGAACGCCTTGAATCGTGGAATCGGCAGTTATGCCCAGACTATCGGGACGATCGGCGATGATCGTAACAGCCTGCACGGTGCCGCCTGCGGCGCGCGCCGTGAGATCGGTCAAGCGCCATACTCTGTGATCGATGGTGACGGCGGTTTTCAAGTCGCCGAATTCCAAGTCCTTGATCTTTCCCTTGGCCAGGGCGATACGGCCTTGTGCCTGCAGATTGGCATAGAAGTCACTCGACTCCGCGTCGACCTGAGATATCAGGTAAGTAATATCCAGGTTCGGCGCCGCGAAGTCAAAAACGAGCTGCGGGCTCTCGGCGTAACGCCATCGCCCATTGACGCTGCTGGGGAACCCGACGAGCAAACCCTGCAAATTTTGGAAATCGATCCCGGTTTCGTCGATTTTAACTTTTCCGTTCAATTCACGAATGGGCTGCAACAACGGTTGGGTCTTGAGCTGAACGTTGATGAGATCCATAGTGCCCGTGAATTTACGATTCTCCTTGTCCGATAACGACCCCTGGTAGCGGACAGCGCCGCGCACGATCCCGGGATCCTGGACCGACCCGGATGACAGCAACAACCGCGTGAGCGCTCCGGCCTTGATGCCCGTTGAATCAACCCTCAAATCGAACATGCCGTCCACCGAGCCATAATCCTTTAGCAGCAGATCGATCTGAATCGGCGATCCGGATATCAGTGCCTTGATTCTCTCCCCTTTGATCTCTCTGGCGGAGAAATCGAGATCGCCCGTAATATCGGTCAAGGATAAACTGTCCTTGCGCAACCGGACACTATCCAACGCAAGTTTTCCCTGCATCTGCAACGGCGCGTCCTTAACGAGACGCAAAGACAGATTACCTCTGGCCCTGCCGCCCAGTTCCTGAAGAGAAGAAGCCATCGTGGCCGCTTCGGTCGTATAAATCCCCAGCTTCAGTTGTTCTCTAAGCTCCGCCAGTTCCAGATCGCCCCAGGCGTGCAAAGCCAACTCGCGCTCACCCGGAGCATAGGTTCCATTGACCCTACTCAGCCGTGAACCCCCATAATTGGCTTCGCCGCCGGTAACGACGATCAAGCCCTTCCTCAAGGTGATATGGCCTTGCACTCCACGCAGCGGCAGAGCCTCCTTCGCGTCAAGCCTAACTCCGACGTTGCGCAGCTCGGCTTCGAACCAGATATGCTCTCTAACGCCGGTCTCGACCCAACGGCGCATCTCTGAAAGACTGGCATTCAAGCCGCCCTTCTTCAGATACAACTCGCCTTCCTGTACGCTCGCCACCAGGTTCTCCAGTCGAG
>JBBDNJ010000310.1:0-11404 GCA_040877705.1 Binatia bacterium | reverse complement strand
ATTCTTCGGCTGGGAATTTTCCGATGCCACGCTCTACCCGATGTATTTTTATTTCCTCGTACTGTTGCTAGTGTTCATGATCATCATCGTCACCCGCCGTCTCGAAGACTCGCGGATCGGCCGGGCCTGGAAGGCGATCCGCGAAGACGAAACGGCGGCGGCCGCCATGGGTGTGCCGGTGGTGCGCATGAAGCTTTTGGGCTTCGCCGTCGGCGCCTCTTTCGCTTCGGCGGTGGGCGTCTTGTTTGCCGCTAAGCAGGTGTTTATCAATCCGGAGAGTTTTACCTTCATGGAATCCATCGGCGTGCTGGCGATGGTGATTCTCGGCGGTATGGGATCTATCCCTGGCGCGATTCTCGGCGCCGCGGGCGTGACGATTCTCAACCTGCAATTGCTCAAGGGGCTGTCGCTGTGGCTCAACGGCCTGCGCCAGTCGGGCGCGATCCTGACCCTGCCGTTGTTGGGCAGCTATCCCCTGAGCGAACTGCCGGTGCAATTCGAGCCGGCAAAATATGAGCGCATGATTTTCGGTTTGATTTTAATTCTCATGATGATTTTTCGACCGCAGGGTATTCTGCCGCCGCGGCGGGATCAGCAAAGATAGTATGGCGCTGCTGGAACTTCGAGACATTTCGAAACGATTCGGCGGCTTGCAGGCGCTGGCGCGCGTCAGTCTGGAAGTCGAAGACGGCATGATCGCCTCGCTCATCGGTCCCAACGGCGCGGGCAAGACGACGCTCTTCAACACGCTTACCGGACTTTATCAGCCGGACGAAGGACAGATCCGTTTTCAGGAACGCTCACTGATGGGAATGAAGCCCGACAAAATCACCAGCGCGGGCATCAGCCGGACTTTTCAAAATATTCGGCTCTTTTCCAATATGACGGTACTGGACAACGTTCTGGTTGGAATGCATTCGCGCGTGCATACCAGTCTTCCCCAAATTCTTTTGCGCACCCGGGAGTTTCACAAGCGTGAGAAGGAAGCGCTGCACCGCGCCATGGAGCTGATCGAACTGACGGGCCTAACCGGAAGAGAAGGCGAGTGGGCGCACCAGCTCTCCTATGGCGAGCAACGGCGGCTCGAGATTGCGCGCGCCCTGGCGGCGGCGCCCAAGCTGCTGCTGCTCGATGAGCCGACGGCGGGAATGAATTTCAGTGAAGCGCAATCGCTGGTGGCGCTGTTTAGAGAATTGATCGGCCGATACGTTCAGGCGATCCTGCTGATCGAGCATAATATGCGGGTGGTGATGGGTGTGTCGCACCGGGTCCATGTTCTCGACTACGGTGAAAAAATCGCCGAGGGCGATCCCGACGAAATACGCCGGGATCCGCGAGTGATCGAGGCCTATCTCGGCAGCGGCGCGTGGGCGAAGCATGCTCAAAGTTAACGCAATCCACGTCTATTACGACGCCATTCATGCGTTGAAAGGCGTTTCGTTCGCGATCGAAAAGGGCGAGTTCGTGACTCTTCTTGGAGCCAATGGCGCGGGCAAGACCACGACGTTAAAGACGATTTCCGGGCTGTTGCGGCCGCACCGGGGCCATATCGAACTGGAAGGCTGCTCATTGGAGAAAACCGAACCCGACGACATCGTCCGCCGCGGCGTCGCCCATGTGCCGGAGGGCAGAAAAGTTTTTCCTCGTTTCACAGTGCTCGAAAATTTGCAGATCGGCGGCTATAGCCGCGACCTGAAATCCCTCGCTCCGAGCTTGGATTTTGTCTTCCGGATGTTTCCCCGCTTGCAGGAACGCCAGAAACAATACGCGGGAACGCTGTCCGGAGGCGAGCAGCAGATGCTCGCCATCGGCCGGGCGCTGATGGCGCAGCCGAAGTTGCTTCTGCTCGATGAGCCGTCCATGGGGCTGGCGCCGAAAATCGTCGAGCAGATCTTGGAAAATATTTGCGCCATCAACCGCTCCGGCGTAACGGTGCTGCTGGTGGAACAAAACGCGGCGATGGCATTGGCGATCTCGCATCGGGCTTATGTTTTGGAAACAGGGGGAGTGATTCTCCAGGGCAAGTCCAGCGATCTGGCCGGCAACGAACGGGTGCGACAAGCGTATCTTGGCGGTTAAACCTCATTCGTGATCGTCTCCGTGAAACGTGACCGCGGAACAAATCCGAACACGATGATCTTCAGCCATTGCCGTCTTCGTCTGCTGCGGAATACTTGACAAGCAACCCTCCCTCTCATATTTCTGCATGGAGTTCACTCACGGAAGGAATTTCATGGCGGGCAAAAAAAATTACATCATCGGTGTCGATACCGGGGGCACGTTTACCGACGTCGTCGTCCTGGATGACGCGGGCAAAGTTTGGACGGCAAAGGCCTCGACCACGCCGGACGACTTTTCGCGCGGCGTCATGGATGCCGTCGCCGAAGCGGCGCACACCATGGGCGTGGAAAGATCGGATCTGCTTGGCCGGACCGCACTGTTTAAACACGGCAGCACCGTGGCAACCAATGCTTTGATCACGCAAAGCGGCGTAAAGGTCGGTCTCATCACCACTAAAGGATTCGAAGACACGACTGAAATCATGCGCGCCATCGGTCGCGTAGACGGTCTGTCGGACGACGAGATCAAACACGTTACCTGGATTACCAAGCCCGAGCCCTTCGTAGCGCGTGAGCGAATCATCGGCGTTCGCGAGCGCATGGATTACCAGGGCAATGAAATCGTTGCGCTTAACTGGGACGACGTCATGGAAGCGATCCGGCGGCTCATTGAAGACGATAAAGTCGAGGCCATTGCCGTAAGCCTGATGCATGCCTGGGTCAATCCGAAGCATGAAGACGAGATTCGCGCCCTGACCGCCGAAGCGGACCCACACCGCAAGGTTTACTGGTCCTTTGCCAGTTCGCTGTCACAGGTCGCGGGCGAATATGCGCGCGCCAACACGGCGATTTTGAATAGTTATCTCGGTCCGACGGTAGAACGTTACTTGAAGGGATTGGAGAACAAACTTCAAAGTGGCGGGCTCAAAGGTCCGCTCTTGATCATGCAGGGAAACGGCGGCGTTGCCCATCGCGAGCATGTCAGCGCCATCGCCAATCTGCAGTCAGGCCCCGCGGGAGGCATGATCGCCTCGGCACACATTGCCGGGTTGCTCAAACACAAAAACGTCATCACCGCCGACATGGGCGGCACCAGCTTCGATGTCGGTCTCATCACCGAAGGTTACTGGCGCTATGCGCAAGAACCGATCGTCGAGCGCTTTCGCATGCTGCAGCCGATCATCGACATCGAATCCATCGGCGCCGGCGGCGGCACCATTGCGCAAGTCGAAGCGGAAACCGGGCGCTTGTTGGTCGGGCCGCGCAGCGCCGGCGCCAGTCCGGGACCGGTATGTTACGACGCCGGCGGCGATCGAGTCACCGTCACCGACGCGGATCTTGCCCTCGGCATCATCGATCCGAACTATTTCCTTGGCGGCAGAAGACCATTGAATAAAGACAAGGCGTTGAGAACCATCGAAGAGAAGATCGCGCAACCGTTAAAGCTTAAAGTCCACGAAGCGGCCGCCGGCATCTACGATATCGTCAATGCGAAAATGTCCGACCTGATTCGCCGGCAAGTCGTGCGCACCGGTTACCTTCCCGAAGAGTTCGTTATCTATGCGTTCGGCGGAGCGGGAGCGGTGCACGCTTCCGGATTCGCCGCCGAGTTGGGAATCAAGCGGATCTATATCTTCGCCACCTCGCCGGTTTTTTCCGCCTTCGGCGCAGCTGCCGCCGACGTCATCCGCACCCGGGTAATGAGTTGCCAGTACATCTTGCCGGCCGACCCGAAAGTCATCAACCAGCGCCTCGACGCTATCGAAAAGGAGATGACCGTCGAGATGACCGGGGAAGGTTTCAAAGCCAACCAGCTGGAATTCCGCCGCTTCTTCACGATTCGCTACCGGCGTCAAAGCGCAGGGGTTGAAATGCCGGTAAGCGGGGACCATTTCAACGACAAGCGCATGAACGAAATGCAGAACGCTTTCGAGAAAAAATACGAGGAGCTCTACGGCGTCGGCGCCGGTTATGCGAAGGCCGGGATCGAGATCAGTCAAATTCGCGTCGATGCGGTTGGCAAAGTGGCCAAACCCAAGCTAACGGCGAAGCGGAAAACCACAAGCGATGCTCGCGCGGCGCGCAAGGGTAAACGGGAAATCTTTTTCACCCGGCCTGAACGCAAATTCATCGACACGCCGGTTTACGATTATGAACGACTTGGCGTCGGCGCAACCGTGCGCGGTCCGGCGATCATCGAGTTACCCTTTACGACGGCACTGGTGCCTCCCGAACACAAAGTCACCATCGATCCGTATATGAATTTGGTGCTGGAAGTGCCGTAGGAGAGCTGGGAGATAAAGGACGACCGGAGTCCATGGAGTGATGCAGTATTGGGGGCCGAAAAACCCATGATTGCATGACTCTAACACGCCAATGGGTTGATCACTGCCGAGGAGAAGAAATGAAACCGAATAAGCCAGCCATCGATCCGATTCGCTATGAGATGTTTCTGCATCGCCTTTGGGCCATCGGTGAGGAAGGACGCATGACTCTGCAACGGGTGACCGCGTCGCCGATCGTCTCTCAAGGAGGCGAATGCATGAGTTCTTTTTATGATGAGAAGGGCACGATGGTTCTTGCCTGCTCGGGCCACCTGCGTTTTGCCGCCGCGACCTCGGATGCGATCCGCAACCTGATGCAGCGTTTCAGCGACAGTCCCGGCTTTCACGATGGCGATCAGTTGTTTTTCAACGATCCTTACGTCGCCGGGTCGCACACCTACGACATGATGATCGTCAAACCGATCTTTTATCGCGGCAAGTTGATCGCCTGGACCGCGACCAGCACGCACACCGCCGACACCGGCGGCGTTCTTCGAGGTGGGGCGTACGAAATTTTCCACGAAGGGATCTGCATACCCGGACTGAAAATCGTCGAGAAGGGCGAATTTCGCGAAGATGTCTTCCAAACGTTGACCGGTCAGTGCCGCGACCCGCAGTACGTCGGCCTCGATCTCAAAGCCATGATCGCGGGAAACAACATTTGCGGCAAACGTTATCTCGGTTTAGTGGACAAATTCGGTCTCAAGTTCGTCCAGCTGGCCGGCGCAAAGATGATCGCCGATTCGGAGAGCAAGACCCGAGCAAAACTGAAATCCATGCCCGACGGCACCTGGGTCACGCGGCAATATGTGACGACACTTGATCGCAAGACGCGTAAATCCGTGGCGCAACAACTCTACTGCACGATGACGAAAAAAGCCGACGAGCTGCGCTTCGATTTCACCGGCACGAGCGCGCAAACCGATACCGATCACAACTCGACGTTGCCCAGCACGGTAGCTCACCTGGCGCTGGCGCTCACGAACACGCTGTTCTGGGACGTGCCCTGGAGCGATGGAAAGATGCGCCCGGTCAAGATCCATGTGCCGGAAGGATCGATTCTCAACTGTAAATATCCGGCGGCCTGCGGCGCCGCCCCGCGCATCGGCAATGTCCTGGTCTCGACCGTGTGCGAAGCGGTTTCCAAGATGATCTTCGCTTCAGGCCGCTATGACGACGTCAACGCCTCGACCACGGGGAATTTAGAATTCGTCGGCGGGCCGGGATATTTCTATGGCGGCCATACGCGTGAAGGCATCGCCGTTGCCCAGGGACTCTACGACATTCACGGCGCCGGCATGGGCGCCACGCCGCAGCGCGACGGCGTCAACACCGGCGGGCACATGAATATCCCGTCCGCCGGCATCACCGATATCGAGCGCATCGAGATGCAATATCCGTTTCTCTACTTTACCCGTTCGCACAACCCCGACGGCAGCGGTTTCGGCCAGTTTCGCGGCGGGTTCGGCAGCTACCGTATTTATCTGATCTATGGCTCGCGGGATTGCAGCGTCGATTACAAACCCTACGGCGGCGTCGCCCAGGGCGGCTTCGGCCTGGCCGGCGGCTATCCAACCGGCATCGGCGCGACCCGCGTGATGATCGAAGCCGGCTTGGAAATGCTCGATAAAGTCAGAGCCGGCGAATATCCGACCGGCCGGGCGATGCGCGCCGGCGAATGGGGCAAGTCATCCCTACCCGCGGGCGTGCCGGAGCGAGTGCCGCTGCCCGAAGGCAGTTTACTGGTCGACTATGTCGCCGGCGGCGGCGGCTTTGGCGATCCCATCGATCGCGACCCAAAGGCAGTGCTGCAAGACTTTGGCCGCGGTTGGGTCAGCCGTGAGACAGCGGAAAAAATTTACGGGGTTGTTTTGGACAATGACGGTAAAGCCGTGGATGGCGCGGCCACGGATGAGCGCCGGCGTGAGATTCGTGAAGCGCGCAAACAAGACGGCGCATCGGTATCGGGAAAATTCAGCGGCGTTGCCGGTCCCGCCGATAATGGCTGGCGCCGGTTGCTGCGATTTCACGCCATTTTAGAGCTCAGCACCAATGGTAAACAAAAAGTAATCCGCTGCAGCCGCTGCGGCCATCTGTACTGCGGCGCCGATGAAAATTATAAACTCTATGCGCTTCATCGCGCCGTACACCTGAACGATGTCATGCCGCCGCTGCCCACCGGCGAACCGTATATTGGTGAATACCACATCTATGCCTGCCCCGGCTGCGCGACCCAGCTCCAGGTGGATCTCTTCAGTCCGAGCTTGGGCGGCGATCCGGTTTTGTGGGATACGAGAATAGCGTAGGTCACATGGCTAGGAATAGATTTCTCACATTCGTTCGGAATGACCGGAGTGAAGCTGCAAAACGCTACGGTGCCCCAGATCTGTCAATAGATCGTATTTTGTCATTTCGACCGAAGGGAGAAATCCTTTGTGATACGGGTCGGACTTTTACAGTTCAAGTTAAGGCCCTAAGACGTAAAAACTATTTTCCCATCATGCAGAACAGGATCGAACCCAAACACATATATGTGTTCGTTACTCTTAACAAAGCTGACGCGTGAGTAGAATATTTTATCGTTCCAGGTAATAAGCTTCGAGAAAATCCTCAGGATTTTGGTAAAAACTTTGACCACCCAACATTCCCAGGAAATTTACCCAGATATTGAGAGTGAGTTTAGGAACAACTGGGACGTTTTCAATGGGTGAGTTACTGGGATTTTATTCTCCGAAGACTAGGCGTATATGACAACCGCCCCACTGTTTGGAGGGCGTTTTCGTCTTATTTAGAATATGATATTCCTCTATGAGGAGGGAAGATGAGTAAAAAAGACGCACACGTTGTCCGAAGTTCAAAGGGTAGCTGGGTCGTTAGGAAATCCGGATCATCGCGGGCGGCAAAGGTTTTTGACAGCCACGAGGCCGCTGTGACTTACGGTCGAACACTGGCGAAAAATGAAGGGTCTGATCTGTATGTTCATCATCCTGACGGGACGATTCGGAACAAGAACAGTTATGGTAAAGATCCGTTCCCACCGAGAGAGAAAACCCGGCGAGAATCTGAAAAACGGAAGAATAAATAAAGCGAGTCGATGGGCTTTGACCAGAACGTCTTCATCAATTGCCCCTTTGATGGAGATTATTATCCACTTCTTAGGCCCCTGCTTTTTACTGTCATTTACTTAGGGCTAACTCCTCGCATTAGCCTCGAACGGCTAGATTCCGGCGAACCTCGAGTTCAGAAAATTATTTCGTTAATCAAAGAATCGAAATACGCCATTCACGACCTTTCGCGAATCACGGCGAAAAAGAAGGGAGAGTATTACAGGTTGAACATGCCTTTCGAGCTCGGCGTGGATGTTGGTTGTCGATTATTCAGCCGTGGTAAGCGTTTTGGTAAAAAATGTCTCGTGCTGGAAGCGGAACACTACCGTTATCAAGCGGCAATTTCAGATCTTTCTAACTCGGATATCGCGGTACACAAGAACGAGCCTGAGGAGGTCGTCTCAGTAGTGCGGGATTGGTTAAACAACGAAGCTCAGTTAACCGCTGCAGGTCCGGCCAAGATTTGGGGGGCGTTTAACGATTTTATGGCCGACAATTATGAAGAACTAAAAGCTAGAGGATTCTCAGACCATAACATAAAAAATCTAAAAGTAAGTGAGTTAATCACATGCATGCAGCGGTGGATAAACAAACACAACATCTGATTGCGACATAGTTAGATAAAGTTCGCGGCAGATTTTCACTGGGTCAAGCTTCATTGCTTGGCCCAGTTTTTTTCAATCAGATTCCGCAATCCGGTGGGGATAAATGCAGAATTATTTCATTTACTATTTGGCTTGCTGGGCAAGTTTCTAAGGCAATCCAGATTCGTCTGGAGGATTTCTTGATCTGACTGCCGTAAGCCCCCACCATATCCGCCAGTACGTGGAAGTATTTCGGCGATTGGAACAATGCATTCGGCAACCTTTAATACGCCAGTGGCGACTTGAAGGACTCGGTCCTCTGTGGCCTTCGCTTTTTGGAGAGCGTCCTCGGCTTTTCTATTGGCCTCATTTGCTTGCCCAACTTGCAGGATAGTAAAAATAAGAACGGCGGACGAAATTAGAGCCGCTGCTAGATCCGAGCTCCGCAGAAGATTAATGCATTTGTTTTGTGCTCTGGAGCAATGATGACAAACCTTCGCATCAGTTTGTATCTCTTTTAGACAGTAATGACATAGCTACGGTTGATTCTCGGCCATAGCACCTCCTTTATTCTTGGAGATTTCTTATCGCATAAAATAGCAAAGCTGCTTTTTAGGCAAGGGGCCTTTTATAGGGAGCGTTCAGAACAAGCCACAGAGCGAAGCTTGTAAAATTAAGTAGGAAAAGTGTAATTACGATAAGTATGGACTATCAAGCTTTACTGTTTGGAGTCGTTTTTATTTCGCTCGGTATAGTTATGACCGTTAAAAACTGGGACGTGGGCTGGGATGAGGTTATTCGAGGTTTCGTTATGCAATCGCGCGATCGGAGAGCTTACTTTAAATGGGTTGGACTCGGTCTTATAGCTGTCGGGATAGTTGCCGTTCTTGCAGGAGCGGGAATCATTTAGGAGCTTGTTCGACAGATTCCCCTATTCCCTCATAATGAAAGTGGACGTGTGAGAGAAGGACAGAGGAATAGACCTATTTTGAAAACGCCCCAAGTATTTGAGGGCGTTTTCGTTTGTTGTCGTGTGTCGCACGTAAGAGCAAATGCCGGATTCTATAGAAACGATCATTATTGACCAAGCGATTCGTCTTACAGAGCACGAAGGCTTCAAGAGTTGGTCGGCCGGGCAGCAATTCAAGTCAGGCGGTCTCGTCATGGTCAACAACTCATTCGTATTTCGAGACGTCAAGACTAACAAAGCTGAAGATTTTATAACTCTGAGAATAGATGATAAAGGGAACTATACTTTTCCACCTGTTGTCTCTTCTGGACTTAAAATAAATTCCGACTTTAAGTACTTAACGCCGACCTCGACGTTGCCCGCGATTCGTCTGCTAGGCGACGCTTTGGTGGATCAAAAACAGCATTTGGGCGAGCTTGTATTTGTATTGATAGGCGAGATTAAAGACGACTTACTTGAAATTGCAGAAGTCACCCATTCAGATTTTGACGAGATATGCTGGGATCCAAAGTTAAATAACGCAGTGAAGATTTATCCCCGCTCCATGGAAGTAGGACAAGTCCATGACGAGGACGTTATCTGGGAATGCCTAATGAAGTATTTTGCAGATGCCGGAGTAAGTGTCCCAGATGGGCTACGTCAGGCAGTCGGCACCGCACTCGACAAACTACAAGAGAAAGCCGCTGCTCATCTTATGCTTCCTGAAGCGGGGCATTCAATTGAGGAAAGCATCACAGATAAGATAGTTACAGTTCTTAAAGAACAGATGAAAAACTATGACATCGCGCTGTCGCGTGTGGTGGAATCACCTGATGACATGTCGGCACGGAACGACATTCTTAGACTTGCGTATAACTTTGCAAGCGACGCGACGGGATATTTGAAGCTCATCGTGTCTGTATGCGATTTGAAACCGATGGTACTCTGGGGAACATTATTTCATCACTACAGTTTAGCGGAGGCATTTAGGCTTCTGCCCTGGACACGGTCGCACAACAAACCATCGATGAAAGGTTATGTTGAGACAATCTCAGATGCTCGAAACAGCGCCTTCCACAATTTATTCCCTTTCAAAAAATCACTGAATATCACGCTTACTGGATCGAGTTTGGCCGGGGCAGAGTTACGTATCTTCTCCGAACACGGGAAAAAGAAAGAAAACGTACTTTCATATAGAGACAAACCGCTAGTAGACGTTCTTACTGAATTTACCAGGGCACGTGAGAGGCAGGTAACCACCAGATTTTGGAAGCAGAATTTCAATGTTATGGAAAAAACGGTCGAACTTTTCGAAGCTACGACTATCTTTATAAAAGAGCTGCACAGTACTCGCAAGTTAAGCTGACCGCCCGATCGAGACTGTCGAACGCGTTTTCGTATGGAGGATCTATGGGAGAGGCCCTAGTATTTGGCTTTGTCTGGAAACTGCTTAACGAAGTTCTCGTAAGACTGAGGCGTCGGGACCGGAGTCTTGATTGGCACTACGATCCGTCGAGATGAGTAAAAAGCGGGAATAGGAAGACGACCGTGAAGATGAAAAGTATAATTTGATCGCGGTTGGAGCAACGCCGACCATCGCATTGGCAATGGTCGGCGTTCCTCAATAATGCTGGAATAAAAACCAAACTATTTCTTCTTATACAAACTGTCGATGTAACCGCTCTTGTCCAGCTCGCGGATAAATGTCAGATCGGCGAAATCCTCCGGCTTTGCCGGCTTACCCTTGGCTTCGGTTTCGAGAATCGTTTTAATCCCTGCAAGAGAAGGATATTGCTTCCTGGGCAGCACGGAGTCATTGAGAAGATTCGCCCAGGTCTTTTCCAGGATGTCCCGTTCCACGCCGCGGCCGAAATATTTGGACAAAACTTTAATCGAGGTTTCCTTGTCCGTGTAAATTCGATGCACGGCTTCCACCTGAGATTTGACGTAGCGTCTGACGATATCCGGATTCGTACGGATAAATGTTTTTGTTGTCGCCGCACTGGTGTGCTGATAGACCAACCCCAGTTTGGGAAGGTCTGCCAAGACCGTCATGCCGCGCTTCTCGCCGATAAAGCTTGCGGGCGGGTTGATCACTGTGGCCTGCACGCGTCCGGCCAAAGTGGCGTCCATGCGGGCGGAGGTACTGCCGATTTGGACAAGGCTAACATCTTTGCCAGGAGTTAATCCGATTTTGGATAGAGCAAAGCGCGCGATGAAATCGGAGGCCGAACCGAAACGGCTAATCGCCACGGAGCCGCCCCTGAGCTGCTCGGGCGTCTTAATCTGGGGCTGTGCCATCAAATAGTAATTGAGCGACGTGACTCCGCCGACGATGAGCACGGCATCAGAGCCGGCCAGGGCGCTATTGACGACTCCC
>JBBDNJ010000309.1:0-11419 GCA_040877705.1 Binatia bacterium | reverse complement strand
CTTTTCCGGATCGCCGACCTCCGGCAACCCCTCGAACAGTTCGGCAAGCAACCATAATAGAAACGTCGCATAGAGCTTTGGCGAGTTGATCAGCTTGTCGGCGGTTAGAATGTTGATCACTCCGCGCCCGGACCCGTCCGTTTGCATGATATCGTCCAGCTCAAGCGCCGGTTCGCCAAAAAAACGCTCGCCGCCCTGGCTTTCAAGCTGCAGTAGGCCTCGCTGTATGGCGCCGATGCTCGCCGCCGAGACATTGCCGTACTGGGTCTTGAACTGCGCCGCATTGTCACCGACGTATTGCAGCATAGAGCGCAGGTCCTTGAGGTCGAGCAGCAGCATACCGTTATCATCGGCGATCTTAAAAACCAGGTTGAGCACACCGCTTTGAGTGTCATTTAGATTGAGCAGCCGCCTAGCAGCAACGGCCCCATGTCCGAGACCGCGGTCCGCACCGGATGGCCCTGCTCACCGTACAAGTCCCAAAAGACGGTTGGGTAAGCGGCAAATTGAAACGTTTTCAGCTCAAGTTTATCGATCCGTTCCTTAATTTTCGGAGTTTCTTGGCCGGCGCGAGCCATTCCCGACAGGTCGCCTTTCACATCCGCCATAAATACCGGCACGCCAAGGCGGCTAAAACTCTCCGCAATGACCCGAAGTGTCACAGTCTTTCCGGTACCCGTAGCGCCGGCGATCAAGCCATGGCGATTGGCCATCCGCGGCAGTAATAAATGGGCGTCATGTCCTTGTGCAATCGGCATCGTGTCAGGCATGAGCTACTCCTTCTTCCTGGATCGAACTCTAGGTTGTATGACTTCACGATCTAATTGTGAAAATCAACACGTTAATGTATAAACCACCCCGGACGTGAATTAAAGGACGGTTGCACACGTCTAAGGCATCAAGAGCGACCGAGCTGGGTTCGGGTCGACCGGAGGGCGGCACGCTCATCCCGGGCGTTCTTAATCAAAACAAAAGATAAATCATACTGGAGGATCTCTACATGAAACGTTTCCTTAGCGTGTTAGTTGCTTCGATGTTTTTAGCTTCGGCAGCCTATGCCGCCAGCAAGGGTGAAGAGAACAAGACGGACGGTAAAGCCAAAGCCGAAGCCACCAAAACTGACGGTAAAGTAAAAGCCGAAGCTACCAAAACCGATGGCAAAGCTAAAGCCAAAGCTAAAGGCAAAAAGTCCGACGCCAAGATGGACGAGAACAAGACTGCCAAGTAAGTTTTCAGCGTCAATATTGCCTGAGCCGGGTGTCCCTCCGCACCTAGCCGGCACTTTCGCTTTCTTTCCAACGCACCACGGAGTCCGGCATGTTCCAACGCACTATTTCCGTCTAACTCTTCCACAGGACAGGAAATTAACCGGGCTTGCATAAGCCGCATGACATCATGAGCGATTCGCGTCCTGTTGAAGTTGGCAAACATTCTGCGAAGAGGCGATCTTGACGATCCGTCCGATAGTGTATAAGTAAGGAATTGAAACGATCGGTAGGGGTCAACGTCTATAACAGGACGAACGTATCAATGGGTCGTCTCGGATGGAGGACCGTGCGATCAATGAATGGTTTTAAACAACCAAAAAAATGAGGGGGGTGTACGCCATGAAACGTTTTCTAGGTCTATTGATTGGTACTTTTTTCCTTGCCTCCGCATCCATGGCCAGTGCAAAGGACTATTAAGTGACTGGCCCGGTCGTGGACGTGAAGGAGAACGCGATCATAGTGAAGAAAGGCAACGAAAACTGGGAAATCGCTCGGGACAAGGACACCAAAACCACCGGCGATATCAAAAAAGGCGATAAAGTTACTATCAAATATAAGATGACGGCGACGAGCATCGAAGGCGGGAAAGCCAAAAGCGAAACCAAAACGAAAGCCGATTCAAAAGCGAAAGCCGGAGAGAAAAAGACCGACGCGAAAACGAAGTAACTTTTTGTGTCGTTATTTCCCTCCAAAGTATCCAAAAGCGGGTCGTCAAAAACGATCCGCTTTGTTTTTGTTGCAATTGACTACCTTATAATTATAACCAGCAGGTTATCCGTCGACTTGAAAGTGGGACTCGCCTATGAGCCAGGATAAACACCCGGAAGTAGTCATCATTCATAGCTCTGATCTGCATCTCGGCACCGACGACAGTTTTAGCAATCACGATTCGTTAGCGGTCCTTCCCAAGGTCTTAGCCGTGGCAAGAGTAATAGGCGCCGATGTCGTCTTATTGGCCGGCGATACTTTTGACAATCATCGTCAACCCGGCGAACTCCTCGAACGCGCCGCGCAGATGTTGCGCGACTATGGAAACCCCATCGTTATTCTGCCCGGTAATCACGACCCGCTCACGGCTGATTCCGTCTATCGACGCGGCGGGCTCGCGCAGATCCCGAATGTTAGGATTCTCGGTCTCAACGTCGATCAGTCCGTGATGTTTGCCGAATTCGAATTAGAAATTTGGGGCCGGGCGCATGTCGATTACGCCGATATGTCGCCGCTCGCCGATCCGCGGCCGCGGTCAACGCGCTGGCAGCTTGCCGCTGCGCACGGCCATTATGTTGACGCCGCGAGAGATCCCAATCGACTGATCGGCTCCTGGCTGATTCACCGGGAGGAACTGCTCGCCACCGGGGCCGACTATGTGGCATTGGGCCATTGGAACCAGGCAACTCCCGTCGGCAGCGGGGAGGTCACGGCCTACTATTCCGGTTCGCCCGAGTACGCCGGAACAGTGAACGTCATCCGGCTTACCTCCAACGGCGCCGTCGAAGTGACCCAAGCGCTGCTGAACGGCGTTATACGTTAGAACTCGCAAACCGGGAGGGTTGTTTCATAATCCCGACTTTTTACGACAGCTCCATGACCGGATTCTTCGGGCGTTTCCCTTCTAAAACCCGAATTACCTCTTGAGCCGCGCCCCATTCGCCTACGGACCGCCGCCTGGCTGAAAATCGCGGTCAGGTAAAACGACTCGTGCGCGCGTTGTACCGTGGACTCATGTTTGCCAGAGACCGAGCGGAGGAGACCATTCAGATTGTCGAGCGGGAGTGGAAACTCGATGCCGCGGTGGCCCGCGACTCCTACACATCCATCATGAAAGCCGCCAGCAAAGACGGCGCTTCGTCCATGGCGGGATTAAAGGTCCACGTGCAGCTCTTTCAAGCCGCCGACAAAAGTATCGGTGACATTCCGCTTAACCAAATGGTCGACTTCAGCGTGCTTGAGGAAATCCGCAGGGAAATGAATCGGTAGGATAAACCTGGCTACACTGCGCCACGCACCCGGCTCTTTTAACCGGCGTGACGGTAATCCTGCATTTCGGCTGTACCGGTGCCTGATGCGTCGCAGCCGCAGTCTCATTATTCTAATTTCCGCGTTATGTGTCCGCCGATTACCGTGCTATTTTATCACAATCGCAGTCAGACCATGAGCGGCAGATTACAACTGTCGTCGACGATGTTAAACTGTTCTAGAGTTCGGCTGCCATCCACATCTATTGCGAGCTTTGTAGGAGCTTATGATCGATAACACCAACAATCCATTCTGGACCGTCACGTTGCCGGAGATGCTCGACGTTATCTTTGTCGCCATTCTTCTCTATACGGCGATAGTCTGGGCACGGCAGACCCGCGCCGCTTTTGTGGTTCGCGGCATGTTGATTCTCGGTTCTATTTACATCATCGCCAAGTATCTCGATCTGCAGATGACGGCATGGATCTTCCAGGGCTTCTTCGCCATCTTCTTGATCATGATCGTGGTCATCTTCCAGGAGGAGTTACGCCAATTGTTCGAGCGGATCGCCGTCTGGAGCCTGGCGCGCAAACGAGTCCCAACTCTCGGTTCCGGCACTTCGGACGTCCTCGTGCGCACTGTCGCTGATCTGGCCAAGGAACATGTCGGCGCTTTGATCGTGATCCGCGGCAACGATCCGTTGGAACGGCACATTACCGGCGGAATTGCGCTCGATGGAAAACTCAGCGGCCCGCTGCTGAAGAGCATTTTCGATTCTCATTCTCCGGGGCACGATGGAGCGATCCTTGTGGAACAAGACACGATCACGCGCTTTGCCGCTCATCTGCCGCTTTCCAAGGACCTCGGGCAACTCGCCAACGTCGGCACTCGACACTCGGCGGCCCTAGGTTTGGCGGAGTTGGCAGATGCGTTGTGTATCGTCGTTTCCGAAGAGCGAGGCACGATCTCCGTGGCCAGAGACGGTAAGCTCCGCGGGGTGGAAAATATACAGCAGCTCGGAGCTATCATCGAGAGCTTTCTCCAGGTGAAGTTTCCCTCGACCGGGCAAAACAATTTCTCGCTGCCGTTCTTTCGCGAGAATTGGATCGCCAAGGCCACAGCCATCGCCCTCGCCATCGGTTTCTGGTACATCTTCGTACCCGGCTCAAAAACCGTCGAGTTCAGTTACAAGATTCCGGTGAGCATCGAAAATCTTCCAGCCAATCTGCTGGTCGAAGAGATCGAGCCGCCGGTGGTCAGTGCGACGTTCAGCGGGCCGCGCCGAGCTTTCTATTTGTTGAATTCGAACAACATAAAAATCGCCATTGACGTTTCGATGGCGGAACTCGGCCGCCGGACATTCAATATATCGGAGCAAAACGTCCGATACCCGAAAGAACTCACGCTGCAGGAGGTCAGTCCATCCACTCTTAAGCTCTCGGTTCGGCGAGTTCCCGCCGCGAGTGACAGCAATCGGGGCTAAACCAAAGGTTTCCCTCGCAAGCAGCCCTTACCGGCGGCGCAATCTGTCATCAACAGCGCCTGGGAACGCGGGATCCGAGGGCAATTGATCTTAGACGAAGCGCTCAACGATTAGCGGCATTGGCGTTTGCGATTTATGCCCCGAAAGAGTTAAAAGTGTCTCAAATTTCAATAGGCGGAATGCCAAAGGAGACAATCATGAGCCAAGCCAACGGTAGGACGAAAGCGTTACATGTAGCGACACTATCGGGCTGGTACCGTTTCGAAAAGAACGGCAGGGACTGGCGGCAAATCAAACGCGATCTGTCATACTGGAGCCTGACCTGCATGTCGGTTGATCCGGAAAATCCGCATAAAATTTATGCGGGCTCCGAACACTCCGGTCTTTTCTATACCGATAATGCCGGGGCGACCTGGAATCGCGCCAATCCCAATGTGCCCAAGATGATGCTTTTCTCGGCATTGGCGATAAATGGCGGTGTCATGGTCGGCACCATTCCATCGGCGGTCTACAGAAACAAGAACGGCGGCTGGGAAGAATTGGCAGGCGTACGCGTCAACAGCGCCGGAGCTAATTTTCCGCCCAGTCCGGAACTACAATCGCGCACCCGTTACTTGACATTCGATCCCGCTTCGCCCAATCGGCTTTACGCCGGGATCGAAGTCGGTGGCATGCTCGTCAGTGACGACGGCGGACAGGAGTGGAAGCCGGCCAACGAAGGCTTAACCGATATGGACATCCATGAAGTATTGGCGTCCAAGAACAATCCAGGAATGGTTTTCGCGGCCTGCGGTGAGGCGGCGTTCCGCAGCGTCGACCGTGCCGCCCATTGGCAAGAGATCACGCCTAAGAGCCACGATTACGGCACATCCGTGGCTGAAGACAAAGATGGGGACGTTTATCTCGGCAGCGCCAAAGGACGGCCGAATGGATGGATACGCCCTGAAGGCGCCATGGCCGCTATTTTCCGCAGCCGCGATAAAGGATCGAGCTGGGAGAAAGTCGTCGACAACCTCAACGGCGGCGTCATGCATATGTGTGCCAGTCCGGATGGCAACGGTATGGTGGCCGGCACCTCCGACGGAACCTTGCTAACCATCGATGATTCGGGCGTACGGGAAGTTGTCAGTGGCCTGCCGTTCGTGACTTCCGTGGAATTAGGAGCATGACACACATATTATTGTAGGGGCGCAGCATGCTGCGCCCCTACAGGCGACCCACAGAGGATTTCTCCCATGAAACTTTACACCTTCTTTCGCAGTTCGGCTTCCTATCGCGTGCGGATCGCGCTTAACCTGAAAGGCTTGGACTACGAGCAGGCGCCGATTCATTTGCGCCGAGGCGGCGGCGAGCAACTCAGTCCGGCTTTTAAGGCGATCAATCCCCAGGCCCTGGTACCGGCGCTGGAAGATGGCGGACGAATTCTCACGCAATCGCTTGCCATCATCGAATATCTCGATGAGCGCTATCCGGCACCGCCGCTGCTGCCCGGTGCTCCAGCCGACCGCGCCGTTGCGCGCAGCATGGCGCTGCTGATCGCCTGCGAAGTGCATCCGATCCAAAATCTCCGGGTGCTCAATCATTTAAAGAACGACCACAAGCAAACCGATGATGACACCCATCGCTGGGCGCGGCATTGGATCGACCTTGGCCTTTCCGCCCTGGAACAAATGGTGATCTCGGCATCGAAGCAGGGAAAGTTTTGCTTCGGCGAGACGCCGACTCTGGCCGATATCTGCCTCGTGCCCCAGCTCGCCAACGCGCGCCGTTTCGGCGTCGATCTCTCGAATTATCGAAAAATTTTAGAAGTAGAAAAGACTTGCATGACGCTTACCGCCTTCGCCAACGCCGCCCCCGAAAAGCAGCCCGATGCCGAGTGAGTGTTTCAAGTTGCCAGCTCCCAGTCGCCAGTTGCCGATTTTCACTAGAACTAGCCGCTGGTAACTAGCAACCGTCCCTGACGCATGTTCGTCCTGAAGCAATTTCTCAAAGTCTTGGTGCTCCCGCCGGCACTGTGGTTGCTCAACCTGCTGGCGGTGCTGGTGTTCTGGCGCCGCGCCTGGTCGCGCAAGTTGTTGCTGTGCACCGTCTTGCTGATTTTCGCCTTGCACAGCGGGCTGGTGAATTATGCCTTGCGCTATCCGCTCGAGTCGAACTACGCGGCTGTGCTCGATCCCACCCAGGTTGGTCCGTATGACGCCATCGTGGTTTTGACCGGCGGCATCACGCCGGCCGGAGGGTTGATTCCGTTCTCGACGATCAATCTATCCATGTTTCGCCGCCTGGACGAAGCCTGGCGACTCTATCGCGTTCAGCCGAGACCGATCATCGTTTCCGGCGGCCACGTCAATCCGTTTACTCCCGACAAGGGCGAGAACAAAATTGCGCGGGATTATTTGATTCGCTGGGGCGTGCCCGCCAGCGACGTGTTGGGCGAAGCGAAATCGCGCGACACTTTCGAGAGCGCCGTCGAGGTGCAAAAACTTTTAAAGCAAAAAGACTACAAACGTTACCTGCTGGTCACTTCCGCTGTGCACATGCCGCGCAGCATGCTGGTTTTCTCGAGGCTCGCGCCGGAGCCGGTTCCGGCGCCCGGCGACTTTTCCATCGGCGAGATCGAGTTGACGCCCTTCAGTTTCTTTCCCAACGAGCACGCGGCAAGCGAACTTTCCGGCACGTTGCATGAATACCTCGGCCTGATCAATTACCATTGGCGCGTGCGCTTTTCCCACCCTTGAGGCGCTGTCACTCGCAGCAACAACAGCCGCGCCAAACTCAAGTTGCAAATCGCGAGCGGAATGATAGAGAAGGCGTTGATCTAACGCGCGAGGACGGTGATCGTGCCGCCCGTTGGTTGAAATTAGGAGATCGAGCCATGCTGCCGCGACAAGAAAACGACTTACTTACCCGGGTCGGCGCCGTGCGCAAATTCCTGTTGCAGTGCGTTAACGCCGCCGCTTCCGGTAAAGTGCCGCCGCATGTGATTTTCACGCCCGAACAGAACGATCTGCGCCATGTGGCGTGTATTGTCGCCAAGATCCCATCGACCCAAGACCCCAAACAGTTTGTCGCAGAACAATTGAAGAAGGAAAAATACTGGGAGAGCGCGCACGATTGACTCAACTGAACTCTTGACAAATTTTGCGCACATCATCATCGCGAAATATTCTATTCTGTCATCTCGAACGAAGAGAGAGATCTTTTTTGCAAAACAACACAATGGCATACCGTAATTGCGCGCGGAAAGATTTCTCAGCGGAGTTTATCCTGAGGCCGTCGAAGGGCTTCGAAATGACAAGTCGTCACAGCATGCTAGTGTAAATAATGAGGAGGTCCCATGCGAGTTGTCGATGCCATCAGCGATATTCTCAAACGCGAAGGCGTGGAATTTCTCAGCTGCTACCCAACCAACGCGCTCATCGAGGCTGCCTCGGCCGCGGGAATTAAACCGATCATTTGCCGCCAGGAAAGGGTCGGTGTCGGTATTGCCGACGGTTTCACTCGAATCTCTAATGGCCGGCGGATTGGCGTCTTTACCATGCAGGCCGGTCCAGGAGCCGAGAATGCCTATTCAGGCATCACCACGGCCTACTCGGATTCAGTTCCTGTGTTGCTGCTACCGGTTGGGCACGCTCGATCGACTTCCCAGGTTCAGCGCTTTTTCAGATCGGTGCAATCCTACGCGTCGGTCACGAAATGGACTGAAGAAATCATCCTGCCCTCGCACACGTCCGACGTCATGCGGCGCGCGTTCAGCCTCTTGAAAATGGGCCGGTCCGGCCCCGTGCTGGTCGAAATCCCCGCAGATGTAGCCACTGAAGAATTGACAGACACTGATCTCCGTTATGCTCCAGTCAAGCGAACCATCAGCGGAGGCAATCCTCGCGACATCGCTGAAGCAGCGCTCGTATTAACGCAAGCGAAATCCCCGGTCATCGTTGCCGGGCAAGGCGTGCTCTACGCCGAAGCGTCGGCCGAACTCATCGAACTTGCCGACTTGCTGCAAGCGCCCGTGACCACGCCTCTAGAAGGCAAAAGCGCGTTTCCGGAAACTCATCCATTATCTCTCGGTACCGGCGCCGGCGTCATGCCACCGCCCGTGCATGAGTTTCTCAAGGCCGCCGATGTGGTCTTCGGTATCGGCACGAGTCTCACCCGCCACAGCATCGTTGCCGCGCCCATTCCCGCCGGAAAAACAATCGTTCACGCCACCAACGACGAACGCGACATCAACAAACACTATGTCGCTGATTTTCCCATCTTGGGTGACGCCAAGATAGTCCTCAGACAGTTCATCGAAGCGGTCAAAGATATTCAAGGTGCAAAAGGCCGGCATAACGATGGTTCAGTGGCGGCGGAGATCAAACGGCTAAGAGAGCCCTGGCTCAATCATTGGATGCCGAAGCTTACATCGAAGGAAGTGCCGATCAACCCCTATCGGGTCTTCTGGGAGTTCATGCGCGCGGTCGATGCTCGAGAAGCGATCATCACTCATGACGCCGGCAGCCCGCGCAACCAGCTCGTCCCCTTCTACCAGGCGCCGGCGCCGCGCAGTTACATCGGCTGGGGGAAATCCCATGCTCTCGGAACCGGTCTTGGACTGATCATGGGCGCCAAGCTAGCGGCGCCGGACAAATTTTGCGTCAACTTTATGGGCGACGCCGCCTTCGGTATGACCGGGCTGGATTTTGAAACCGCGGTCCGGTGCAACATTCCGATCCTTACGGTGGTGTTGAATAATAACTTTATGGCGGCGGAGACGCGCCACATGGCGACGTCGCACGAACTCTTCGGCACGCAAAACGTCGGCGGCAATTATGCCGACATCGGCCGCGCTCTCGGCGGGTGGACCGAACGAATCGAAGACCCGGATCAGATCGCGCCCGCCATCCAGCGCGCCAGAAAAGCCACGGAAAACGGCAAAGCAGCGTTACTGGAATTCATCACCAGCCGCGAGCATCAGTATTCACGGATGGGCGAGTAAAAAGATTCCGACGCGCACAGTTTCGTTGCTTGAATGGCTGATCGCTGCGACCGTCAATGTCCGATGCACCAATATTAATCAGCTTTATTGACTAAAGGAATATGAATTGATAGCCCTGCTTGTTGATGAAGGCGGCGATTTCTCACGGGGTCGTAGTGATTTTGTTTCTCTTCGGCGGATTAGCCATGCCTTCTTTTCAACTCGAAAGCTATGCTCAGATCTCTGCCGAAGACTTTGTCGTTTTTGACCGGCGAGACGATTCGATGGATTTTTCCACCGTGCGCAAGCCTCGCGCCGGCGACCATTTATTAGCAACAGTGCCCGCGCGAACCTCGACTGCCGGCGAAATTTCATTTCAAACTCTCTTGCCTTACCGCTTGACCCGCCCGCCGGCGCGAAGTTCCAGGCAAAATCTGCGCGCTTTCAGGGTCGTTTTGCGAATCTAGAACGACCGCTCATCCAAATCTTATCTATATTGATTAACATAGGGCCTCGCCCGCCTCGCCAACAAATTAGACGAAGGGACATACAAATGGATTCGCAACTGTATTTATGGGTCATTTTCAACATCTTTGTTTTAGGCATATTGGCCCTTGACCTGCTAGTGCTCCATCGCAAAGCGCACGCTGTTTCAATGCGAGAGGCCGCGGCTTGGAGCTGCGTCTGGGTTTCCCTGGCCCTTCTTTTCTGCCTGGGAGTTTATTTTTTTCGCGATGGGGAAAAAGCGCTGGAATTTTTGACCGGCTACGTGATCGAGTGGTCCTTGAGCGTGGATAATCTTTTTGTCTTCCTGGTCATTTTCTCCTACTTCGCAGTTCCGGCTGTCTACCAGCACCGAGTCCTCTTCTGGGGCATTCTAGGGGCTCTGGTCTTGCGAGCCTTCTTTATTGCGACCGGAGCAGCCTTGCTGGCCAAGTTTCACTGGATGATCTATGTCTTCGGCGGCTTTCTCATCTTCACGGGAATTAAGTTGTTGTTCTCTGGCGACGAAAAAATTGAGCCGGAAAAAAATCCGGCTGTCCGTTTGGTCCGCCGCTTCATGAAGATAACCCCGGACTACCAGGGACAACGATTCTTCATCCGCAAAGATGGAAAGCTCTGGGCTACCCCTCTCTTCCTGGTGCTTGTGGTCGTAGAGACAACCGATGTTATTTTCGCAGTCGATTCAATCCCGGCCATCTTCGCTATCACTTTAGACCCGTTCATCGTATACACCTCCAATGTCTTTGCCATCCTTGGACTGCGCGCTCTTTTCTTCCTCCTCGCCGGAGTCATGGAGATGTTCCACTACCTCAAGGTTGGTCTATCGTTCGTGCTCTGTTTCGTCGGCTTGAAGATGCTGATTGCCGAATTTTACAAGATTCCCATCGGTGTTTCGCTAGCTGTCGTCGGCGGAATTTTACTCGTTTCCATCCTCGCATCTATAGTGAGGCAACGGAAAGAACAAAGTGTGCCATAGTCATGCTCGGAGTGAATCAGTAAAAACAGGAAAGACTCTGCCATCTACTCCTCTCGCCGTTTGCGAGGAGTAAAAGATCATCGCCGGGCGCGACGGCTTCCGCAAGATGTCTTGAGCAATGAGTAAAACCGGTGCCCCACAGCACCGCTCGTGTTAAAGGAAACCCTGAACGACCTTCGGCTCCAAGCCGAAGCGTTCTAGATTTGTCGACTGAAAGTCGACTCTTATTCCCGATAGGGGTCGGGAAGAGCTTTCGCTCTCCCCGCCCT
>JBBDNJ010000308.1:0-11420 GCA_040877705.1 Binatia bacterium | reverse complement strand
ACCCGTATTTCTATATTCACATGGTCGGTATGCCGTTCAATTTGATGATCGGCATCATGACCTTGATTGGCGGCGGTATCATGGAGAAATACCCGAGAATCAAATTTGTCTTTCTGGAAATCGGCGCTGCTTGGCTTCCGTATTGGATGTGGCGCATGGATGACCATTATTCCCGTTCGATGCATCATCCTACCGGCGTACCAAGAAGGCCTAGCGAGTACGTCAGGAGCGAGAGCTGTTTCGTTTCCTGCGAACCGGATGAGGACGGTTTGGCGCATACCACTGAAGTCATCGGGACGGATCGCATTGTCTTTGCGTCCGACTATCCGCACGGTGACTGTGACTTCCCGCACTCAGTGGTAAAATTCCGTAAGCGGACTGATATTTCCGATGAAATCAAGGCGAAAATTCTTTGGGACAATGCTGCGCGGTTGTATGGAATATCGTGATGAAGTTAATGGCTAGATAAAAACTAGCATACGAGAAGAATCGTGCCGATTTCATTTTATGTTAAAAGTGAGGATGAATATTTAGATGCCACCCTCTGGCTTCCAAAACTAAGCCGGAGTGCAGGGTTGGTTTTTTGCCATGGTTGGGGTGGCGGATCACAGTATGATGATCTGTTAGAAGCCTTGGCGGATAATGGGTACTTTGCTCTGCGATTTCATCAGCGTGGTTACGGTAATTCTACTGGCCAAAGCGATCTCAGCCTGTGGGCGGCCGATATGGCAAAGTGTGCCTCAGTCCTGAATACGGTCACTAATAGAGTTTGGGCCGCAGGCCAATCGACTGGCGGCACTATGTCTCTTATCGCTGCCGCAACACAGCAATGTTTCGTTGGTGCGGTGGCTTTGGCGCCTTTTTGCAATTTAGAGCGAATCCTTCTGGATAACACAAACGCTAAATCAATTTTGGAATCCCGCTTCGGCCCCCTCGAGGAAAAAGACTACAGAGCTGCCGATGCCATGACCATTAGTAAAGGAATGAAAAAACCGGCTCTTGTCATTCACGGTAATGAAGATCAAACCGTGCCGATCACACATGGACGACAGCTGGCCGAAAGTATGGGAGCCGGAACTCGCTTGTTTCCGGTTGAAGGTGGCAACCATCACTTACGCAACGTGGATCGAAGCCTCGTAATAAAGGAAATCGTCAACTGGTTGATTGCTCATGATTGCCAGTAAAAGGGGAGTACTTAATCCGCTTGAGTCAGTTCAGTGAAGAATGCCGATTCAGAAATTATCTAGCGATGCGGTTGAAGATTACAGAATAACAATACAGGAGGAAAACATATGTTTAAGGTCAAAGGGGTTCACCATCTCGGTCTTCCAGTTAATGACCTGGAGCGTGCAAGGAAGTTCTATACGGAAGTTCTTGGTATGACATGCGCGAAAGTCGATGTCGACATAGACACGGGAGGACTCTACAAAGATGCGATGGGACATTATCCAATGACCGCCCGGCTCTTCATGGACAATGGGGCGGAACTAGTCCTTTTTCAAAGACCCAAGCCCCTCGAAAGAGGAGACTTTGACGACGGGACTTCCCACATTTCTCTAGAGCTGCCGAAAGGGGATTTCGCAACCGCGGTGGCTGACCTCAAAAAGTCGGGGGTCAAAATTATGTACGAGGAACATGTTCGCGAGTCGGGTCGCTCAGTCTATTTTTTTGATACGGAGGGGAATTACCTCCAAATTCACACTCCCCTGTGAAAAAGAACAATCTTGAATCTTTTAACCTATGATGCCTTGGACCGGTGCGCCGGCCGCAATGGCTTAAGGGGTATGACCTCGTGGCGCTTCGGCGTGCCGATAGTTGGCATCTTATCGCTCAAAGGAATCCCCCGGCTAAATGTTTTTGCAAAAACGATATCTGATGATTGGAGGGCGCCAAAATGCCATCTGCAATCCTTCAGCTAAGATTTTCCAAACTGATTATTTACGCCTCTCTCTTTATTTTCGTCTTCCACTTTTTGGCTCCCGTGCAGGCACAAGACAGAATTAGAATCGCCATATCCAGCATACCGTCAGGTTTCATACCGACCATCATCGCGGAGAAAAAGGCTTCTACGCAAAGCACGGTCTGCGATCAGAACATGTGGTCATATCGCTCTCCATCGCAATTAACGCGCTCGGGACGCTAGATTAGGTCATAAGCGTGGCTCAAGGGACATCTGCTGCGAGCTAATAACTCCGACTCCATTACCATCGACCTTTTCAGAAGGATAATTAAACCTGAGTATCTTTGTGCACGGAAACCGCAGTTAGGAGGTTGCCCAAATGCTATCAGAGCAAACTATCAAAAAAGGCGCATTTTTTGTGGTTGGAATATTTATTCAGATGATGCTCGCGTGTAATGAACCCGCTTTAGCGCAAGGTGTTGATTTGGCCGCTGCAAAAAAGGAGGGAGCCTTAGTTTTCTATGGAGCGAGTAGAGCGACCGACATGAACGAGCAAGTGCAAGTTTTTATGAAAAAATATCCCTTTGTAGATGCGAAATATTTTCGCGCTGGCGGGACTCCACTGCTTCAAAAAATCTTGACTGAGGCAAAAGGTGGACAACATGGGTGGGACGTGGTTTCCGCTCTGGGACCTCAAATTATATTGCTTAAAGAAAAAGGGTTGCTTGCACCCTATAAGTCACCGCACCAAAAATTTTTCCCGAAAGGTTTTTACGACCCGCAAGGATATTGGACAGATACCTATGATCTTTTCGTTACTATCGCTTATAACACACAGATTGTGCCTAAGGATAAAGTCCCAAAAACGTGGGAAGACCTTCTCGACCCAATGTGGAAGGATGGAAAAATCATTCTTGACGTTAGACGTCACGATTGGTTCTTTGCCATGAAGGAATTTATGGGGCAGGACAAGGGGGAGAGATATATGAAGCGGTTTCGACTTCAGAAGCCCGCCTTTCGACAGGGTAATAGTCTAATCACGCAATTGATGGCTGCAGGAGAGTTCTCTATCGCCATTACCTATGCTGAGGGAGTTCAGTTGATGAAAGAGAAAGGCGCTCCAGTTGATTGGGTTGCAGTCGACCCAATGATAACGCTCACGGAACCTATTGCTCAAAGCAAGAACGCTAAGAATCCGAACGTGGCGAAGCTATTCATCGATTTTTTGCTTTCTAAAGAAGGGGCAGAATTGCTGGCATCTGAAGGGCGAGTTCCGGCCCGAAAAGGTGTGAAACCGAAAGTCGAGAGACTTAACCCGGAGAATTTCAATCTCTATCCCGTGAACGTTTCTAGCGAAAAATTGAACCCCAGGGAGTATAGAGAGTTTTTCGGGATTAGTTGATGCCAGGAAACGTGTGTAGTGCAATTCGCATGCTCAAAGGTAGGAGAACAAATTTAGATCCAGTAAGCGAGAACAGCAACCCCTGTCAAAACTTATAACTAACGTTCTCGATGGAACTGAGCAATCGTGCAACATACATTACAGGACAGCTCGCAAGTATTGTGGTAAATTTCATGAGATTAACTACTCGCTTGCCTTGACACACGAAGCATTTGGTTGGTACGAATTATTGTGCGATGTAATTAAAAATCCTGAGAGGAATCGCTTTTATGATGTCTCATCCTTACGATGATTCTCGGTTGGTACTGGCGTTGCAAATTGATCATTCGCGGGTTGCGGGTTATCTCGCTGCCCATTGGGGCAACAAAGAATTTGCCAGGCCCCAGCCCTATACGTCGGTGGTTTTAGCTGCCCAGGAACACGACATAGGTTGGTGGGAATGGGAAATGTGCCCGTCAACCCTGAATGACAAAGGTTATCCCCTTGATTATCACGATGGCAGCTTCAAGTACTTGGGGCAGCTTCGGCTCGACTTCTACAAAAATGCCGTAGACCATGTCCTGCAACGTGATCCATACGCGGCTCTGTTGATGGCGATGCATGGCGTTGCGCTCATGAACGCGGGCTACGGCAAGTACAGTTATCCTCCAGATCGCACTTCCGACCCGCGCGTGAAAGCTTATGTCGAGCATCAGGAGCAGCTGCGGCTTGAGTTATTGGATCAATTGCGCGAATCGGATCAATTTAAGCACTTTACCTCTGACGAACAGGTCTGGACGAACTATGAATACATGGAGGTCTTCGATCAATTGGCGCAATTTCTCTGCAATCGTTATCCGTTGAACAGTACCGCGCGCAAACTCGGCCCGACAAAAACACTGAACGACGTGGATGTTCCTGTTGGGCCCGGCACCAAACCGGTGAAAGTAAGCATTGATACCGTCGGTGCAAATCGCGCCGTTGTCCATCCCTATCCTTTTGACATAGACCCAATGCCCGTGTCATTTACTGCGCGGCTGGTTCCCAATCGATCTTATAAGAACTCAGAAGATTTCCTTGATGAATTTTACCGCGGCGAACGCATTACCATTACCCATACTTTGGCGTCCGCATAACTTCTTCGGGCAACCAGCGTGAGGCAACTATGAAACCGGCGTCGTTCGAGTACTATTCGCCAGCATCTTTAACGGAGGCGCTACAACTATTAGAGCAGCACGCGGACATGGCCAGACCGCTTGCCGGAGGACAAAGCCTAGTCCCTATGATGAACTTTCGCTTAGCTCGCCCAGCGCATTTGGTGGATTTAAATGGTTTGCAGGAATTGAATTTCCTCAAAGTCGAAAATGGCGAACTACGTATCGGTGCCATGACGCGGCAGCGTGCCCTGGAGCGATCCGTCATGGTGGCTGAGGGCTGGCCACTCTTGCAGGAAGCTACGCGGCATATCGGCCACATTCATAATCGTAACCGCGGCACGGTGGGCGGCAGCATAGCCCATGCTTATCCTTCAGCCGAACTCCCAGTGGTCATGACGGCGCTGGATGCATCCTTCGTTTTGCGTAGCGCGCACGGGGAAAGAATTGTTTCCGCCAAGGATTTTTTCGTCGATGTAATGACAACCGTTTTGGAGCCGGGCGAACTCGTCGTCGAGATACGCGTGCCTCAATCCGGATCACAGACGGGTTGGGCCTTTCAAGAAGTAAGCCGGCGCCACGGCGACTTCGCGCTTGCGGCAGTTGCCGGGGTGCTCGTACTTAAGAATGATGGAACCATCGACAAAATCAGACTGGTTTTCACCGGCGCGAAACCCCACCTCTCAGCTAAGGCAGAAGTACTGATAGGGCAAAAACCTAATGCGACTCTGTTTTCACATATAGCCAATGCAGCAGCAGCCGAACTCGATACGGAATCCGATATTCATGCCAGTGCGGAGTACCGGCGAGAAGTGAGCCAGGCGCTCGCGCGCCGCGTCTTAGAAGCTGCGGCAGCTCGGGCAGCGGCTTAACTGTTAGACCAAAGAACGAAAGCGTAGAGACACTGAAATGACCAAGCGTGAGATCAACGTAACAATCAACGGGCGTCAATATAGCGGTAATGTGGAACCGCGCCAGCTTTTGACCGATTTTCTTCGGGATGACCTTGGCCTTACGGGCACGCATGTTGGCTGCGAACACGGCGTTTGCGGGGCGTGCACCGTTCTGCTGGATAATGAACCGGTGCGCTCGTGTCTCATGTTCGCGGTGCAAGTCAACGGCGCAGAGCTGAAGACAATCGAAGGGCTGGCGCCCAGTGCAACCGAACTGCATCCGCTCCAGCAAAAATTTTGGGAGTTTCACGGATTGCAATGCGGTTTTTGCACTCCGGGAATTTTGCTGACGGCGGAAGCCCTCCTAAAGGAAATACCGAACCCAACCGAGGAAGAGATCCGTGAATGGATCAGTGGCAATTTGTGCCGCTGCACCGGCTACGAGAACATCATAGAGGCGATACAGGAAGCGGCGAAAACGTTAAGTACAGTTAACGCCAAGAGTTAATTGCGTTTTTCCGTCGCTGGGTTTGCGGGAGAGGAAGAAACGGCTTTCAAGTCGATCTAAGTTACGTTTTGTGGTGAGAGGTCAGTTACAAGAGGACGCACAATTCATGGCGTACATCGGTTCAAGAATAAAACGTAAAGAAGATGTAAGATTGCTGCGCGGCATTGGCAAATACGTCGGTGATATTCATCGGCCGGGCATGGTGCATGCCGCGATTCTACGCAGTACCCACGCGCATGCGCTCATCGTCAAAATAGACGCGGCTGCTGCGTTGAAATTGCCCGGTATCATCGGCGTGCTCACCGCCGCCGACATGCCCGGACTGAAAACCATTCCGATGCGCACCGGCGTGATTCCCGGGCTGGAACGGTCGCAACAGACGCCCATCGCAACCACGAAAGCGCGTTACGTCGGCGACCCGCTCGCCGTAGTGGTGGCGGAAAACCGGTACGTCGCTGAAGACGCCCTCGAACTGATCGACGTCGAATACGAAGCGCTGGGCGCCGTGACCGACGCGCGCGCGAGCATGCAGAGCGGCGCTCCGCAACTTCACAACGCCGTGGCAAACAACATAGCGGCCAACTTTCAAGTCAATGTCGGCGACGTGGACGCAGCCTTCGCCGATTGTGACCTGATCCTGGAGGAGGAATTCTCAACACAACGTCATTCGGCCGTACCGTTGGAAACCCGCGGCCTCGTTGCCGAGTGGGACGAAGGCAAAGGTCTCCTCACCATGTGGGGACCGACCAAGATGACGCACACGAATTGGCGCATCCTCTCAGAACTCACCGGCCTGTCGCAGAGTTGTATTCATTTCATCGAGCCGGAGGTCGGCGGCGGGTTTGGCGCTCGCGGCGAATTTTATCCGGAAGATTTTTTGATTCCCTTTGCCGCCATGCATTTCCGCAAACCGATCTGTTGGATCGAAGACCGTTCGGAAAATCTCAAGGCGATGAATCAATCTCGCCAGCAAAAGCACCGCGTCAAGATCGGCGTCAAGAAAGACGGCACGATCATGGCAATGGATGCCGAGATTCTTTTTGACATGGGCGGCTATACGCGGACCCATGGCGGCGTTCCGGCCATCGCCGCCTCCGCTATGTTGCGCGGCCCGTTTCGAGTGAAAAACTATCGCTGCAACGTTTTTTGCGTACTAACCAACAAGACGCCCGTGGGCACCTACCGCAGCCCAGGGCGCTACGAAGCGAATTTCGTCCGCGAGCGGCTGTTGGATATGGTCGCACACCGTCTCAATCTGGATCCGGCGGACGTCCGGCGGCGAAACTTGATTCGCCACGAAGAGATGCCCTACGACCTCGGCAAACACCCCTTTCACTACATGGTTTACGACACCGGCGATTTTCCGGGCCAGTTCGACCACGCGCTGGAACGCTTTGGTTACGAACAGCTCAAAACGACTTGTGCCGAAGCCAAGAACCAAGGCCGAGCCATTGGCGTAGGCATAGGCTGTTTCGTCGAAACCAGCGGCATCGGCCCATGGGAGTATGCGCGGGTGGAAGTCGACAATGCCGGCAAGGTGGTGCTCTACTCCGGTTGCAACTCCGTCGGCCAAGGCATTGCAACGGCACTGAGCCAGATCGTCGCGGACGAACTGCAGGTTAGCATTGATGACGTGCGCGTGGTGCACGGCGACACGGCGCAGGTCCCCTACGGTAACGGCAGCAACGCCAGCCGCTCCACCGTTATGGCGGGTAGCGCCGCCGTTGGCGCGTCGCGCAAGGTGAAAGACAAATTGCTGCGCCTCGCATCCGCGGCTTTGGAAATCGACGCCGCCGATCTTATTCTTCGCGACGGCCGGGTCGTGGCTCGCGGTGCGCCGGAACGCTCTCTCAGTTTTGCCGATCTCGCGCGATTGGCATTGCCTGGCTCGGCTCTCAAAAGCGGCATTACGCCAGGCATTTCCGAGGAAGACTTTTTTGCCACCGACAAACGGCCATTTCCCTATGGCGTGCACGTCGCGGCGGTCGAAGTGGATCGTGAAACCGGAGTGATCAAAATTCTCGACTATTTGGTAACCGAAGATGTCGGACGGAAAATCAATCCCATGATTATCGAGGGACAAATGGCCGGGGGCCTGGCGCAAGGGATCGGCGGCGCTCTGTTGGAGGATTTTGTTTATGACGAAGATGGTCAACCTCTGGCAACGAGTTTCATGGATTATTTAATGCCGACCGCGATGGAAATGCCCAAAGCGCAGTTCATTTCGACCGAAGACTTCCCGTCTCCACATAACCCACTCGGCGTCAAAGGCGCCGGTGAAGGCGGAATTACTGCAGCCGGCGCGGCATTGGCTAATGCGGTGTCCAATGCTCTGGGTGTTGAGGTAACGAAGCTGCCACTAAGGCCAGATTACATTTTGGAGCTTATCCGCAAGAGCAATTCCTCGTCGTAGACTAAAACCCAAGTTCCTAGAGAACCAAACATGACAGCCGGAAATATCATCGACATGCACGCGCATATCTACCCGGAAGGATGCTTCGCGGAAATCGTCAAGGCCCGGCCGGAATTTGAACTTTTGAATTCATCCCGCGGACTGGCGTTAGTGTGCCGGGGCAGCCACACTATGTCAGTGCCACCAGGACAGGAGGATCTTAGCCCTCGGTTGCGAGTGATGGATGAAGCAGGTATTGGCCTTCAAGTTCTATCTATTGGCGCGCTTAATCTTGGCTGGGCCGGCACTGGCGATTTAGTAACGGCACGGCTCATCAACGACGGTTTCACGGCTGTCTGCCGGCAATATCCTGGCCGGTTTCGCTTCGTTGCAGCCTTGCCCTGCAGCAGTACAGCAGCGATGATCAGTGAGCTGGACCGAGCACTGAGCTTGGGGGCCGTCGGAGTCGGTATTACGACGACCATCGCTGATTATACGCTCGATGCACCGGAGCTCCGCGAGTTTTGGCGCGAGGCACACAAGCGCAAGCTTTTGGTGCTGGTGCATCCATCCTTTCCGTCCAATGGCCCCGCCAACGACCCCGGCGAATTCCTCTCCGTAGGTTATCTTGGGGAAACCGCCATGGCGGCAAGTAAGCTGGTGTTAGCCGGTGTGCTAGAGGAATGCCCTGGCGTGCGCATAGTCTGGTCACATTGCGGTGGCAGTCTGTGCATGGTCGTCGATCGCATCGACCGCGGCTACAAACGCTACGAAAAATGTCTGCGTCCGCCCAGCGAATACTTGCGCAACTGTTATTATGACACGGCGTGCATGCACGGGCCGGCGCTGGACTGCGCACGCGCCACGTTTGGCAGTAATAGGCTCGTTTACGGAACCGATGAACCGCATGTCCCGAACGCTACCAAGGCTGTGCTTGCCGCGTTGCTCGGGCGGCCTTGGCCGTTGTCTGAGCTCCAGGCCGTGCTCAGTGACAGCGCGCAAACGCTTCTGTCTTGAGTAGTAAAGAGTTAGAGAAGACTTTTACACTTGAGAGTTTATCGGCGAATGACCGCGCCAATGTTGCTAGCATTATGTACTAAAAGAAAGGAGACCGCGCCATGATGGTTTGTCCCTATGATAATGAACGCCTGCTGTTGATATTGCAGGTCGACCACTCAAAAGTGACGGGCTGGTTTGCTGCCCATTGGGGCAACGACACTTTCGCGCATCCATCCCCTTATGCCGCCATGGTATTGGCCGCGCAGGAACATGACACAGGCTGGTGGGATTGGGAGATCAAACCGCATGTCAGCAACGAAGGTTTGCCGCCGGACTACATCGGCAGTATCAAACATCTTGGCGGACGCATCTGGCTCGATTTCTACCGGCACGGCATCTCTCGTCTTGCCGAGCAAGATCCTTATGCCGGATACGTGGTTTCTTTACACTCCGACGGACTCCTGACTCAGGGACGGGGCCTACTCCCTTATATGCCGGACTACACGGTTTATCCGGAGGTGAAAGAATTTCTCAGCGAACAGGAGAACTACCGAGCGAAGCTCATGAATCAGTTAAAAAGCTCCGAAGAATATCGCGATTTCCTATCAGACGAGCAGCTCTGGATGAATTTTAAACTCATGGAAGTTTACGATCAGTTGGGACAGTTCGTCTGCAACCGTTATCCGTTCAACAGCACCCAGCGAAAAAACGGTCCCAGTAACCAGTTGAGCAATACTCCCGTGCCCGTCGCGCCGGGGAGCAAAGATGTGATTTTGACCGTCGATGTGCGGGATGAGAGTAACGCCATTGTCAAACCTTACCCGTTCGACGTGAACCCTCTTGTGGTCTCATTTCCCGGAAGACTCATTCCAAACCGGCCTTATGCGAATCAAGAGGATTTTCTGCCCCAGTTTTACAAGGCGGAACGGGTCACGATGACCTACTGGCTGCATGCCGAATAGGTCACGCAAGGCTTGTGATTGATGTGAGTTTAAGTCCGCCAAGACACGCTGGGTGCAAACAGACGAAAGGAGACTAGTATGGCAAGAGGTAAAGTAATCGCCAGAATTTGTAAAGATTTTTTTATGGCGATGTTGATCATGGCTCTTACCGCCCCTGTTCTGATGGCTGCGGCGGCAGGGCAAAAGCCGCGTTCACTCGACGAGAAGGGAGTGGCTGATTTTTACACAGGGAAAACGGTGACCATCATCGTCGGGTTCGCTCCAGGTGGAGGCTACGATATTACGGCGCGAGTAATCGGTAAGCACTTAGGTAACCATATCCCGGGAAATCCCAATGTCATCGTGGAGAACCGCCCTGGAGCGGGAAGCCTGGTAGCTGCCAATCTTACTTATAAAACACTCCGTAAAGACGGCACTCACATCGTGACGTTCAATTCGCAAATGGTGCTGCAGCAACTCATGCGCCGTCAAGGCATAGAATTCGACGGGCGCAATTACAATTGGCTGGGGAGCGTTTCCGCGAGCCAGAACGCGTGCGGAGTTCATCAAGATACCGGTGTCACTCACGTGAAACAGATTATGGGTCCGTCAGGCCGGGCGGTAAATATGGGGGGTGAAGCCCCGGGCTCCGGGATTACGGATACGGCGGCTGTGATGAGGGCAGCATTAGGGCTCAAGTTTAAAATTATCTATGGCTATGCCGGTGCAAGGCCGGTCGCCAATGCGGTCTTGAATCGGGAACTAGATGGAATGTGCATTAGCTGGGAGTCATTTACCTCCGACCTGAAGATGTTTTTCGAGCCGAAGAAGCTTCTCAACATGCTGGTGATTTTTGGCTCCAGTGTTCCCGACCATCCGTGGCTGAAAAACGCCGTGGCCGCCGAGGCGGCTGCACCGACGGATGAAGGCCGCAGATTACTGAAAATCGTTTATGCGCCGGGCAAAATGTCGTTTCCATATGCCATCGCCCCTGGGGTTCCCAAAGATCGGGTCTCCGCGCTACGAAACGCATTTGACCAGACCCTTGCCGATCCGGCCTTTATGGCTGACTTCAAAAAGACTGCGCGCCCGCTCGTGGCGAGGACCGGCGAAGAAGTATCGGAAATCGTGGGTGAGTTGCTTTCTCAGAAGCCCGAAACCGTAAACGCACTCCAGGAAGCTCTAAAGCAGAGGGAAGGCCCTTGAGCCGGAAATAAGATAGATAAATTTGTGGCCGTCCGGCGACCTGATA